>DATBBY010000154.1:0-85316 GCA_036270765.1 Candidatus Acidiferrum sp.
TTTGGAACTGCATGACAATTCCATTCAGTTGGATACCATCACAGATTCGGGGAAAATCCCGTTCATGCCGTTCCTAGGGGTTTCCCCGAGAAATTATCCAAATGTCTTCCAAATGACTAACCGGAAGTCCGCAGACGGAAAAGTAATCAATTGGAATGCCGGAACGTCTAACCCAAGAGTCTCTGGATCGTTTTGGTCCTATTTGCGGTATGAGAAAGGCTATATGAAGCTGTCAGTATGATGCGTTGGAGGCTGTTTCTAAAGAGGTGAATAGATGGCCCGCGTGGACCCGTAGCATCGACTCTCAAGATTTGAAGCAACAGACCGAATCCGGTGAAAACCGCGAAAGCTCAAGCGAACGAGAGGCCGACAATCGGAAGGCCCGTCCGTTGACGCGGGCAGCAAGGGCTTAAAGCTCGCCATCAAAGCCACCATCCCCCTAATTTGGGCACAGTCGCTTTTCGCAACCCATCGCAGCCACTTTTCCTAGACGGTAATGCTGCAAATTAGGTTTCTCCGGCAGCCCATTGGATCTAATAGTCTTCGCACACCGCGATTAAATCATTTCTCTCGACGGCGCAGATACGAGCATTGATCCACTGATTGGCGGGCCAATGGGCGCGCAACCGCACACGCAAATAATTGCTGGAGAGTGATGGAGTGTAGGTAGATTCGTTGCCCGGGTTTCTTTCATTCACGGGCACGGTTTCATCACATGATTCCTGGTTTGCCACATGGTTCGACGAACGGTGCGCCGATTGGAGGGTAAGGACGCGCAATTTAGCGCCGATTTGTTCGTTGCGAAAAGCAGCGGACTTTTTTTCACCGACAGTGCGCAGCTCCCGGGCGCGATTTTTTATAACCGCCGCGGGAACTTCGTTGGCAAGTGCGGCGGCCTGCGTACCGGGCCGCTTGGAGAAGGAGAATACGTGCAGATAAGTGAGAGGAAGGCTCTCGATGAATGCGAGCGTGGTGGAGTGGTCTTCGGCGGTTTCGCCGGGGAATCCCGCGATGACGTCAGCTCCAATGGCCGCGTGGGGCAAATGTTCGCGGATTAAATGGGCGGGGCGGGCGTAGTGTTCGGCGCGATACCAGCGATGCATGGCGGCGAGGATGCGATCCGCCCCGCTTTGCAAAGGCATATGAAAATGCGGGGCCATACGATCGTTGGCGGCAAAAAATTGGATGAGGTCAGTGGTGACATCCATGGGTTCGATGGAACTAACGCGCAGGCGTTCGATGGGCGTTTCGCTGAGAATGCGGCGCAGCAATTCTGAAAAAGTAATACGGGGACTGAGGTCCCGGCCGTAAGTCCCAATATTGATTCCGCTCAGAACGATTTCTTTTACACCTGAACCGCAAAGTTGGTTGATCTGCTGCAGTACGGTTTCGCCTGGCAGGCTGCGGCTTTTTCCGCGGACTTGCGGGATCACGCAGTACGCGCAGCGAGAGTCGCAGCCGTCCTGAATTTTGAGGGTGGGACGAGTGTGACTTTGATTCCCTTCGGAGTTGAATACTGGAGAGCTCGAGAGCGGTTTGCGTTCGAATTCACCGGTTAAAATTTGTGCTGACCGTTGCTGCAGCGGGGTGGATGCCAGTCGCAGGGAAAGAGCGGGAATGAAATCACTGGGAGCCGACGCGATGGGAAGTCTTTCGATGAGTGCTGGCAATTCCGGCTTGTGCGAATTCCCTACTACCCAGGCGACGCCGGGAAGTTCGGCCACTTCTTCGGGAGCACGTTGAGCGTAGCAGCCAGTGACAATCACCCGGGCAGCATGATTTTGCGCGGTGATTTTCCTAATGGCGTCACGGGCTTGGGCGTCGGCGGCGGAGGTAACGGTGCAAGTGTTTACGACCACGATATCGGCTGCGGCTTTGGCCGCTCGGGTGTAGCCACGTTGCAGCAATTGAACTTCAAGCGCGGCGCCATCGGCTTGGGTGGCGCGACATCCAAACTGCTCAATGTAAAAAGTCGGCATGGTTTCGAATTAGGTCGCGTGATCTTTAAGGCGGTCAGTGTAGAAAAAACCAGTGGCAGACCCCATTTATTTGTTGATTCCTTGTGCGGGGACAGCTTCCGCGTAACCACGAGGATGTCTCTGCTTCCAGTTCCACGCTGAAGAAATGATTTCTTCCAACGAAGAGTGGGTGGCTTCCCATCCCAGCATGGTTTTCAGCTTTTCCTTGCTGGCGACCAGGACTGCGGGGTCACCCGGGCGGCGCGGAGACAGTTGTCGCGGGATTTTTTTGCCGGTGACGCGCTCAGCAGCGTCGATGACTTCTAAAATGGAATAACCGCGGCTGTTGCCGACATTAAAAGCTTCTCCCGCGACGCGCTCAATTTCCTGAAGCGCGCGCAGGTGGGAGTCGGCAATATCGAGGACATGGACGAAGTCGCGAACGCAGGTGCCATCGGGCGTAGGGTAATCAGTGCCAAGCACGTCCACATGGGGTCTTGCGCCGCTTGCAGCGTTCAAAACGAGCGGGATCAAGTGGGTCTCGGTGCGATGCGCTTCACCGCGCTGCTGCGATGCGCCCGCGGCGTTGAAGTAGCGTAGCGTTACGTAAGCCAGGCCGGTGTAGGCGCGGTAGTCGGCGAGAATCTGCTCAAATACCAGCTTGGATTTGCCATAAGGGTTGATGGGATTTTTGCGGTGATTTTCGGGGATGGGCACGATTTCGGGTTCGCCGTAGGTGGCGGCAGTGGAAGAAAAGATAAGGTTTTTAATTCCGTGACGAACCATAGCGTCGAGAAGATTCACGCCACAGGCTATGTTTGCGGCATAAAAGGTGCTCGGTTCGCGAACGGATTTGGCGACCAGGGCTTCGCCAGCGAAGTGCATTACCGCGTCAATTTTATGGCGAGTGAAAACATCTTCAATTTGCGAACGGATACCAAGATCGGCATGGCAGAAGATGGCGTCCTGTGGGACGGCTTCGCGATGACCCTCCAGTAGATTATCCAGCGCAATTACGTTTATCCCACGCGCCAGCAGGACCTCACTGCAAATGCTGCCGATATAACCTGCAGCGCCCGTAACCAGAACGTTCAATGAGAATTCTCCTTAGCTGCGCAGGGGCAACCCAAATGGAGGAAGCTATGTCGTCGCCATGAAAGCAGAAGAATGCCGACGTAAAACGCTAACAGAATGGATGCGGGTTGTCAGTATGGGGGTGGAGGGTCACGAACAGTAAAGAACGAAGCCTTAGCTTTGAGCCATGCGGCGCTGGAAAGTCAGGAGGATGAGGTCAGCGCGGCGGCGGACGCCAAACTTGCTGAGCAAATTGGACACGTGAAATTTTACGGTGCGCTCGGCAATATTCAGACGGCTGCCAATTTCTTTGTTGGAGAGATTTTCGAGGAGCGAATCGAGAACTTCCTGTTCGCGGCGGCTCAAATTGGTGACGGAGTCGGATTTGAGGCGGCGACCCTGGCCGGTGAGTATGGAGTCCACGAAACCGGAAAGCAGTTGACGGGGCACCCAGAAGCCACCGATGGCGACTAAGGGCAAAGCACGCGTGAGTTGCTCGCGGGCTTCCGCGTAGGTCAACAGGCCTTTGACGCCGAGTCGAAGCAGCGCGTAACTGTTGGCTTCATTGTGTTGTTCACCCACAACGATCAAGCGGGCCTCGGGAAAGCGTTCCATCAGGTTCGCGAGGAGCGCGCCGGTCGCAGGCTTGGAGGCGTGTGCATCGATCACGTACACCTGCGCTACCGGGGGCTCGAAGCTGCGAAGGTCGGGAGCTAACGTGGATTCCAGTTGAGTGGAAATGACCTTGAAATCCGCTTTAGCAAGAATGCGTTCAAACTCGCCAAGGACGAGCGGGTGGGGCGAGAGGATGCAGACGCTTAGTTTGGGAGTTGACCGCTTGGTCGCCACGGTTTGCCTAGCCACGGTTTGTCTAGTTAAGGTTTGCCTAGTCACGGTTTGCCTCATTGCAGCGTAGTGAAAACCGGGACCAGGGGCAAGGCTATTGACAACAAGTGTTCTTGAACCGTTACGTAACGGCTACGAGGCATTTTGGCTCAAATAGGCTGGCGACCGGCAAGGGAGAATCACCATTCAAGGGCATAAATTAGACGTTTAATGCATGGGATTCGGTTCCTGTGATGAACGCGGGTAAAATAAGAGTACGGCGCAAACCTCTAAAGGACACACTCTTAAAGACAAGATGCGAGATTTCACCAAATCGGCGCAAGCTCTGCGGGAGCTACTTTCGCAGCGAATCCTGGTGCTCGATGGCGCGATGGGCACCATGCTTCAACAGCGCGACCTGACCGCGGAAGACTTCGGAGGAGCGGCGCTGGAGGGCTGCAATGAAAATTTAGTCCGTACGCGACCCGATGTGGTTCTGGACATTCACAGGAAGTATTTCGAGGCGGGCTCCGACATTGTCGAAACCAATAGCTTTGGCGGGGCGCCCATTGTGCTGGCGGAATACGGATTATCCGCTGATGCGCATTTGCTGAATAAACTTTCGGCGGAGCTGGCGCGGCAGGCTGCTGATGAATTGAGTACCGCCGGGAAGCCGCGGTTCGTAGCGGGAGCCATGGGGCCAACGACCAAGGCTATTACGGTGACGGGTGGCGTAACGTTTGAGGAACTGCGGAACGCTTACTACACCCAGGCGCATGGGCTGGTGGAAGGCGGGGTGGACCTGCTACTGGTCGAAACGTGCCAGGACACGCGAAATATCAAAGCAGCGATTCTGGCGATTCAACAACTTTCCAAAGAAATCGGCACGCAAGTGCCTTTCATCGTTTCGGTGACGATTGAGCCGATGGGGAGCATGCTGGCTGGGCAGACGGTGGAGGCGCTGTGGGCGTCGCTGCGACATGCCAAACCGCTGGCGTTTGGTATGAACTGCGCAACTGGGCCGGAGTTCATGACCGACCACATTCGCACGCTGAGCCAACTGACGGATGCGTATGTGTCGTGCTATCCGAATGCCGGCTTGCCAGATGAAGAAGGCAAATACCTGGAAACGCCGACGACGCTGGCCGCGCAACTAGAAAAATTTGTCGATCAGGGATGGTTGAATTTTATTGGCGGGTGCTGTGGAACGACGGAGAAGCACATCCGCGCAATTGCGCAGATGGTGGAAGGCAAGAAACCGCGGCAACGGCCGGCGGAGAGTCACCGCGCGATTTATTCGGGGATTGAAACCATCGAAGCGGACGAGCAAACGCGGCCTTTGCTGGTGGGCGAGCGCACCAACGTGATTGGGTCGCGACTGTTCAAGAACCTGGTTGCGGAAGAAAAGTGGGAAGAGGCCAGCGAAGTGGCACGGCGGCAGGTTCGCGGCGGCGCACACATTGTGGACGTGTGCCTGCAAAGCACGGAACGCGATGAAAAAAAAGATATTGAGCCGTTTTACGGAAAATTGATTCGCAAGGTGAAAACGCCGGTGATGATCGACACCACCGATCCGTCGGCGATTGAGATTGCGCTTACGTATTGCCAGGGGAAGTCGATTATTAACTCCATCAACCTGGAGGATGGCGAAGAGAAATTCGAACGAGTGGTGCCGCTGGCGCACGATTTTGGGGCGGCGGTGGTGGTGGGTTGCATTGATGAAGATAAAGAGCAGGCGCAAGCGTTTACCCGCGAACGCAAATTGGCCATTGCGCAGCGCAGCTACAAACTGCTGACGGAGAAATATGGGTTAGGGCCGGAAGACATTATTTTTGATCCGTTGGTGTTTCCGTGCGCGACGGGGGATGAAAATTATATTGGCGGGGCGGTTGAGACGGTTGAGGGCATTCGATTAATCAAGCAGGCCTTGCCGGATACGCGAACGATATTGGGGATTTCCAATGTGTCGTTTGGATTGCCGCCTGGCGCACGGGAAGTGGTCAATTCGGTTTTTCTTTATTACTGCACCAAAGCGGGACTCGATCTGGCGATCGTGAATACGGAAAAGCTGGAGCGGTTTGCTTCGATTCCGGAGCACGAGAGACGATTGGCGGAGAATTTATTGTTTTCCCATCCGCCGACGAATGTGCCAGCGGAGCATCCACAAGCCGCACTTTTGGCGAATGCGCCGAAAGATTGGCGTCAGCAGAGTAAAGAACAAAAAGCAGCGGTCAACCAATACTGCATCGCGGCGATTGCGGAACATTTCCGCACGGCAACCAAGAAACAGAAAATCAGCGCCGCGGATTTGCCGTTGGATGAACGGCTGGCCAACTACATTATCGAAGGCACGCGCGACGGGTTAGTTGCGGATTTAGAGCGTAAACGCAGCGAAGGAACTGCGCCGCTGGATATCGTGAATGGGCCGCTGATGGCGGGCATGGCGGAAGTGGGGCGGCTGTTTAACGCGAATGAGCTGATCGTCGCGGAGGTGTTGCAATCCGCGGAAGCGATGAAAGCGGCGGTCAGCCATCTTGAGCAATTCATGGAAAAGGCGGATACCGCGAAGCGCGGCAAGGTGGTGCTGGCCACGGTAAAGGGAGATGTGCACGACATCGGCAAAAATCTGGTGGAGATTATTTTCAAGAACAACGGATACGACGTTGTGAACCTGGGCATCAAGGTTCCGCCGGAAGAATTGATCAAGGCCTACAAACAACATCACCCTGATGCGATTGGGCTGTCTGGATTGCTGGTGAAGAGCGCGCAACAGATGGTGATCACTGCCAACGATTTGAAAGATGCAGGGATCATGGTGCCGTTGTTGGTGGGAGGCGCGGCTCTTTCGGCGAAATACACGCAAAACAAGATAGGGCCGACTTATGGCCAAGCGGTTTTTTATGCCAAGGATGCGATGACCGGATTGCGGTTGATGAACGAGTTGATGGATCCGGGAACGCGCGATGAGGTGATGCACCAGCATACGTTCTCCGGGAATGGCGTCAGTGTGACGACGACGGTAGTGGTGAATGCCAAGCCTGCGGTGACACGGTCGCCAAAAGTTCGCGCGGATTTGCCGATACAGGAAGTAGCGACGCTGGATCGGAAAGTTCGATTGGTTCCGGATTTGAGAGATATCTGGAGCTATATCAATCCCTACATGTTGTACGGCCGGCACATGGGTTTTCGCGGAGATTTTGTGAAGCGCTTTGCGGAGCGCGACGCGAAAGCTGTGGAGCTGTACGAAAGCATGGAAGAAGTAAAAGCGGAAGCGGCCCAGTTTATGAAAGTGCGCGCGGTGTGGCAATTTTTTGAGGCTGAGGCGGAAGGCAATTCCATTCAGTTGTTTGCGCCTGGCGAGAGTACAGCGCTGCATACGTTTCAATTTCCGCGGCAACGGGTGGGCGACCAACTCTGTTTGAGCGATTACATTTTGCCGGCGCGAGACGGGAAACGGGATCACCTGGCGTTATTTGTGGTGACCGCTGGCGAAGACGTGCGTGAGCGTTCAGAAAAAGCGAAGAATGATGGATATTATTTTAAGTCGCACGGCTTGCAGGCGCTAGCGATTGAATCGGCAGAGGCTTGCGCGGAGTGGTTGCATCGCAGAATTCGTGAGGATTGGGGCTTCCCTGATCCGCCGGATTTGACGATGGCGCAACGATTCACTTCGCGATATCGCGGGAAGCGCTACAGCTTTGGATATCCGGCGTGTCCGGACCTGGAGGATCAGGTTGGATTGTGGCAATTGTTGAAGCCGGAAGAAATTGGCGTGCAATTGACGGAAGGATTCATGATGGATCCGGAAGCGAGTGTGAGCGCGCTGGTATTTCAGCATCCGGACTGCACTTATTTTAGTGCGGAATTAGAGGTTCGAGACTAAATTAGAGATCCGAGATTAGAGGTTAGAAGTTCGATAAAAAAATCGATGCGCCTATTTGATTTGTCTTTGCAGGTAGTCGTGGACAGCGCTGTACGAAGTTAACTCCGGCATTTCCATCAAGTCAATTTGGGTGTCGAATTCCTGCTCCAGGATGGCGATCAGCGTGACGGCGGCCAATGAGTCCCAAGCCGGGACGGTGTCCGCGCTGGCCGCTTGAATTTGATCGGGCCGAAGCGTTGGAAACACCGACGCGAAACAGCGGGTCAGACGGTTATCCAATTCGGACATCTACATTTCCTCCACACGGTGAAACAGGGGCGGGGCCTTTTCCTGAAACGAGGCGCGCGATATTTTTAGACCGGGTTGTGGCGGGTCGCCGACTAATTCCAGAAAAAAATCCTGCGTTGGGCCATTTCTTTCGGTGGACTGAAAATCGAAAACCGCTTCGTCGGCGTCAAATTTATCGAAAAGCCTCTTGAGACTGTGATGTTCGATGCGGCGCGAAAAAGCGCGGCAACTCATCACCCAAGCGGAAATGTGCAGTTTCTTTTTGTGGACCTTGCCTAACAAGACGGCGATCTTCCCCAGTGGCCCGTATTTATCCTGATAAGTAACAGTGACCAGGAAGCTCGCGGGATCGGCAAGGTATTTGGTCCACTCCGATTCACTGAAACGTTTGCCATTCAAATTGAATTGATTTGTTTTATTGACCAATTCGAAGGCCCGGCCGTCTTTGGGGCGCTTGGTGAAATCAAATGAAACAAAAGCGTCGGCACGTTTCAAAAACTCATCGGAGGCATTGCCATCCCGGCCCAAGGCGTCGAGCAAGGGCGCCGTGCTGCGCAAACTTTCAAGACGAATCGCGTCTTCCTTGGAAATAGCGGTTTTGCCGAAAGATGCCCGAAGATTTGCAAGCAAATCCCACACGGACTGGTAATCATCTTTTTTGAAGACCAGACATTCCATGGCGGGGAATGCGGCTTTTACTTCCGCAGCCTCCATGGGGCTGTCGTCAATAAAAACCACCGCTTCCGGGCCGATATTCCAGGATTTCAAAATGCGCTGCACGGAATCCGATTTGCAGTGCCAGTGCACTTCGAAAGGGAATACTTTGTCTTTTTTGAGAAGCAAATCCTTGCGATCGAAGGCTTGCTGGACGAGGGCTGCATCATTTTTGCTAGCAACACCAACGAGAACCCCGGCACTGGCGAGCGAGGACAGAAATTGCTGGTATAAGCCGTGAATATGGCTGTGATGCTCAAGACTCCAATTGACACCATCCACGCCAACTTCACCAAGAATCCCAGACCACAGAGTGTCATCCAAGTCGGTGATTAAACCTTTTTTGGGACTGCGCGGCTGCAGCAAAGAGGCCAACGATTGGGCGAGCGTCGAAGCGTGGGGTAACTTGTAGGGAAAGCCGCTGAGAATTTCGGATTTGATATCAAAGCGCGCAGCGGGTGGAGATAGGGAGTCCAAGGCCTGTGAATCGAGAACTCGAATGCCGGGCTCTTCGGCAAGATCGGCCGCAAATTTTGCGAGGGACAGGAGTAATTTTGTTTTCTCCGCACTGTTTATATTTGGAGGGGTGTAGAACAACGGCGGCAATGCGAGGGTGGGCAAGGAAACCACGACCGGCGCCGAGCGCGCTGCCATTTTTATCGCGCGCTGCAAGCGCGAGAGCTGACGATCCACGGAAGAAATGACTTCGTGGACATCGGAAACTTGCCAGCCACCAAGTTCACGAATGCCCAAGCGTGAATCAAGGTCAGACCACTCCATGGCGACCGTCAAACCATCCAGAGTTTTGGCGTCAATGCGTTCCAAGGAACCAACTAAATCGCCGAACAGACCGGTTTTAATCTCGACGCGATTGTCTGGGAACTGTTGACGTAGGTGAGCGGACAAAAAGTTTTGCAAATGTAGTGGGGTAAAACCACATGCCAGAAAAACGCGCAGTAATTTGGCATCCTGCGCCACAGGTTTTCGGGAGATTTCAAGAGCTTCGATAAGGTTCATGACCGCCTTAGCCAGTTAGATTCGCACTTAGTATTTTAAATCTCAAAGAACATCCAGGTACATTGATGGTAGAGGCTCGACTGGAAGATCTGGGTGCCCCGCGGACCACAGGGTCAGATAGGCGTGCAGAACACGGCGAGTGCTCTGAAATCGCGCTTTTTTGAAGGGCTCCATGTCGGCGTAACCCAACACCGGTACGGTTGCCAGCCGAACGCCAGCGTTGGCCGCTTTCTTCAGAAATTCCTGAAGGAGAGTTTGCCGATCTTCGGCTGTCAAAGTACCCCAAAGAACATCTTCTATAAGAAGACACTTGGTGTGCAGTTTGTCGGATATGGACATGATGTAACCGGTGAGCAAACCGGAGCGACCTCCGGTGGAAAATGTTTCTGTGAGCGGTTGAGAACGGCGAATACATTGCCATTCGGCTTCAGGCTTGGACCATGTGCGCGCAAGGGGATGGCTGTCGACCAGTGGAGCTGCCAACTCGAGAAACATGCCGGCAGCTAGCTTGTTGTCATTCGAATGGTTGTCATTAGCGGAACGCAAAACGGTCGACATGTAGCGCGCGGAATAAATACGCGCGACAGGCAATTTGAGCCGCTTGCAACTGCCTACGATCATGGCATTCATCGGTTCGCCATCCACGCAGTAGTTCACCATGCCGTCAAAACCGGCGGCTCGGGCGCGATTAACGAGCTCACTCCACACCATGATTCCCAAACCCTTTTTTTTATACTCGGGCAGGACGGTCAAGAACGTGATGACAATAATTTTTTGTTTGCGGCCGTTAAATTTCACATGCCGAGGAAAGCCAGCCACGAAGGCTACGGGTTTCGATTCAACATAGATGGCGGGCGCCAAGGAAAAGTCCATCTCGGGGTACTCGAAACAAGAGGTCAGGAATTCGGAGGTGTACAACAACGTTTGGCCGGGATTTTCAGCCCAGGAGACCTGCATCAAGGAGGCCAGCTGGGTAAAATCTCCACGGAAATTCTCGATTGATACGCGTGGCGTTTTAACCGCAGATGAAATTTCGGTCAACAGAGACTCCGGTACTTACAACGGAATTATAGCGTATCGAAAATTAGTAGGGACCGGGGAGCAGTTCAGATTGTGCCGGGAAGTCAAGGCCTCGAGATCGTACGAGTATTCACAAATGCCTTTCCGAAGTTGCCGCCAACCGGTTAATACTTCAAGGTCTTGCGAGCTTTTCGGCGACGAATCTTTTCAGGGGACCCACAATGGTCATTTGCTCGGCGTCCAGCTCATCGAAATCGATTTCACGGCCGAAGTGATCCTGGATGGCGGTCATCAATTCCAGTAAACCGAGGGAGTCGACGTATCCAGAAAGAAGAAGATCACAATCGTCGGAGAGATCGGCGGGAACTTCGCGACCTTGCCCGCGCAAATACTTCGCTACATATTCCCGCAAGAAATCCTGAACCGCATCCGGCGTTGCCGCGTTCATAGGCCCTCTTCCAACAATTTTTGCATGGCTTTACGATCGTACTTATTATTCGCGTTGCGGGGCAATCTGTCCATGAAGTGAAATCGCCGGGGAACCATGTATTCCGGCAAATCTTTGGCTACTGCGCTGCGTAATTTTTCGAGAGCCGATTCCCGGCCTTCAATAAAGACCTCAACACCACCAAAACCGCTATCGGTCTTTGGCCATCCAACGGCGACGACTCCGTCATAACCGCAGGCGTCGCGAACTTTTGATTCCACTTCACCAAGTTCAACGCGATGACCAAAAATTTTGACCTGCGAATCGATGCGACCCAAGTGCGTCAGCGGGGCGTTCCCCAGCGGGCGGCGAACCCGATCACCAGTGCGATAGTAGATTTCGCTTTTGCCAGGGGGGGCAAGGAAAGCCGCGGCCGTTTTTGCCGGATCTTTCCAATAGCCGAGAGACATCTGTGGACCATTCATCAAGAGCTCGCCCTCGTGCCCCGGGGAAACCTCTAGCAAGTTATCATCCACGACGAGAACACCCATGTTGGGGTACGGATAACCGATGGGGACGATGCCAAATTCCGATTCGGCAAGCGAACACACGGGATCCCAGCGGTATCGCGTGCAGGCGATGGTCAGCTCGGTGGGGCCGTAAAGATTCTCCAATATGGAATTGGGCGCGGCTTCGAGCCAGGCAGTAGCCGAGGATACCGGTAGCGGTTCGCCGCAAAATAAGCTGAGACGCAGCGAGGGATACTGCGCGGGCTTCAGCATGCCGAGCTGCTTCATAAATACGGCGGTGGAGGGCACCGAAAACCAAATCGTGAGTTCGGAGTCTTTGATGAATTTGCCGGGTTTGATCAATGTTTTTTGCGAAGGGCAAAATAAGCAGGCACCGCGCTCCCAGGCGACGAACATGTCAAAGACCGATAAATCGAAAGTCATATCGAACATTTGAGACAGGCGGTCGGTTTCCGTTATTTCGTAGCGTTCCACCATGTAATCCAGAAAGGCGGTGACGTTACGCTGAGCTACGGCAACACCCTTGGGAATGCCAGTGCTGCCGGAAGTGAACAAGAGATACGCGATGGAATCGAGTTCGAAAGCCGGCTCTCGCCAGCGTTCCGCGGGCTTAAGTTCGTGATCTGCAAGAAAGGTGTGCTGTGGCCATTGCTGTTTGTAGGAGGTCAGGTCCAGAGCATCGGGAGCCAGTACGAGCAGGGGCGCAGAGGTGGTCTCCAGCAACTTATTCAGCTGGGGGAGGGAACCCTCATCGACAATGATAGAGCGACATCCGGACCGCTCCAACATCACCTGCGTGCGTTCAATAGGAAAAGTTCGGTTTAAGGGCACATATCCATTACCTGCCAGTAATGAACCAAGAACGCCAATAAAGGCGGTCGGGCTACGATAAGTGAATACTGCCGTAAGAGTTGTTTCGGAGGGATCGACATGCGCTTGGATGGTCGCAGCGACACGGCAAGCCCCTGCGCGCAACTCACTATATTTCAGAAACTTGCCCTCGGCAAATAAAGCTGATCGATCCGCGAATTTCTCCGAGGAGCGCAAGAATCCGGACCACAAAGCGCGTTGCACGAAAGCTCCTAATCTTGAGGTCGTGGCACCGGGAAAAGAACCATTGGACCACGGCGAATGTCCAAAAGACGCCAAGAAAAGTATACATTCGATGTGCGATAGGGATTCTTACGCGTCGGGGGTCGTTGAGATAAAGATTAATGGCTCGGAGCCAAGCGGTTTAAGGTTGGAGGCAACTGGTTGCCACTTTGTGAGAAGGGAAAGGTATAATTCAATGGATCGGTTGACATCTTAAATGATAAGCATCTTCTTATGTGAAAGTTAGCGAGTTCCGCGGCGCGCCTCCCCACGCGGTTCTGGTACTACACGTGCACCCGAATAGGCGCACCCTTGCGAATGGCGATTCGGAACTAAAGCCAACCGTGGGGTGTTTGACGGTATATTGGCTAAATTGTGTTTCTGTAGCGTTTACAGTCCGCCGAGCGGTATATACACTTAACAAGCTTGGGACCTTGCCGGCCGGTCCCAATCAGATCTCACTCGAAGGCCTGGAGAATATATATGATGCAGAGAAGCTTCGTGGGCCTAATTATCAGCGCCAGCCTGTTTTCAGGGCTCTGGGGCTCCGCAACCCGGAGTGCACCGCAGAATAACGATGCAGCCCGACACAACCAAGCGCTATCGGCTAATACGGTCGCGACCGATCCTGACTATAAGATCGGTCCACAAGATATGCTCCGAATTGACGTCTGGAAGGAACCGGACATCTCGCGGGTCGTACCAGTTCGTCCCGATGGTAAAATAACCCTACCACTGGTAAACGATGTTCAGGCTTCAGGACTGACGACGAATCAACTGGCCGCGAAAATCGCGGAAGGCCTAAAGAAATATATTACCAGCCCGCAAGTGACTGTGGGCGTTACAGAAATTAACAGTCGCAAATTTTTTGTTTCAGGGGAAGTTGCGCGCCCGGGAGCTTTCCCGCTGCTGCCCAATATGACGGTATTGCAAGCGCTTTCGAGTGCGGGCGGTTTTACGCAGTTTGCGCGGGAAAAGAAGATCTACATACTGCGGATGGAAGACGGGAAACAGGTGAAACACCCGTTCAATTACAAAGATGTGATTTCCGGTAAGAACGTGGAGCAGAACATCATCCTCGAAGGCGGCGACATAATCGTAGTGCCGTGAAGGAATGAGATGAAACGTCGGATTACATGGATTCTCAGGAGTGGGGCGATTATTGGCGTGATTTGCTGCGCGTTTAGCGCGACCGGAGTGTACGCACAGGACCAACCCGAAGAAAATGGCAAACCGAAGCCTGCCGCACATGCGCCGCTGATTGACCCCAATGAACAAGATACCAGCACCGATCCAAACGCGTTGACGCCTGACACTTCGCCGCTGACGGGCATAGAGACTCCGGGACTTGGTACAGTGGAATTTCGACACAGTTATTGGGTGCCGGGCGTCCAGGTGGCTAATACCGTTCAAAGCGGCGCAAGCGGGGGAGGTTGGTCCGACACCACATTTCTGGCGGGCAACTTAAGTTTGTCGGAGGCTTGGGCGCACTCGCATCTCGCTCTCAATTATTCCGGCGGCGGTTATTTTTCTACCGACAACGAAGGGACCGGTACTTACCAGCAACTCGGACTTGTGCTGGGTTTTACCTGGCGGCGCTGGCAGTTGCAGTTTTTTGACGATTTGGCTTACTTGCCGACGAGTCAATTCGGCTTTGGAGGGCTCTCTGGTATTGCGGCCCCAGGTGTGAGCGGTTCGCTTTCGCCAGTATCACCGCTGCTAAACGGGGTATACCTGCCCAACCAGACCGTGCTGCTCTCGAACGGGCCACGGTATAGCAACTCGTTTGCCACACAGGCGAATTTTGAAGTGAGCCCGCGAGGATCCATTACGCTCATCGGTTCTTATGGCCTCTTGCGTTTCACGGATCCGGGAAATATCGATAATGACGATGTAATCGCGAGCATCGGATATAACTACACGCTGACAAAGAAGGACACGCTGGGGGTTTTGTATCGTTTCACGGCGTATCACTTTACCGGCGATCCGCAAGCAATTGGCGATCACACCTTTAATTTAGCTTATGGACGGAAGATCACCGGGCGGCTTGGTTTGGGGCTTTTCGCCGGACCGGAGATCACTACGTTCAGGGTTCCGGTCGGCACCGAGACACAGCAGACTAACTTATCCTTAGGAGCGTCTCTCACTTATGGATTTGAGTGGGGCAACGTCACGCTGTCCTACAACCACGGCACAAATGGCGGCAGTGGCGTTTTGGCAGGCGCTACCGGGGACAACGTATATGCGAATGCAACGCGGCGAATCACGCGGGTTTGGAACGCCCGCGCGAATCTTGGGTACGGTCGCGAGCACGCGTTTGCAGCTGTCGGAGCTTTGGCCGCAGCCTCATACAACAACTACTATTTTGGGGTGGGGCTAGATCGCCCTATAGGCCGCAATTCTTTTCTTTCTTTCGGTTATACGGCATATATCGTAAATACCAATCTGGCTGCTTGTGGAGTTAGTTTGTGCAGCCCTGGCACTTCTACGCAACATCAACTTGCCGTTGGGTATCAGTGGCACACTCGGCCTTTCGTTCTGCGTTAAGGGAATATGTTGAGTGTGAAGTGGACGAGTCGGGACAGTTAGCAGTTAGAATTAGCGAGAATCGATCAAATGTATAAGAGCTACTTCGGCTTAAAAGAGAATCCGTTCAATGTCAATCCCGATCCTCGTTATCTTTATTTGACGAAGCAAATTGAAGAGGCTTTGACGGGCCTCATGTACGGCATCCAGACACGGAAAGGTTTCATCACTCTGACTGGGGAAGTGGGCACCGGGAAAACCACCCTGGTGAACCGGCTTCTGGATTGGCTGCGGCAGCGGCGCACGCGGACAGCATTTCTCTTTAATTCGCGGATGAACACCAGTCACTTGTTCGATTTTATTCTGGCCGAATTCGAAATTGTCTGTGAATCGCGCACCAAGAGCCAACAGTTGATGAAGCTGAACCAGTGGCTGCTGGAGCGTTACCGCGCTGGCGAGACGGCGGTACTTATAATCGACGAGGCCCAGAACCTGAGCTACCCGGTGCTGGAAGAGATTCGTATGCTTACCAACCTCGAGACCTCCACGGAAAAACTTTTACAAATTGTGCTTTCCGGGCAGCCGGAACTTGAAGAAAAATTGAAGCTGCCGCAATTGCGCCAGCTAAAACAACGAATCACGTTGCGTTGCAAGACGGCGCCGCTTACCAAGGAACAGACGCACGCATATATCGCCGAGCGGTTGCGAATCGCGGGCACGACCGGGGAGCAGATATTCAGCCCCGAAGCGATGGACACTGTTCACATGTATTCACTCGGCATTCCACGGGTTGTGAATCTTCTATGCGAGCACGCCTTAATTAACACCTACGTGGAACAAGAACGGGTGGTCTCTCCAAAAATTGTGGAGGACATCGCGCGGGAATTCCAATTGGACGAGATAGAGCCCATTCCGCCTCCAGGATCTTCGCGGATCGACAACGACATCTACAATTCAGAGACCTTCGTACAAAACCTGGGTGAAGCGCTCTCACGGTTTCGCGTTAGCTCCCCCGCAGTATCCTCAGCACGCGAAAAAAAGTGAGCTTGCCGCGGTCTGGCTGGTTGCCTGACATAGTTTAGAGCGGATGTTGTGGTTTGGTGTCTGAGTTGTCATGTATCGAAACGCGCACGAAAATCGCTCCCGAATTCCATCTGGTAGAAAACATGTGACAATATTTTCGGACCGCGTGATACGCCATGTTGAATGAAATTTACTACTTTTTGAAACCGTTTCTACCCTGGTCAGTTCGGCTGGCTCTACGCCGACAGCGGGCCCAATCTCGATTAGCGAGATACGCGGGTACATGGCCGATCGACCAGAAAGCCGGGGTGCACCCCCCAGGCTGGCCCGGATGGCCCGGCGGCAAACAGTTCGCGTTTGTTCTGACCCACGATGTTGAGGGCGCCAAGGGGCTATCTCGCGTCGAACAAGTGACGGCGTTGGAAACACGCATTGGGTTTCGCTCCTCATTCAATTTCGTTCCAGAAGGCGAATACAACTTAAGCCCCGATTTGCGCGAGAGAATGGCCGGCCAAGGATTTGAGGTCGGCGTTCATGGCTTGCAGCATGACGGAAAGCTTTATGCTTCCAAGGAGGAATTTGCGGAAAAGGCGGCGCAGATCAGGAATTTTTTGCGAGAGTGGAATGCCTGCGGATTCCGGTCGCCCTTGATGCAGCATCGATTGTCGTGGCTACACCAACTGGGCGTGGAATACGATGCGTCGACATTCGATACTGATCCATTCGAGCCGGAGCCTGACGCTGTTGGGACGATTTTTCCTTTCTGGGTTCCGGGGCCAAACGACAGTGGTTTCGTAGAGCTCCCCTATACGTTGCCTCAAGACTTCACGCTTTTCGTGGTGCTGCGCGAGCCCAACATCGAAATCTGGAAGAAAAAACTGGACTGGGTTGCGGCGTGCGGGGGCATGGCGTTGCTCAACACACATCCGGATTACATGTGTTTTGACGGAAAACCGAAAAAAGATGAGTTTCCTGCGGCGTTTTATGAGGAATTCTTAACGTATGCGAAGGAAAAATACGCGGACGCATATTGGAGCACAACGCCGTGCGAAGTGTCGCGCTACTATTGCGCCACCGTGCCGCAGGCAGCACGCAATTCACGCAAGAAAGTTTGCATGCTAGTGCACAACAGCTACGAAAACGATAACCGGGTGAGACGCTACGCGGAGGCACTGGTCAGGCGAGGCGACCTGGTTGACGTGATTGCCCTAGCTTGGGGCAGTGTCCCATTAGGTATCGAAGATATAAGCGGCGTTACGGTCTTCCGGGTGCAACATCGGGTGCGGAATGAACGAGGAAAGTGGACCTACGCCTGGCGTTTGATGCGCTTCTTTCTCGTATCCTCTAGTTTACTCACGCGTCGCCATCATCGGATGCGTTACGATTTGGTACACGTACACAATCTTCCGGACTTCCTGGTTTTCGCGGCGTGGTACCCGAAGATGTCCGGTACACGGATAATTCTTGACATTCACGACATCGTGCCGGAATTGTTCGCCAATAAATTCGACGCCGGGGCCGGCAATCTTTATGTCGGGTTATTGAAATTTATTGAAAAAGCGTCAGCAGCATTTGTGGACTACGTAATCGTCTCGAATCATTTGTGGTATGAGAAGCTGCTCTCGCGCTCAGTCCCTAAAGAAAAGTGTTCGGTTTTCCTGAATCACGTGGACCCCAGCCTGTTTTATCGCCGTGACCGGACGCGCACAGACGACAAGATCATCGTCATATTTCCGGGCAGCTTTCAGTGGCACCAGGGATTGGACATAGCGATCGAGGCATTCACCCTGATACAAAAACGGGTGCCCAACGCGGAGTTCCATATTTACGGCGGTGGCGACGAGGAACCGGAATTAGTTGCACAGACGAAACGGTTGGGTTTGGTTGACAAGGTGAAATTTGCCGGCATTACATCTATCGAAACCGTCGCGGAGGTGATTGCGAACGCGGACGTTGGAGTCGTTCCCAAACGCGCAGATTCCTTCGGAAATGAAGCTTACAGCACGAAAATCATGGAGTTCATGTCGCAAGGATTGCCGGTGGTGGTCTCCCGCACTAAAATTGACAATTACTATTTTGACGATTCGGTGGTTCGTTTTTTTGTGTCCGGAGACGTTCAAGGCTTGGCAGAAGCTATCTGCGAGGTCATCGAAAATCGGCCCCTTCGCGAGAAATTGATTGCTGCTGGAAATCGCTACGTCGACATGCATAGTTGGGACCGAAGAAAACGTGAATATCTGCAATTAGTGGACAGCCTCATGACTGAGGTTTTTGCCGGCACCGGCGCGCGTTCGGTGATCGGGCCACCGACGCCGATCGATGAAGACACCGTGGGGCCGATCGTCGGCTGAGTTTGTGGACGTGGAATGTGAAATGAATAAAGCAATCATAGTGGTGTAGGGATGCGTCGCACCTCGACGTTGTCGAGAACTTAACCTCCAGGAGTGTTGGAGAAAAATCTGGTGAAAGTGATCGAAAAGCGTATGAAAACTGAAATAGACCGCCGACAAAACCTGTCCTACGAGGAATTCGCGAAAGACTATCTTTACGCCAACAAGCCCGTAATCGTTACGGACGCCCTTCGCGAGTGGAAAGCCCTGCGACGCTGGAGTCCCGCTTTTTTCAAACAGGAATTCGGAAATATGAAGTTTTCGCTGAACGACGATTTGAAGGGCAAGGCGGGATACAAGGGTGACGGGAATACCGAATACACCATGGGCGGGTTCATTGACCGTGTCCTTTCTTCAACGGAAGAGAATCCCGCGCCATATTTTCGCAATCAGATACTTTACGATTTATTTCCATCGTTAAAGCAGGACATCGAACCGCTGCCCGAATATTTTCAGCCGAATTGGCTGCCTGATCACTACCTGGTGAAGGATGTCGGCAAAGTATTGAACCGTGGAGCGGCGCTTGAGCTATATATCGGCGGAAAGGGAGGGGCTTTCCCAGTATTGCATTATGACGGAGTCGGAGCGCATGCATTCCTGATGCAGATATATGGTCAGAAAAAATTCATCGTCTATCCACCGAGTCAAGAAAAATTCCTCTATCCCTGGCCGGAAAAGCAAAATCTCTCGCTGATAAATAGCGTCGACAATCCCGATCTCAATAAATTTCCGCTCTTCGCAAAAGCCGAGCCGATTGTTTTTACTCTGGAACCCGGGGAAATGCTGTTCATTCCTAGTCACTGGTGGCATACCACCAAGATGTTGTCGCCGTGCATTTCCATTTCGGTGAATGTGGTGAATCAATCGAACTGGCAGGAACTCGTCGACTTTGTATCCAAGCGCAGACGGAATCCGCTGGTATCTCTTGCAAGTCGCATGTACCTGACCGGTGCCGGCGCGAAGAGGTCCTGGCGGGACCGCGAGTGGCGCAACCGCGCTCAGAAATCGGCCTGATGGCGCGCATTGTTGCGCTGGAGTATCAGAAGCTTTCGGCCGGACCCGCGATTCGATGAGCATCAGGAACCAGACGCAGCAACCGTGGTAAATATTTTGGGCAATTCAGAGCACTGACGAATCCATGAATCGGACTTCCCTCTCCGGCGCTTTTGCCCTGTCCCCAATGCAACAGGGAATGTTGTTCCATTATTTAAAGGAGCCCCATTCCGGCGTAGACATTGAGCAGATCGTGGTTCATCTCCCGGAAAGAATCGACTGGCGGCGATTACAGATGGCGTGGCAGTGGCTGGTAAAGCGCCACGATGTTTTGCGCACGAAGTTTGGGTGGGAGGGCAGCGAGACACACCAGGAAGCATTGCCAGAAGTAACAGTGCCCTTTGCGGTCCACGAGAAGCGTGGGCTGTCTGACAAGGCCAGAGACGGACTGCTTAAGGAATTTCTGCAGGGCGATCGGGTGCGCGGTTTTGATCTCAGCGAAGCTCCCATGCTTCGGCTCACACTGTTTCAATGGGGCGAAGAATCCTTTTCACTGGTGTGGACTTTTCATCATGCCTTGTTGGACGGACGCTCCTACCCAGTTCTGTTGCGAGAGGTTTTTGACGCTTATGCGGAATTAAAAACAGGTGCAATTTCCCAACGACCCGAGCCATTCCCTTACCGGCGATATATCGAGTGGCTCCAGGAAGAGAATTTCGATGCGGCGGAAAAGTTCTGGAAAAAACAGCTGGCTGGTTTTACGGCTGCGACGCCCTTGGTCGTTGACCGGCAATCACAGGCTGACGACGAGACTTATCAACAGGGTGAGTCGTGGGAACAGATAGACGCGACGGTCACCGGTGCGTTGAGGAATTTGGCCAAGAGTCATGACCTGACTCTGAACTCCGTGGTTATGGGCGCCTGGGCGATTTTACTGCACAAATATTCACGAGAAGAGGACATCGTGTTTGCGGCTACGCGTGCCGCGCGTAAATCGTCGGTGCCGAATGCCGAGGAAACCATAGGCTTATTCATAAATACCGTTCCAGTGCGTGTGGCGGTTAAGGATGATGACGCGGTAATTTCCGTTTTTAAAGATGTGCGCAAGTTGTGGCTGGAAATGCGCCCTTACGAACATACGCCTCTGGCGCGGGTGAAAGCCGCCAGCCACGTTCCGCCTTCGCAGCCACTATTTGAGACCCTTTTTGTATTCGAAAATTACCGGCTCGACACGGTGATGCGCGCGTTGGGTGGCGAGTGGGCCAAAAGACAAGTTGAGTTGCACGAGCTTACTAATTTCCCGATCACGTTGGCGGCTTACGACGGTGAAGAGTTGGCGTTCAAGATTGAGTTTGATCGTCGCCGGCTTGAGGAAGTAACTGTCCGGCGAATGCTGGGGCATTTGCGGCGGATGCTGGAAGACATTGCGCAGAATCCCACGGTGTCCGTTAGCTCAGTTCGATTACTGACCGAAGCGGAACGCAAAGAGCTGGTAGAGGAATACAACCCGGTTGCAGAGTCTCCTGTCGGCAGCGGTTTGCCTTTGGATGGCGAGGCGACGCTGCATGAATTGTTCGAACGGCAGGTTGCGCAACGGCCTGATGCCGTGGCGCTTACCTGCGATGGCGTGTCGCTTACTTATGCGCAGGTGAATGCCCGAGCAAATCGCATAGCTCACCGTTTGATCGAGTACGGCGTAAAGCCGGAAACATTGGTTGGACTGTGTCTGGATCGCGGCAACGAAATAGTCATCGCGATACTGGCGATTCTGAAATCCGGCGGTGCCTACTTACCGATTGACCTCGCGTACCCGCCCGACCGACTGGCTTTTATGTTGGAAGATGCGCAGGCTCCGGTGTTGCTGACGCAGCGGGAACTGACTTTGAAATTGCCGGCGACCAAGGCAAGAGTGGTTTGCATTGAGGATGTGTTGGAGACTTCATCAGCGGATCGATCTGATGAAGCACACTTGCCGGCAAGCTCTGGCCCGGACAACCTGGCTTACGTTATCTACACTTCGGGCACGACAGGAAAACCGAAAGGTTCTCTGATCACGCATCGCAACGTGGCGCGCCTGTTCCCCGCTACCGAAAATTGGTATCAGTTCAGTGAGCGGGATTCGTGGACCTTGTTTCATTCTTGCGCGTTTGATTTCAGTGTTTGGGAAATTTGGGGTGCGCTGCTTTATGGCGGGCGAGTTGTGGTGGTGCCTTTCCTGGTGAGCAGGTCACCAGAAGCTTTTTACGAACTGCTCGCGCGCGAAAAGGTGACGGTTTTGAATCAGACGCCGTCGGCGTTTCGCCAACTGATTCAGGCGGAAGAAGCGGTAGGCCAGAAAGAATTATCCTTGCGTTACGTTATTTTTGGGGGCGAAGCGCTGGAAATGCAGAGCTTGCGCCCTTGGTTCGAACGACATGGGGACGAACAGCCGCGCCTTGTAAATATGTACGGCATCACAGAAACGACGGTGCACGTCACGTATCGGCCGCTTTCGAAGGACGATCTGAACTCCGGCAGCGTGATTGGCGTTCCCATTTCCGATTTACAAATTTATATTTTGGATGAGAACGGGCAACTGGCGCCCATCGGCGTGCCTGGAGAGATGCACGTCGGCGGAGCAGGCCTGGCTCGCGGATATTTGCGGCGTCCGGAGCTTACCGAGCAGCGTTTTGTTCCCGATCATGTTACTGGACGCAAAGGTGCTCGGCTTTACAGAACAGGCGATCTGGCCCGATTTTTGCCGGGGCGGGACATTGAATATCTGGGGCGCATCGATCATCAGGTAAAAATTCGCGGGTTTCGTATCGAGCTTGGAGAGATTGAGTCGGTTCTGTTGCAACATCCGGCAGTGCGCTCCGTGGTAGTGATGGCGCGCGAAGACGAACCGGGGGTGAAGCGCCTTGCGGCTTACGTGGTTGCTTCGCAACCGGCGCCGGAAGTCAGCGTCGTTCGCGAGCATTTGAAGAAAAAGGTTCCGGATTACATGGTGCCAGCGGCGTTCATGTTTCTGGAAGCGCTGCCGTTGACGGCCAACGGCAAAGTGGATCGCAAAGCGTTGCCGGTTCCGGAAAGCCAGCGGCCCGAACTGACCAGGCGATACACTGCGCCGCGAACGGCAGCGGAGAAAACATTGTCGGCAGTGTGGTCAAAAGCGCTGCGCGTTGAGAAGGTGGGTATCGAAGATAATTTTTTTGAGCTGGGCGGCGATTCGATTCTGAGTATTCAGATTATTTCAGCGGCACGGCGCGAAGGGTTGAAGCTTACGCCTAAATTGTTGTTTGCAAATCAAACCATCGCGTCTCTTGCGGGTGTTGCTGGTGTGGCAGAGAGTGAAAACGCTTCTGCAGTAGAGATTGCCGGCGACGTGCCGCTCACGCCTATTGCGAAATGGTTTTTCGAGCAAAACCTGGAAGAATTGCACCATTACAACCAGGCATTTCTTTTTACTGTTACCGAAAATCTGGACCGCGTAGTTCTCGAACAAGCACTTGCGGAATTGAGCCGCCATCATGATGCGCTGCGATTGCAAGCCGTGCAGGAAAACGACAACTGGAGAATGTTTTACTCCGACTCTTCGAAGCGGGCGCCGCTCGAATGGATGGACATTCCCAAACTTTCGGAGCCGGAACAGCGCGTGGCAATCGAATCAACTTCGGCTAAACAGCAAGCCAGGCTCGATGTTCAACATGGGCCGATTTGGCGAGTAGTGTATTTCAACTTGGGCGATGGAAAGCACGGCCGGCTGCTTTTTGTGGTGCATCACCTGGCAGTGGACGGAATTTCATGGCGTCCGCTGGTGGAAGATTTGGAGACCGCGTATCAACAAATTAAGTCGCAACAAAAAATCGCATTGCCTGCTAAGACTGCGTCTTACAAGACCTGGGCCGAGCATCTACAGACTCTCGCTGAGTCGGCGTCCTTGAAACAGGAATTGCCTCACTGGACCGCAGTCACCGAACCCGGCGCGGTGACTGAAGCTTTGAAACATTTAGCGATGGGCGCGGGGGAATCGGCGGCGAACACTGAAGGCAAAGCCAAGAAGGTGACTGTTGCGCTTGATGAAAATGCAACGCGTGCTCTGCTGCAATCCGTTCCGGCGGTCTACAACACACAGATCAATGATGTGCTGCTGACGGCGTTGGCGCGCGCGTGGGCGAAATGGACCGGTAGCCGCACACTGTACACAAATCTAGAAGGGCATGGGCGGGAAAATTTATTTGAAGACTTGGATGTCAGCAGAACTGTGGGCTGGTTCACGTCGATTTTCCCAGTACGTTTGGAGTTGAATGATTCCGGAGAAAATTGGAAGCCTGGCGAAGCGTTGAAGTCGGTGAAGGAACAAATGCGCCGCATCCCGCAGCGCGGCGTTGGTTATGGAATTCTTCGTTATTTGAGTAGTGATAACGCGCTTAAAGCACGCCCCGAACCCGCGATGGTTTTCAACTACCTGGGGCAATTCGATAACGCGGTTGCCGGATCGAAACTTTTGCGCTTTGCTGCGGAATCCAGCGGACCCTGGCACAGCCCCAAGCAAAAACGGCGACATGCCCTGGAAATGAACAGCCTGGTCATGAATGACCGGATGGAATTCGAGTTTACTTATAGCCCTGAGCTTCATGGCGAGAAGAAAATTCAGGAATTCGCGGATGGATTTCTGAATGCGCTGGGAGAAGTGATCGCTCATTGCCAGTTGCCTGATGCCGGCGGACGCACTCCTTCGGATTTTCCGCTGGCGAGAATCGATCAAGTTTCACTGGATCGCTTGTTGGCTGAACAACCGGGGATCGAAGACATCTACCCGTTGTCTCCCATGCAGACGCTGTTCTTTTCTGCAAATCAGGGCTCGGCGCAAGCAGCTTTCGATCAGTGGCACTGCACCTTACGCGGGAATT
Organism: Candidatus Acidiferrum sp.; assembly: GCA_036270765.1. Lineage (GTDB taxonomy): Bacteria > Acidobacteriota > Terriglobia > Acidiferrales > UBA7541 > Acidiferrum. The sequence goes on from DATBBY010000154.1 coordinate 24,653, forward strand.
TAGACGCGGACGCGTTCGAACGCGCGTGGAATGAGACGGTCAACCGGCACACGATTTTGCGTTCATCGGTATTGAGTGCAGGGTTGCGCGAGCCGCTGCAGGCCGTTCATCGCGACGTGCGCCCGCCCTGGACCGTGGAAGATTGGCGGCGCACTCCCGCTGAACAACAAGCGGAGCGGTGGAACGCGTTGCTGAAAGAAGATCGCGGTGAAGCGCTGGACTTGACGCACGCGCCGGTGATGCGCTTCAAGCTGGCTCGGCTTGCCGACACGACATGGCAGTTTTTGTGGAGCGTGCCAGGCATGCTTCTCGATGGCTGGTCATGGCCGCTGGTTTTTCGCGACGCCAGCACGCTGTATAAAGCGTATGCCCGGAATGCTGCTCCGGAACTGGAAGCTCCGCGCCCGTACCGCGATTATCTGGAATGGCTTGCGGGGCAATCGACCGAGGAATCCGCCAACTTCTGGCAGCGGCAACTCGCCGGATTCCGCAAGCCCACGGCGCTAATCAGCGAGCTGCCCGTCAATACGGAAGGCGAGCGTTATAAGGAACAGGCAATCCAACTTTCCGCGGCGGCCACCAGCGCGTTGCAAACCGCAGCGCGGCGACTGCAGGTAACGCTCAACACCCTGGTACAGGGGGTCTGGTCGCTTCTCTTGAGTCGGCAAAGCGGCGAGACAGATGTGGTGGCGGGGGCGGCATTCTCGGGCCGTCCGACCGATTTGGCGGGCGCAGAATCGATTGTTGGACCCTTTACGAATAATCTGCCGGTGCGCGTGGATGTGAATGAAAACGAAACCGGAAGCGAGTTTTTTCGCAAACTACACGGCCGGCTTCTGGAATTAAATGCGTTTCAGTTCACGCCTTTGATGGAAATACAACGCAGCAGCGAGGTGCCGTGGCGTTATCGGCTGTTTGACAGCCTGATCGTGTTTCAGAACTACCTGGTTGACGATTCGGCACGACGGCTGGGCGAAAAAGTTCAGATTGAGGGTTTTGTTGGGCCTATACATACGAACTATCCAGTGTTGTTACTCGCCGAGCCGGGAGAACGGCTGCGCTTAACGCTGATTTACGACCGTAAGAGTATTTCGAGCTCTACGATTGAACGATGGAAGCGCGACCTTGAAATTTTGCTGGAGCTGGCGCCGGTATTTTTCGACAAGCGGGTTGGGGAGCTGCAGGCACTGTTGTCGCCGCGGCCCGTACGAATTGTGGAAGTGAAGCCATCCGCGGCAGAGATGCAAAGCGAGAATTTCGTACCGGCACAAACTGAAATGGAGAAGAAGATCGCGTCGGTGTGGCAGAAAATGTTTGGGTTGGAGCAAGTAAACGTAGAGACAAACTTTTTTGAATTTGGCGGGCACTCGCTACTGTTGATTCAAATGCATAGCCTGTTGCGCGAGAAACTGCATTCGGAATTCCCGATTGTGGCGCTGTTCGAGCATCCGACAGTGCGGGCTTTGGCGCGGCATCTCAGTCAGCCGGCGGGTCAGGCGGTTGAAAAGGGCGAAAAGTGGCGCGAACGGGCGCAGCGGCAGAAGAGAGCGTTATCGCAGATGCGGGCTCCGACCAAGAAGTAAGACAGATGCCTTACGGCGCAAAGAGCGTTTTATGGAAGATATTATCCATTGTCACCGGAACTGATAGAATATTTGGCCGAGATTGCAGTTAAGTCTCATGGAATCATTAAGTAAAGACGATTGGATTGGCCCGAAAGTTGCACTAAGTGACCCCAGATGGGATCGGCTTGGGTAGATACTGTAGCTACGCGACATTAGGAACCTGATGAACGACGAACAGTCATTAGACGGCATAGCTATCGTTGGAATGGCCGGACGCTTTCCCGGAGCGGAGACCGTCGAGAAATTCTGGGCGAACCTCGTCGCGGGCCGCGAGAGCATTTCGTTCTTCAACGATGAGGAATTAGCGGCGTCTGGATTGGACGCCGCGGAATTGAAGCGTCGCGGGCAGTATGTGGCGGCTCGCGGAGTTTTGAAGGACGCGGACTGCTTCGACGCAGCCTTTTTCGGAGTAAATCCGAAAGAGGCCCAAGTCATGGATCCACAGCAGCGAGTATTTTTGGAAGCCTGCTGGGCAGCGCTCGAACGGGCCGGCTATGCGCCCGACAAGATGGCTGGATCGGTGGGCGTGTTTGCGGGGGCTAGTACAAATACTTACGTGCATCATGCGCTGGAACCTCGGCCGGAATTGATGGAATTGGTTGGGGCCGACCTGGTGATGTACGGGAACGACAAAGATTATTTGACGACGCGCGTAGCGTATAAGTTGGGGCTGAAGGGGCCGGCGCTGAATGTGGCCACGGCTTGTTCGACTTCGCTCGTGGCGGTGGGTCAGGCTTGCCAATCCTTGCTGATGTTTCAATGCGATGTGGCGTTAGCCGGCGGCGTGTCGGTACGGGTTCCGCAGCAACGTGGCTACTACTACGACGAAGGAAATATCGGATCGCCAGACGGGCATACGCGCACGTTTGACGCTACGGCTGAGGGAACAACGTTCAGCAATGGCGTAGGCGTGGTGGTTTTGAAGCGCCTGGAAGATGCGGTTAAGGACGGCGATCAGATTTTCGCGGTGATCAAGGGCGTCGGACTCAATAACGATGGTTCGCAGCGTGTCAGTTTTGGCGCGCCGGGCGTGGAAGGCCAGTCGGAAGCGGTAGCCATGGCCCAGGCGCTGGCGGGGGTCGATCCAGAGACAATTACCTACGTTGAGGCCCATGGAACCGCGACGCCTCTTGGAGACCCGATCGAGGTCGCGGGATTAACGAAAGCGTTTCGGATGGGCACGCAGGCCAAACAGTTCTGCGCCATCGGCTCGGTGAAGTCGAATATCGGGCACCTGGACGTAGCGGCGGGTGTGGCGGGATTGATTAAAACCGCGCTGGCGCTGCATCACAAAATTATTCCCGCCAGCCTGCACTTCACGAAACCAAATCCGAAATTGGAGATTGAGAAAACCCCGTTTTACGTGAATGCCGCGCTGCAGGAATGGCGGAGTAAGGGAACCGCGCCTCGCCGGGCGGGCATCAGTTCCTTTGGCTCAGGTGGAACGAACGCGCACTTGGTTTTGGAAGAGGCTCCACGAACCGAGTTCTCAGGTCCGTCGCGTCCGTGGCAATTGCTGGTGTTGTCGGCTAAAACGGCAGATGCGCTGGAGCGCGCCACACAAAACTTATGCGAACATTTGAAAGCGATCGGTGCTGACGGCGAAGGCTTAAAGCAACACAGTGCACTGGCAGATGCCGCTTTTACGCTGCAAACCGGGCGAAGTGAATTTCCTCACCGTCGGGTGATGGCCTGTGCTGATGCCGCTGAAGGCGCGTTGGCGCTGGAGACCAAGGACCCCAAGCGTGTTTTCACACATCACCAAAAGCTTGTCGATCCGCCTGTGGTTTTTATGTTTCCGGGGCAAGGCGCGCAATACGCGGGCATGGGCGCGGAACTGTATCGCACCGAGCCAACTTTTCGAGCGGAAGTGGATCGCTGCGCGGACCTGCTCAAGGCGGAATTAAAAACTGACATTCGTGAGGTAATGTTTCCTGCCGAGGGTGCGAATAAAAAGTCTGACGAATTGCTAAAGCAGACGCGATTCACGCAGCCGGCCTTATTTGTGATTGAGTACGCGCTGGCGAAATTGTGGATGTCGTGGGGCATCAAGCCGGCTGCGATGATTGGCCACAGCGTCGGCGAATACGTAGCGGGTTGCCTTGCGGGAGTATTTACGCTGGAGGATGCGCTGACGCTGATTGTGCGGCGGGCGGCGTTGGTTCAAGCGCAGCCGGGCGGCGCGATGCTGGCGATTCGGCTGCCGGAAAAAGAAGTGCTGGGGCTGCTTAATCCGCAGTTGGCGATTGCGGCCATCAATTCTCCAAATCTGTGCGTGGTTTCCGGTTCGAATGAAGCGATCGGCAAACTCGAAGAAGAACTTTCGGCGAAGAAAATCGCGGCGCGGAGACTGCAAACCTCTCACGCGTTTCACTCTCCGATGATGGAGCCGGTGCTGGCTCCCTTTACCAAGTTGCTGCGTAAGGCAAAATTCGGCGAACCGCAAATTCCTTACGTGTCGAATGTCACGGCCAAGTGGATTACTTCCGCGGAGGCCAAAAGCCCGGAATATTGGGCTGGGCACGTGCGGCAGACGGTGCGATTTGCCGAGGGCGTTGCGGAGTTGATGAAGGATTCCAAGTACGTGTTGCTCGAGGTTGGACCGGGACAAACACTAAGCACTCTGGCGCGGCAGCACCCCTCAAAAGCAAGCGAGCAAACCGTGCTGGCATCGCTGGCGATGACTGGCGAGCAGGAACCGCACGGGCTACTGGATACCTTAGGTCGGTTGTCGATGAACGGGGTTAGCGTGGATTGGCAGGAATTTTATGACAACGAGCGAAGACTGCGTGCGGTGCTTCCAACGTATCCGTTCGAACGCAAACGTTATTGGCCGGAATCGGCACCGACCGCGGCGCGTGGCGCCAGATTGGTCACGCAATCATCCTCAGCATCGGTGGCGGGAAATGGCGCGAGTGGGAATGTCACGCCCACGGCTAGCACCGAGACTCAAGCTGTACAGCCTGCGGTAGTTTCGCCCCAGCCAGAGGCTCCGTTAGAGCCTACGCTTCCGCGCAAAGATCGTTTGCTTGCGGCTTCGCGGACGTTGCTGGAAGAACTCAGCGGATACGATCTGTCTCAGGTGGACCCGGCAACAAGCCTGTTGGAAGTGGGGCTGGATTCGCTTTTGCTAACCCAGGCCGCGCAGGTTTTTCACCGAAAGTTCGGGGTGTCCATAACTTTCCGTCAATTGATGGAAGAGTTGGCTTCGCTCCAACAAATTGCAGAACACCTGGATGCCACGTTGCCCGCCGAGGCGTTTGCGCCTCCCGCCGCGCCAACGCCGGTGGCGGCGACCGGAACGACCCAGCAAACCGTTGCGGCAGGAGATTTTGAAACCGGCAACATACCGACTTCGATTCTTGAACAAATATTGCAGCAACAACAAGCATTGACGCAGCAGGTTTTGCAGTTGATGGGTCGTGCACCTTCACCAGCAGCTACATCATCTCCGGCTTCAAATCCGGTACCCGCGGCTGCTACCACACCTTCCACGGTGGTGAAGTCCGAAGTGAAATCGCATGGGCCGTTCAAGCCCATCGATCGCGCAGCGGATATGGCCATGACCGCGGAACAGACTGCCGCGCTGAAGGAACTAATCACCCGCTATACAAAGCGAACCGCGGAGTCGAAGAAATTGGCGATTCAGAATCGCCCCATTCTTGCGGACCCCCGTTCGGTGGGCGGATTCAAACAATTGTGGAAGGACATGGTCTATCCGATTTTCACCACACATTCGGATGGATCAAAAGTCTGGGACGTGGATGGGAACGAGTATGTGGATTTCGTCATGGGCTTTGGCGCCAGCATTTTTGGGCACCGGCCGCCGTTTGTGGTGGAAGCGGTAAAGAAGCAGCTTGATCTGGGATTTGAGATTGGTCCGATTCAGCCGATCGCGGGAGAAGTCGCGGAACTGGTTCGCGAATTCACCGGAATGCAACGGGTAGCGTTTACCAATACCGGGTCTGAAGCGGTTCTGGCCGCAACGCGCGTGGCGAGAACAGTTACGGGACGCGACAAGATTGCGGTGTTCGCCGGCGCGTATCACGGAATTTTTGATGAGGTTTTGTTCCGCCCATTGACGGTGAATGGAGAAACGCGGACCGCCGCGAGCGCTCCGGGAGTACCGGCCAGCGCGGTGTCACAAGTTATTGTGCTGGACTATGGCAATGCGCAATCGCTCGATATTTTGCGCGCGCGCGGGTCGGAAATCGCCGCAGTGCTGGTCGAGCCGGTACAAAGCCGGCGGCTGGATTTGCAGCCGCGGGAATTTCTGCATGAGCTAAGAAAAGCAACTAAGGAAACGGGATCAGCGCTCATCTTTGATGAGGTGGTCACCGGCTTCCGCGTGGAGCCGGGAGGAGCACAAGCTTATTTTGGCGTGCGCGCCGACCTGGCGACCTACGGAAAAGTAATTGGCGGCGGGATTTCGATTGGCGCGGTGACCGGCGATCCAAAATATATGGACGCGCTCGATGGCGGGCAATGGAACTATGGCGACAGTTCGTTTCCGGAGGTCGGCGTAACATTTTTTGCCGGAACCTTCGTTCGGCACCCGTTGGCACTGGCCGCGGCTAAAGCGGTGCTGTTGCATTTGAAAGAGCAGGGCCCGGACCTGCAAAAGAACTTGACCACGAGAACGGCGCGGCTTGCCGATCAATTGCGCGCAATCATTGAAGAATTCCAGGCGCCCTATCAAATTTCACAGTTCAGTTCGCTGATGCAGCTCACTTTCCCGCCTGAGCAGAAATACGCGGCGTTGCTGCATTACATGCTGCGCGAACGCGGAATACACATGTGGGACAATCGCGCTTTCGTGTTGACTACGGCGCATAGCGAAGCCGACCTCACGAAGTTGTTGACTGCGTTTCGAGAAAGTTTGCAGACGATGGTTGAGGCAGGTTTCCTGCCGCCGCCAAGTTCCGGGTCCAAAAAGAGTTCAACGGTCAAGACGCACGCTTCGGACACGTCAGATAAAGAGCGCGAAATCGTGCCTGTGGCCGTAAGCGCTGCTGGGGTCGATCAGTTTCCATTGACCGAAGCACAGAAAGAAATCTGGCTGGCCGCGCAGATGAGCGCGGAAGCGGCGCTCGGCTATAACGAATCGTTGAAGCTGGACTTTCATGGCAGCTTTGACCCGGAATTATTTCGCTCCGCGGTGGGCCAAATTATTCGACGCCACCCAATACTTCTCGCGAGCTTCGGTGCTGACGGCCAATGGCAGCGCGTCAACTCAAAGATTCAACTGAAAGTTCCGCTGATCGATTTATCGGCCAAAAAAGATGCCGAGCGGGAGCGCGAACTTGAACGCGTAATGGAGCAGGAGGTTTCTGAACCGTTCGATCTGGTGGTTGGACCGCTCGTTCGTGTACGCATCGTGCGCTTGTCCGGCGAGCATCACGTGGTGATCTGGACTGCCCATCACATTATTTGCGATGGCTGGTCAGGAGGACTTGTCGTCAGTGAGCTTTCCACTATTTATTCCGCATTGAAGCAAGGTATTCAACCAGTGCTGGACGCGCCGGAATCTTTCCGGGAATATGCGCTGGCTAGCCAAGCGGACAGCCCTGAAGTTGCGGAGGCGATGGAGTATTGGTGCGAACAGTTCGCGGATGTGCCGGCGCCGCTTGATCTACCCGCCGACCATCTCCGTCCTCTGGTTCGCTCCGCCCGTGCGGCCACGCTGAAACGAGTGTTCGACCCCGAGTTGCGGCAATCGCTGAAGCGGGTCGCTGGGCAGCAACGAACCACGCTGGTAGTCATGCTGATGGCCGCGTTGGATACGTTGTTTTACCGCATTACGGGTCAGACCGACTTGGTGCTCGGCTTAGGCGTTGCCGGTCAAGCCGTGTCTGGAAAGACCTGTCTGGTTGGCCATTGTGTGAACCTGCTTCCGATTCGCACGCAGATTCAGCCCAACGCGCCCTTCCAGGAGAACTTGGCCGCCGTAAAAAAACGGGTTTTGGACGCTTACGACCATCATCAGGCGACAGTCGGCGGCATGCTCCAGCACATCGCGGTGCCGCGCAGTGCGGGAAGGCCTCCGCTGGTGGAAGTAGTTTTCAACGTCGATCGCGACGTAGCCACAGCGCAATTCTCTGGGACGGAATTTTCTTGCGAACGCAATCCGAAGCGGGCATTGCATTACGATCTGTTCTTTAATTTCGTCGAGGGCCCGAGCGGATTATATGTGGAGTGCGATTACAACACCGATTTGTTCGGTGCCGCTACCGTAGAACGCTGGCTGAATTATTACCAGACGTTGCTGGCGAGCATCGTAGCCAATCCCGCAGAAAGACTTTCACAGTTAGCGTTGATGAGCGAAAGCGAACTGCAGAAATTGCTGTCCTTTTCCAACGGCGCAGAGTCGCCGACGTTCATCACCGCAGATCTGCTTCATGAAATGATCGAACGCCAGGTTTTGGCTTCGCCCAAAGCCCCAGCAGTATCGTTCGATGGGCGCGTTTTATCGTATAGCGAGCTAAATTATCGTGCCAATCAACTTGCCCACCATCTCGCCGGGCTGGGAGTTGGTCCTAACCAACTCGTAGGGGTCTGCACAGAACGCTCGATAGAAATGGTGGTTGCACTACTGGGCATTTTAAAAGCGGGCGGTGCATATGTGCCGCTTGATCCCGCTTTCCCACAAAGCCGGCTCGACTACATGGTGGAAGACAGTGCTATGCGAGTGTTGGTCACCCACCGGGGTCTTGACCAGAAACTAAAGGTCCGGCCGCCAGTGGTTGTCCACCTTGACTCGGACGAGGATGAGATCGTGTCGTGTAGCGGCGATTTTGTGGGCCCAACGCACATAGATCCGAGCCATCTAGCCTACGTGCTGTACACCTCGGGATCGACCGGCAGGCCCAAGGGCGTGGAAATTCCGCATTCGGCGGTCGTGAATTTGCTGTTATCGATGCAGCGCGAGCCGGGCTTTACTGCAAAGAATACAATTCTGGCAGTGACGACATTGTCTTTCGACATTGCAGGGCTGGAGCTCTATCTACCGCTCATCAGTGGAGGGCGGTTAGTGATTGCCAGCCGCGAAGACGTCTACGACCCCGCCCGATTGGCGAAGAAGATGGCCGAGTGTCAATGCGATGTAATGCAAGCCACACCTGCTACCTGGCGGGCATTAATCGGCGCGGGTTGGCGCGGTTCCGCCAAGGTAAAAGTTCTCTGCGGTGGAGAAGCTTTCCCTCCTGATTTAGCGCGAGAGTTGCTCTCGCGTTGCGCCGAACTGTGGAACATGTACGGCCCTACGGAAACTACCATCTGGTCCGCCATCCATAAAGTCGCTTTAGCCGACGGCCCAATTCCGATTGGACGGCCTATCGCCAACACCCAGATCTTTATACTCGACGGAGAACGCAACTTGGTCCCGATGGGGTCGGTTGGCGAGTTGTATATTGGCGGCGCCGGACTTGCGCAGGGATACTTGCACCGCCCCGAGTTGACACAAGAGCGTTTTATTCAGAGTCCATTTGATCCGAACGCGAAGTTGTACAAAACCGGCGATCTCGCGCGTCATCTTCCGACTGGTGAAATCGAATATCTCGGCCGTATCGATCACCAGGTAAAGATTCGCGGCTTCCGCATCGAACTTGGAGAAGTTGAAGCGGTGCTGAGTAAACACGCCGGCATCAAACAATGCGTGGTGACGGCGCGCGAAGACACACCCGGCGACAAAGCGTTGGTTGCTTACTTTGAAGCACAAGGAGATGGAGCTCTGGATGTCAGCGACCTTCGAGCCCACCTGAAGAAAGAAATTCCGGAGTACATGGTGCCTTCGGCATTTGTCCGCATGGAAAAACTACCGCTCACGCCCAATGGAAAGATCGATGTGAAAGCTTTGCCTGCGCCAGGCCAGGCTGGCGTCGTTGAAGCGAAGGGAGCGTTTGTTGCGCCGAGGGATACTGTCGAAGACACGCTGACGCAACTGTGGTCGAAGATCCTGAAAGTAAAGCGGATAAGCATCAATGATGATTTCTTCGAATTGGGCGGCCATTCACTGCTGGCTGTCCGGGTGATCATGGAAATTGAAAAAAATTATCACCGCCGCTTGCCACTAGCCACTCTACTTCAGGCCCCGACGATCAGCGGCCTGGCCGAGGTATTGCGGAAGGAAAATTGGCATTCTTCCTGGTCGTCCCTAGTGCCGATACAACCTCTGGGAACAAAGCCGCCTTTATTTTTGGTGCATGGCGCTGAGGGCAATGTGCTCTTATACCGGCAGGTAGCAAGTCATCTCGGGCTGGACCAGCCCGTATACGGCTTGCAATCGCAAGGTCTAAACGCGGAGGGAAATTTTCCTACTACAGTTCGCGATATGGCCGCTGAGTACATTAAAGAAATTGTGGCCTTACAGCCGCATGGACCTTATTTTGTGGGTGGCTACTGTCTTGGAGGAACCATAGCATTCGAAATCGCGCAGCAACTGACCGATCGGGGACAAAAGGTCGAGATCGTGATTATGCTTGATACCTATAATGACGCCGCCGTCCCTACCTCTCGCACGCAAGCCATATTACAAAAACCGTTACACCTCTTGCAGAATTTGTGGTTTCACGGAGCAAACGCAACTTCCATCCGGGGAGAAGACCGCAAGAAGTTTTTGAGTGAAAAAATGGATATTGCGTTAACAAGACTCGGCATCAGGTTCCGTGCTGCACAGTCCCAGTTGCGCAGGCTGGCCGGCCACGCCTCGCAGAATGGCTATGCTCATTTAATGATCAAGCGCGTAAATGATGAGGCAGCTGCCCAATACTTGCCGCGCCCTTATGCTGGGCGCGTGGCCATCATTCGGTCAAAAGGTTCTTTCATCAACTATGACAGCCCCGATTTGGGATGGGGTCCGTTCGTGCGAGAAGGTCTGGAGATCCATAACCTGGCGGTCTACCAGAAAGGCATGTTAATCGAGCCGTTCTGCCAGCTACTGGCGGAAAAGCTCAGGCTATGCCTAGGTCCTCACGCCGAGGAAGCGGTCAAGGGAACGGACAGGGTGCCTGAACCCGTGTTCGTTGAGTGATTCCTTATAACGCCACGACAAAGATGCTTATTCTTCTTGGTAACCTCGTTCCAGTAACCTGTGAGCGCGGGATTCTCGGGTGATGTGGTCACTTGCCATGGAAGCGGTGAGTTGGTCGCCGGCAGCGAAAGACCTTACACTCCGGAACGACGAAGTACACATTTGGCTTGCCGGTCTGGATGTTGACCCGCAGGAACGCACTCGGCTTCGTTCGTATTTGAATGAAGGGGAAGTTTCGAGAGCTGAGCGCTTCGTTTTCCCGCGCGATCGCGATCATTTTATCGTGGCCAGGGGAAGACTTAGGGAACTCTTTGGAAGGTACCTGCATTGTCAGCCAAATGCGGTGAAATTCAAAACGGGGCGTTACGGAAAGCTTTCTTTACTCGATGATCTGGATCCCCTGCGTTTTAACTTATCGCACTCTAACGGCCTTGCGCTTTATGGATTTTGCGTGGGACGCGAGCTAGGAATCGACACGGAGAAAATCCGTCCTGGATTTGCCGGCGAAGAGATCGCCGCGCGTTATTTTTCGGCGGCGGAACAGAAAGAGCTTGCAGAAGTCCCGCATGAACTTCGCGACACGGCATTTTTTCTCTGTTGGACGCGCAAGGAGGCCTACATAAAGGCTCATGGCGAGGGATTGCAAATTCCGCTCGACAGTTTCGACGTCTCATTGAATCCGGGCGAACCAGCAACGCTGCGAAGCGCGGACAGCGGTCGATGGAGCATGCGCTCTTTTGCGCCAGCGCCAGAATTTCTAGCCGCAATTATTGTCGAAGGCAACATTCAATCAGTACGTTATTGGAGTGCGGCGTCTGACACTCTTGAGGTGGCACCTGACGCAGGCAAGACGGAATGAATACCGATATGTTTGCCAAAGCCAAACCGACCCGGTTTGTCGTCGAACGGGGATGAAAGCCTTATGGCACTCCTCGTCGGTGGTACACACACGCCGGTTGACGCCTTCGATGCAATAGTGCTTAGCACCGGCACCGGCCCGATCTCTCTCAGGTGAAAAATCTTTCGTTCGTAGGGGCTCGGCAAAACCCAAAGTGGTACGCTAAATTCGCAGCAATTCCCATTTTGCGTATACATGACTAGTTTTCGGGCGTTCGAGCTAGCACCTGATCTGTTTTAACATATCCGCTTTAACGTATCCGTTTTGACATATCCTCTGAGGAGCCCGCATAGCGGCGGACAACTGTCGATTTCAGGATGTCGGATGGTCTATACTGCGTAGAGTCGGCTCTACCCACCCTCCGGATTTCGCGCTTGGTAAATTGCCGGCGGCAGACCCGCTCGCAATGGCGAAAATGATCTGAAACGGCGATTCGAGCAGTCCGGTAAAAACTGACCGAAAAGCGCAAAATTACCGCCGGAGAATACCAACCTCAGGGCTGCAATCTAAGGTGAAACCCCTATTTAGTACGTTATTGGGACGTGTAACATCTTAGATATGTGCGATTTACGGATGCCGCGAGTCGTTTTCAAAATGATAGAAAGAGTGGCTCGGAAGCTGTTTGCAACTATACGGTATCGGTTTTCTCATTTAGATAACGGTCTCATTTGGAAGACGTAGTACGCCAAAGTAAGGCGCCAGACCCGAAGGCGTAAGCTACTGACAATATGCGAGTTACTATTGGAGCAAGGGTCTTTGAGGGCTCCGCGGGTCCCGGTAGTAGTGGCAGACTAATTGCCTTCTGTATGGCGGATGGGAATCGGGAGTGGGAGTTTTGTGGCGGTAGCCCATCCAAAGGGATGAAATTTGGACGTCGTAGACGCTAAATTGGACGGCAAAAACGAAGGTTTGAAGTGGTATGCGCTGCACGTCCATGCTCGAAAAGAACAGTTAGTGGCGTCTCAACTCCAAACTCGAAATTTGGAATGCTTTCTCCCGACGTATAAGAGTTTGAGAAAGTGGTCTGACCGGACCAAGGAGATCCAACAGGCGCTGTTTCCAGGGTATGTTTTTTGCCGATTTGATTATGAGAATCGGCAACCGGTGGTTATGACCACGGGGGTTACCCAAGTCGTCGGGACCGGAAAGGTGGCGATTCCAATCGCGGACTCCGAGATCGAGGCGTTACAGGTTGCGGTAAGTTCAGGGATACCTGCGCAGCCATGGCCATACTTGCGGACCGGCGAATACGTGCAAGTCAACTACGGCCATCTAGCGGGCGTACAGGGAATTTTAGTGAATTTTAAGGGTAACCATCGCGTGGTTTTGTCTGTCACATTACTACAGCGATCGTTGGCGTTAGAAGTCGAACTAGACTGGCTTTCACCAGTTGCAGAGCCAGGGCAGCAACGGACAGCAGCAAGAAAGTGCGTGGCAGAAGCGATACCTGCGCGCATTTGAGAGTTTAGGTAACGGGAAGCCAGGCACCGGAAAAAAAGGACGATGAGCTCACTAAAGACTGCGCTGCGAACTGAAGTGGCTGCACAGAAACTGCAAGTGAAAGACAATGCTCCGGCCACCAGCATGGAGAACGAGGCGCGCGCTTTACTCAGTGAAGACGCCTTCGTTTCTATGTTGTACCTGGAGCGTCGACGAGCGGAACGTGCCCAGAAGCGCTTCGTGCTGGTGCTGGTGGACGTAAAACGGGCCCTGGAAGACGGCAACAAGAATCGGACTCTGGGGAAAATAGGTGTTGCGCTGACGAATTCCATGCGCGAGACCGACATTCTCGGTTGGTATCTCGAGAACAATTTGGTTGGAATCATTGGCACGGAACTGGGAGAAACTTCTCCGGCGGTTGTTCACGAACGCATGCTGGAGAAACTGCGGGCCTCATTCCAGAGCACGGTGGGCAAGGAAAAGAGCTCCAAGATTTCGGTTTCGTTTCATTTTTTTCCGGAAGAACATGGGAAAAGCGAATCGAATCCGGAAGCGAATGTGGCTTTATACCCGGACATCTCTCGAAAAGAAGACTCCAAGAAGTTGGCATTCGGGATCAAGCGCGCCATGGATATTTTTGGCAGCGCAACGGCGTTGCTGTTCGCCGCTCCAATCCTTGCGGGCATCGCCATCGCGATCAAGTTGACCTCCAAGGGACCGGTTTTGTTTCGCCAAGAGCGGCTTGGTCAATTTGGCCAGCCTTTTACCTTCCTGAAATTCCGTTCCATGTATACGAATTGCGACGCCAAAATCCATCAGGAATACGTCAATCAATTCATATCCGGGCAAATCGGTGAAACTGCCGAGGACGGCACCAAGCCGATTTTCAAAATCCAGAAAGACCCTCGTATAACTTCTATTGGACGATTCATTCGCAAGACCAGTCTGGACGAATTGCCGCAGTTTATAAATGTTTTGCGGGGAGAAATGTCGCTGGTTGGCCCGCGGCCGCCAATTGCCTATGAATTCCGCGCGTACGATCTGTGGCATCGGCGCCGAGTACTGGAAATCAAGCCTGGAATTACTGGCTTGTGGCAGGTTGAGGGGCGCAGCCGAACGCGCTTCGACGACATGGTTCGCCTGGATCTCAAATACGCGCGCGGCTGGTCCATCTGGCTGGACCTCAAAATTCTCATCCAAACGCCGTCAGCGGTTTTCTCAGGAGACGGCGCTCACTAATGGTTTTCGTTAGGAAACCAGGCCCCGAAATCCTCAATCAACTTTTGGTGCATGCAGTAGTCTTAAAGTAGTCCCGCGGAGTCGCAGCGTTCGAAACGCCAGCCCCGGCAAGCGTCCCTCGCTTTGCCTCCTACGCCGAGGGATGGAACATCCACAAGGAGCCGTATGATCCGCATTGGTGTAATTGGCTATGGGTACTGGGGTCCAAACATCGTTCGCAATTTTCATACTCATGAGTCCTCCCAAGTAGCTTTGGTCTGCGATAAAAACCCCAAAACCCAGGAACGCTTGCACAAATCTCATCCCGGAATGGCGTTTACCACGGATGAAAATGAAATATTGAAATCCTCGACCATTGATCTGGTCGCAGTAGTCACCCCGGTCTGGACTCACTACGAACTTGCGAAAAAAGCGCTGGAAAACGGAAAACATGTTTTCGTGGAAAAGCCATTTACCTGCAGTGTGACCCAAGCAGAAGAACTGATTGAACTGGCTGACCGCAAGAAGCTGAAGATCATGGTAGATCACACCTTTTTGTTCACCGGTGCGGTAAAGAAAATTCGTCAGCTGATGGACGAGGGTGCGCTGGGAGATCTGTATTATTACGATTCTCTGCGCGTCAACCTTGGGTTGTTTCAACACGATGTAAACGTGATCTGGGATCTGGCGCCACATGATTTGTCGATCATGGACCATGTAATTCGCGACAAGCCGGACGCGGTGGTAGCGACCGGCGAGTGCCACTTGAACGGGGTCGAGGACGTAGCATTCATCACCGTATATTTCCCGCGTCACGTTATCGCGCACATCAATGTGAACTGGCTGTCTCCCGTGAAAGTGCGCACCACGCTGATCGGCGGCGAGAAAAAAATGCTGGTGTGGAACGACCTGGAAGCTGACGAAAAAATCAAGATTTACGACAAAGGCGTAAGTATGTCCAAGCCCGGCGCCCTGCATCAATTGCTGGTCAGCTACCGTTCGGGAGATATGTGGGCTCCGCAAGTGGAACAAATCGAAGCGTTACGCGCCGAAACCGCTTATTTCCTGAAGTGCATCGACAAAAATGAGACTCCTTTTAACGATGGCATCGCCGGACTGCGGGTCGTTCGCATCCTGGAAGCCGCTGATAAGTCGGTGCGAAACCGAGGCGAGGCGGTAACGCTGTGAACGAATTTGTATGTATCGCCCCGGATGTAAAACTCGGAAAAAACGTCAAGCTGTCCAAGTTCATTAACATGTATGGATGTGAAGTTGGAGACGAAACCAAGATCGGCGCATTTGTGGAGATTCAAAAAAATGCGCGGGTCGGCCGGCGCTGTAAAATTTCCAGCCACACCTTCATCTGCGAAGGCGTAAATATCGAAGACAACGTATTCATCGGCCATAGCGTGACGTTTATCAACGATGCCTACCCGCGATCAACCACCGCGGAAGGCGAACTGCAAACCGAAGCTGATTGGAAAGTGGAAAACACCGTGGTGCGCAAAGGCGCTTCCATCGGTTCAGGCGCGACGATTCTCAGCAAAGTTACGGTGGGAAGCAACGCCATCGTGGGCGCCGGCAGCGTAGTCACCAAAGACGTGCCCGACAACGCCATCGTAGCCGGCAATCCAGCGAAATTTCTGCGGTTTATCTCAGAGGAGAAAAAGTAACGATGACACCGACAAGCAAAGTGCCATTTCTCGATTTGATCACCCCGCACCAGGAGCTGGAAGCAGAACTTCTGGCGGTGGCGAAGAAGGCCTTCAGCAACGCAGGCTTTATCGGTGGATCGATGGTGGAAGATTTTGAGCGCGAGTTTGCCGCTTTTTGCGATACCAAATATTGCGTCGGTGTGAACAGCGGCACCGATGCATTGCGCTTCGCATTCATGGCCGCGGGAGTCGGTCAGGGCGACATCATCGTCACCGTGCCTCACACGTTTATCGCTACCACGGAAGCCATTTCTCAGGCTGGCGCGCAAATCGCTTTCGTAGATATCGACGAGTCCACGTACACGATGGAACCGGAGAAACTTCGCGAATACCTGGAAACGAACTGTAATTTTGACAGCAAGACCAAAAAACTTACTGAGCGTAAGAGCGGCCTTCGTGTAGCGGCCATCGTGCCGGTGCATCTTTATGGACAAACTGCCGATATGGATCCGATTATGGATCTGGCGGCCAAGTACAACCTGGTGGTCATCGAAGATGCTTGCCAGGCGCACGGCGCTGAATATTTTTCGAAGAAAGAAAACAGATGGAAGAAAGCCGGTACTATCGGCTTAGCGGCGGCATTCAGTTTTTATCCCGGCAAGAATCTGGGCGCTTGCGGAGAAGCTGGGGCGACCACTACCAATGATGAAGCCATGGCCAAGCGCATGAAGATGATTCGCGACCACGGCCAGGCAAAAAAGTATTACCACGATATCGAAGGCTACAACGGGCGTCTGGATTCCATCCAGGCGGGTTGGCTGTCCGTTAAACTGCGCCATCTGGCGAAATGGAATCAATCACGCCGTGAACATGCGCACCGCTATCACCAATTATTTGCCGAGGTAAAAGGCGCGGTGACGATTCCGGTTGAAGCAGCGTGGACGAAAGGCGTCTACCACTTGTATGTGGTGCGCGTGGCGGATCGTGAAGCGTTGCAGGTACACCTGGCGGAAGCGGGTATCGGCACAGGAATTCATTACCCCATACCGCTGCACCTGCAAAAGGCCTATCAGCACCTGAACTATAGAAAGGGCGATTTCCCAGTCACCGAACGAGTTGCGCTGGAAATCGTTTCACTGCCGATGTTCCCACAGCTGAAGCAGGACCAACTGGCACTGGTGACCACCAGCGTTAAGGAATTTGCCGCTTCCAAAATCGGTGCTGCGCGTTAATCGGATTTCGCGCAACAACCAACGGCGTTAGACCTTTCTAGATCACTCACTGGCGCGCCGAGGGCGCGCCGCACAATGTATTCCACAGAGTTTTTTATGCCACGAATAGACCGCTTGGCCTCCGTGTATCTCTCACACCCGCTTGCGCGGGTAATGCGCTCGCTGTCGGCAGCACGGGTGCCGATACTCATGTACCACAGTGTTTCGGATAGTTTGTTCGGCAAATCTCATCCTTATTATCAGATCAATTGTTCTCCTCCAGTGTTTGCGCGCCAAATGCGGTGGCTACGGCAAAACGGCTATCGCAGCATGGATTTGACGCAGATGTGGACGGCTATGGAAACGGGGCAGGACGTTTCCAAAACGGTGGTAATTACTTTTGACGACGGCTATCGCGATTTTTACACCGACGCTTTTGAGGCCATGCGGCAGTGCGGATTCAGCGCGACGATTTTCCTGGCCACCGATCGCATTCAAAATACTCCCGTACGCATTGACGGCGTGGATTACCTGACATGGTCTGAAGTGGCGGAACTTCACAAAGCTGGAATTCAGTTTGGATCTCACACGGTTAACCACCCGGATTTGCGTTCGCTCAGCCCCGAGCAGATTGAATATGAATTGGGATGCTCGAAAGAAACTATCGAACAAAAAATTGGCGTGGCGGTTGAGTCTTTTTCTTATCCCTTTGCGTTTCCCGAGGAAGACAAAACATTCACGCAATTTCTGGTGGGCATCCTGGAAAACCTGGGATTCGAAAATGGCGTGACCACCATTATCGGGCGGGCCGGCAAGCACGATAACCGCTACTATTTGCCAAGACTGCCGGTGAACAGTTGGGACGACGCAGCGCTGCTGCGCGCCAAGCTGGAAGGCGGATACGACTGGCTGCATTGGCCGCAATGGCTATACAAATATGCGCACCACAATATGTCGCTGATGCAACGCGCCAGCTTTGCGGGCTCCGAAACCTGGAAATAAACAGGGAGGTTCGGATTAAATTCAGGAGCGCCAATTTACTGTATAGTTTACTATTGTATTAGCAGCTTTTAGGACCATCGTTGTCTTCATCAAAGGCGCGCAAGATGTCGGATATGCGCATAATTGGTGGCGGTCGTATGTGTGAGAGCAAGAGGTACAGGTCCCCCTCCCTGCACCTCGTTTGACCTACAGTCCAGTTGTTTAAGCCCGTAACACTGCTAATTTGACTATAGGGCGCAGCCACCTAAAACAGGTGCGAAAAGAGGGATCGTGAGAGTCTTGAATCGGAACACCACAATTTGCACTTTCAGAATTTCGTTAGCAAATATTCAACGCTTAATGCTCGTGGGACTGCTCGCGCTCGCGTTTAGCGGCTTGGCCGCGACTGGGGCATACGGACAAGCAAGCAATGTCTATATCACGCAAGATGGCGGCGGAAATGGCGTGTGCAGTTCCAACGTGCACAATCCAGTTTGGTTTAACAGTTCCGCAAACTGGGGCACCGGTGCTGCGCAAATCGGCCCCGGCACAATAGTTCATCTTTGCGGGACGATCACTACCAGCCTGGCGGTTCAGGGAGACGGGGGCAGCGGCAAGCCGTGGACGCTCCTTTTTGAATCAGGCGCGAAAATCAGCCACGCTTTCTGCGGTGACGATGGCGGAAGTGGTTGTTTGAACATTTCAAATCATGGCTTTTTTATCATTGATGGCGGAACTACCTGCGGATGGATAAGTGGCGCGGCAGTGCCTTGCAACGGCATCATCGAGGCTACGGCGAATGGTACGCATCTCGCGAATCAGAGCTCCCTCGGAAATGGCCAGGGTGTTGCCGTCAATATGTCTAATTCACACGACTGGGAATTCAAGAATATTACAATCCAGAACATCTATGTTCGGGTACCCAACGTGGGAGACCATAGTGGAGCTTTATCGGAAGGATTCTGGGGGCACGTCCCGCTCACAAATATTCATATCCATCACGTCATCTTGCACGACTTGCATTGGGGAATAGCTACGACGGCGGATTACTATCCGATTAATAATCTCGAGTACGACCATTTTTATAGTTATAACCTTGATCACGGCGTAGGTATAGGAATGGCCGGCGCACATAGTAATGGATTCCTGATACATGATTTCCATATCGGCTCATCGCAGGTGTGGGATTTGGCGACGACTGACAACCATCATGACGGCATCCACTTCTACGGCGGAGCTGATGGAATTACCACCGGAGTCAACACAGGAATTCAGATATATAACGGTTTATTCGACGGCGATTGGGGATTTAGTAACACCGCCAATATATTTTTTGAAGATGGCCAAAACGCGACCATCTATAACAACCTATTCTACAGTTCCAGCGGCAGTTATCCGCTAAACAATGGAGTGCTGAACAATTGCAACGGCCCTTCCACCAACCGTTCGGTCAAGTTTTATAACAATACGGTAATTTGGACGGGGCCCAATCCCGGATCGTACATGGCTGTCGTTTGCGGCAGTGCGGATTGGAGAAACAACGTTTTTATCGACCAGACCACCGCCGGAAATGCCTCACTGGTTGCTCTGGCAGGATCGGGTACATGGGATCATAACGTCTATGCGGCAAACCAGCCCTCGTCTGGATTGTTCGGTCAGAACAGTAGTTGCTGCACATGGACATACACCCAATGGAAAGCCAACAAAGGGGCTGATTCCAACTCTCCGGCGATAGGGACTGGCACGGTAGGCGTTAATGCCTCTACGGGAACTCTGAATACCGGGTCTCCTGCAATCGGCGCTGGCGCTAATCTCAGCTCGCTGGGCATCGCTGCACTCAACGTGGATAGGAACGGAAACCCACGGTCGCAGTCGGGATCCTGGGATGCCGGAGCCTTTAATTCTGGAACTAGCGTTGTTAATAAGCTCTCACCGCCAACAGGAGTAACCGCGGTAGTGCAGTAGAATGCTTGGTAGTTTTTCGTTGACTATCACGTAGTCGCCAGGGTTAAAAAGAGAGCCGCTCGTCGGCTCTCTTTCTGTCGTTTTGTACTCCCCATCACCACTTGCTGAATAAAGAATTCCTAAGACAAGCGCCCTAGTGAAGTGGCGCGTATGATGTGCTCATTGCTCCCGTTGGAGGTTTGTTGCCTGATCTAGCTACAGATGAAGTACCGGTCGCCCCGCCTCCCCGCGAATGGACGGGGCCAGAACGCGTATTGCTAAATTTTCTTCGCTTTATTCCTGGCTTTAAACGGACCGCCGCGTCAGATCGTGTGCTGATAGCCCTCCGTGGTAGCGCATGGACAATCGTGGGGTACGGAGCGAGCCAGGTGGTGCGCTTGCTCTCTATGGTGATATTGGCGCGCCATTTGTTGGGTCCGACAGCTTTCGGTCTAGTTGCTTTGGTCAACGTTTTCATCGGTGGTTTGACGATGATCTCTGACCTGGGCATTGCAACCGACGTGATTCAGCACCCTCGTGGTGACGAGCCGGAATTTGTTAATACGGCTTTCTTGTTGTCGGCAGGCCGCGGAATCTTGCTTTGGATCATTGCCTCGCTTTTGGCTTATCCATTCGCGATGTTCTACCACCAACCTGCGATTCAATCCCTGGCGCTGGTCGCGGCGTTGACAGTGCCGATACAAGGGTTTAGCAGCGGAGGGGTTTGGAAACTTTATCGACACGTAAAGCTCGAGAAAGTGACGCTGTTAAGGATAGCGGCCGAGGTTTTTGGCTTACTCGTGTCCATAGTTTGGGCGGTGGCTTCACCAACGGCATGGGCGCTGGTGATTGGACGAGTTGCGACCGAACTATTTTTCACGGTGTGCACTCATTTAATCAGCGACATGCCGATTTCACTGAAATGGGATACCGCCGCAGGAAGGGATATATTGCTTTTTGGCGCTGGAATGTTCGCATCCTCTGCTACCTATTTCGTAGTGGGCGAGGGCGAGCGGCTCGTCGTTGGCAAGATTGTTACACTGGCTGTGTTGGGGTATTTTTCGCTGGCTTTATCGATAACGTCGGCGGCTTCTTCAGGGTTGCAACGTGTAATTAGTCAGGTTTTTTATCCCATGATTGCGGCTTCGGTTAGAACAGGACCCGCTTACGTCGCCGTACAGTACAGAAAAGCGCGACTGCTGTTGCTAATACTGACGAGCGTTATGGCGGTCACATTTATTATCGGCGGAAACTGGATCGTCGCGGCGATGCTGGGTCCCAAATATTTGCCGGCCGGGTGGATGCTGCAGCTTCTCGGTTTGCGGGCAGCACTAGAAGTGTTTACCTCTGTAACTACGCAGATGTTGTTCGCATTAGGAATTTCAAGGTACGCGGCAGCCAGTAATTTGGCAAAACTGGCTTTTCTGGCTGTGGGCCTGACCATCGCGCTGACGAAATACGGTTTTTATCAGGCGCTGTGGGTCTTAGCCATTGCTCCTATTGCAGCGTATCTCCCTTCGCTGTGGGGAATCCGGCAGAATTTTAGAGCGGTCTTCCGACTAGAGGTGCTGACCTTCGGAGTGCTGCTGTCGTGTTCCGTTGTTGCCATAGTAGTTATGAGAATGTTTGGGCACATCAGCATTTGAACCGCCGGGTTTCTGCAACTGACATCCTATATTGGGAAGAGTGTCCGCTACGCCCTTTTCAATTGTGATTGACGGCATCTTCTTATGACACAAAAACCCTTGGTAAGCGCGATCGTCGCGACTTATAACCGTGCGCACACAATTGGCGAAGCGATAGAAAGCATTGTCCGGCAGACCTACGACAATGTAGAAATAATCATCGTCGATGATGGTTCGACAGACGACACCCTTCAGAAACTGGCGGAATTCGGAAAACGAATCACGGTAATATCCCAGAAAAACGCTGGGCCGGCGGCAGCGCGAAATCGCGGAATCAAAGAGTCCACCGGAGAAATCGTTACATTTTTGGATTCGGACGACCTTTGGCTGCCATCGTACATCGAGCGGCATGTAAACCTATTACGAAATGCCGGCGAAAGCGTGCCGTGCAGCCTGGCAAATAGTTGGCTGGAGTTTAGCGACGGACAACGCTTGACCTCATTCGAGGTGGGTCTGCTGCGTGTACCGGATGCAGACACCATTTGGGTAAATGTCGCGGACGTATTGGCTACCCGCTTCATCATGTTTACGCAGATGGTCGCGGTGCGCCGCTCGGCTTTAGAGCGCAGTGGCGGTTTTGACGAAGACTTGTGGAGCCTCGAAGACTACGACTTAGCACTAAAGTTGTCGTTTGAAGGTCCTTGGGGGTTGATACGCGAGCCATTGGTGGTTTGGCGCCAAGGTAGCAGCGATAGCCTGTCCAAAAAAGCGTATCAAGACCAAATTAGATTGAAGCAAAACGTGATCACAGTAAAAGAACGCGCGCTAAAGTGGCTGACACAATCCGGCCAGTTTTCGCCTACGCGAAAAATACTTGACCGCGAACTCAAATATGCGCATTGGGATTTGCGCGCCGCTCAAATGGAACAGCGCGGCACGTGGTTTGACCGGAGGGTTGTGCACCTGTTACACCTAGCTGAAAGAGCACGAATGGTCGGGTACCGGCGATCGCCGTGGTTCCCTCGGGTAGAAGTCAAATCAATAGAGATTCAATCCAAAGTCGCAAAGCAAAGTTCTACGAATGGCCTGACTGTGCCGGGTCGTTATGTAATTCGCTAGATTCTCAAGTGCGAGCTTCTAACTTTATTTTGATAAACTTAAAATAATTCTACGCAAGATACTGTAACAGTTTGACATCAGATTGAGGATGAATCTTGGAACCGGAAAATCCAGCTAATTTAGTCTTCGGTGGCGGCGCCTCCGGCACGGTATTGCATCCCCTGGTGCTGGTGGCGATGATGCTCGCTGTCCTGGCTATACTTCTGGCGCCCAGAAAATACATACCTATCCCCTTTTTGGGGGCCATATTCCTGGGTTCCATCGGGCAACAGATTTATATCGGGGGCTTCCACTTTTATGTGGCGCGCATCCTGATTATGACCGGAGTGCTCCGGTTGATCATCGCGAAGCTAACCTCCAAGGGCCCTCTCTTTGCCGGCGGCTTCGACATCGTCGACAAGCTGTTCGTGGCTTGGGTGTTTTGCCGCTGCATGACAAATGTTGTGCTCAATAGCGGGGCTTCCGGGGCGATATTTTACCAAGCCAGCTTTATGATCGATGCCATCGGAGCGTTTTT
The DNA here is from genome assembly GCA_036270765.1 of Candidatus Acidiferrum sp. GTDB lineage: Bacteria > Acidobacteriota > Terriglobia > Acidiferrales > UBA7541 > Acidiferrum. The sequence goes on from DATBBY010000154.1 coordinate 47,914, forward strand.
GCTTCTGCGCTATGCGATCAAAGATGAAGAAGATATTCTTCGTGTGGTTAAGCTTTTTGCAGTCCTGACCTGCATCTTTGCAGTAACCATGTTGGATGAAAAATTCCATAACCAAAATATTTTTGGTTATTTGGGCGTGCTGTCCATCGTACCGGGGACCCGCGAGGGTTCGATCCGGGCCACGGGTGCTTTTGCACATCCCATCTTGGCAGGTGTTTTTGGCGTAGCGCTCATGCCGCTGTTCTGGTGGTTATGGCAGAGTAAGAAATCTAAAATCACCGGAGCGCTTGGTTTTTGCGGTTCGATGGGGATGATGCTGATGAGCTCCTCCAGCACCCCGTTGCTCTCATTCTTAGCGGCGGTTCTAGCGTGGTTTGCGTGGCCTTTTCGAAACAGAATGCGAGTAGTGCGTTGGGGCATAGTTATCGCGCTCATAGCCCTTCACTTGGTAATGAAAGCCCCGGTGTGGTTTTTGATCGCCCGCGTTGATCTCATTGCTGGGAACTCTGGCTATCATCGCGCGATGCTCATCGACCAGTGCGTCAGACACTTCAGCGATTGGTGGCTTATCGGAACCGACGCAGCTGGGACCTGGGGTTGGGATTTGTGGGACACAAGTAATCAGTTCGTTCAGGAAGCCGAAAGCGGCGGTTTGATTACCTTCGTTCTCTTCGTTCTGATAATCTCCCGCAGTTTCCGCAAAATTGGCACAGCGCGAAAAATTGTTGAAGGCGATCTCCAGCAGGAACGATATATGTGGGCCCTGGCTGTAACCCTCTTCACTAACTGCGTGTGTTTCTTCGGGGTCAGCTATTTTGATCACACCAAGATTATGTGGTTTACATTTCTTGCCATCGTAACGGCTGCTACTGCACCGATTCTTGCCACGCAGAAAGAGACCATACCGGCGATCGAGCAATATCCGATACCGCTTAAGCGGCCCGTGCCGGCGCCGCGGCTTGCCAGGGTTGGCGATCAAAGCGCCACGGTGGCGAATCTGCCGGTCAGAAGCCGCTCGCGCTCTCGATGATTTGGTGAGTCTGGTTTCGAGATTACCTCCGTCTAAATTTTATGGAACTGTCAATCATCATCGTAAATTGGAATTCGCTCGCGTACCTGCGCGCTTGTCTGACGAGCGTGTATCGAGAGATTCATGGAATCTCGTTTGAAGTCATCGTTGTGGATAACGCTTCGCCAGAGGGGGGGATTGACGGTCTCAAGGCGGAATTCCCGTACATGGTGCTGATCAAGAGCGAAGTGAACCTGGGGTTCGCTGGAGCAAATAATCTCGGTTTCAAGCGATCAAGTGGGAATTATGTCCTGTTCCTGAATCCCGATACAGAAATTGTTGGTGATGCGATTCAGGTCATGCTCGAGCAGTCCCGGCTACGGCCCGACGCGGGAATAGTCGGCTGCAAATTATTGAATACTGATCGGTCGGTGCAGCTGCAATCGATCCAGAAGTTCCCGACGATTCTGACCAGCGTTCTGGACGCCGAATATCTGCTGCTGCGATGGCCACACTGTCCACTCTGGGACATTCAGCCGCTGTTTCAAGAAGACGTGAAGGTTATAAAAGTCGAAGTCATCCCTGGCGCATGTATGTTGCTTAAGCGCGAGGTGTTCGAAAAAGTCGGGATGCTAAGCGAAGATTATTTTATGTACGCGGAAGATCTGGATCTGAACTACAAGCTGAAACACGCCAATTACAATAATTATTATGTTGGACAGGCGGCCATAATTCATCACGGCGGCCGAAGCAGCGTGCAGCAGAAGGTAAGCCAATGGGCCATCATTATGAGGCATCAGGCGATGCTGGAGTACTACCGAAAGACTCGCGGGCTGGTTTATAAATCGATGTACCGGGCGGCCATCGGTTGTACAGCCGCGGTGCGGCTGGTAATTCTTACCTTGATGTTTCCACTCGGGAATATTGTGTGGGAGAGGAAGTCGCTTAAGGCTTCCACCGCAAAGTGGAAGGCGGTTCTAAACTGGGCTCTCGGGCGGCAAGACGTGGCGCTAGGAAGCCGCTAGCGGCGATGAACGCTTCTGACACTTCGCGACACAGGTGTCACATAATTCAGCCAATCCGTCCTTTGTGCTTAACCGTCGCGGTGTGTGATTTTTTCTGGTCTATCGTAAAGAACTATACAGTGACAAGTGCTTCAACGCCAGGGGAACCGAACTAGATGTCAGTCATCGAAAAAAAGATCGCCGACCTGGTTTTAAAGCGCGTTCGGCAGGTGCGATCAAGAAACGAGGAAGACAGGGCTCCTGATTCGGCTGCCAAAACCGCGAAAAAGGTTTCTGTTCGCGAGGCACAGTTCTCGGATTGCGAGCGAGTCTGCGCTTTGAACATCAAATTGGGACTAGGCCCGGATTCTCCTGAAAATTGGCAGCGTTTGTGGCAGGACAATCCAGCGATTGGTGATGGTGAGAAAGCCGTTATCGGATGGGTGCTCGCTGCCTCCGATGAAATCGTGGGGTTTTTGGGCAGCGTCCCGATGCTGTACGAATATGAAGGTCAGACCCTCCGAGCAGCAGCGACGTGCCGTCTGGCGGTGGAGCGCGACTGTCGCGCATTCACACATCTTTTAGTGACGTCTTTTTTTCGTCAGAAGGTGGATCTTTTCCTGGACACTACCGCAACGGTTTCCGCCGGGAGAATAATGAAAGCCTTCAAGGCCGTGGAACTTCCGCAGAAGGATTACGGCAAAGTCTTATTCTGGATTCTTGATCCGGGCGCTTTCACTACATCGGTGTTCAAGAGATTGGGAATCAACTCGTCTCTAAAAGGAATCGGAAGCGCTCTGGCATCGGTTGCGGTGCAGGCTGATATGGGCCTTCGCCGGCGCCCGCGCAACGCGAAATCGGGGCGTTACACTATTGTTGAAGCTGGCGTGAATAACTTAGGTGAAGAATTTCAACGATTCTGGTCCGACAAATTACTTGAAATGCCCCGACTGCAGGCCAAGCGCACTTCCTCTATTATGCGCTGGCACTTTGATCCACCGGGCAGCAGGAGAACGACGAGCGTGCTGGGTTGTTATGTTGGAAGCCGCTTAGTTGGATACGGGGTTGTGCGACACGATGACGCAGCTGGCGAAGGGCTTAGGCGTTCGATCATTGCGGACCTTATGATTGATGAGAGTGCTCCGCAAGTCATGGATCACTTGCTCACGGCGAGTCTTAGATCTTCCAAGAATGCTGGGAGTCACGTTCTTGAAGTAATGGGCTTCCCCAACGAAATCAGGCAAAAGTTTCTGCAGTGGAAGCCTTATTCACGGGATTATCCGGCCTGTCCGTACTTGTACAAGGCGCGCGACCCGGTGCTTCATCAGAAGCTCGCGAACGAGAATGCATGGTATGCATGCCCTTTTGACGGCGATGCTACGCTGTGGCCGTGAAACAGACGCGGACATGAGATAAGCACTAGGCTCAGAAAGAGTTAGCAAGGGCTGAGCGCCGGCGGAAGCACTGAATTATTGTTTGCGGTACAGGCCAGGTGCCAGGCGCTACGCGCCACGGCCAACGGAATTCATGGAAAACCAGATTTCGCTAACGCGCATTGTGAAATTAGGAATCAGTCTGGGCGGGTACGCAGTCTCCGCCGCTGATAGGTTTCTGAATCGCTTAATAGGCCGGGCCGCTCGCAGTTCCTGTGTTGTTGTCTACTATCATTCCGTCGATGCCGCGCAGCGGGCCCGTTTCGCCAAACAAATGGACCAACTGCTCAGCTATGCGAAGCCAATTGCCGCCAATGAAGCCACGACGCTACATCCTGGGACACGCCACGTAGCGGTGACGTTTGACGATGGATTTAAGAATTTTTACGAATGTGCGCTTCCAGAGTTGGTAAAACGTGGAATTCCGGCGACCATGTTTGTGATTACCGATGTCATCGGAAAAACTTTTGGGTCGGACGGTTACGTGCAGGAAGTGATGTCGCTGGAGCAGATTCGTGCTTTGCCAGAAAGTCTGGTAACCATCGGGTCTCATACGCTGACCCATCCGCTGCTCCCGTCGATAAATTTGGATCAAGCCAAGCGGGAAATTGCGTTGTCACGGACTAAACTCGAAGACCAACTCCATCGCCGTATCGTGCTATTTAGTTTTCCTTATGGCGGCTTTAATCAACAATTAGTGGAAATATGCCACGAGGCCGGGTATCAAAGGGTTTTTTCGACACTCCCCCACTTTGCTTTTAAAGAACCGCGTGAGTTCGTTACCGGCCGTGTGCGAGTAGATCCAACCGATTGGCCGCTGGAGTTCCGGCTCAAAATAGCTGGTGCTTATCGCTGGTTGCCCTGGGCATACGAAGTCAAACGAAAAATATTCGGCAACGCCTTTGCGCAAAACATGCTCGGACGAAAAAGAGAGCATGCCGCACGGGTATTGCCTCAATCATAAAATTGCGAAAGGACATCAGCTGCATTGGGCACGTAAAAAGCGCCCTCACGAAGTGTAAAGATAACCTATTCCTTGGCGGATAAATCGGCTCTCTAAGATGCTTTCTATTCTTTTCATCATTCTATGAACCTGTCGAACATCAAATACATAGTCATTACGCCCGCGCGCGATGAAGAAGTGTACCTGCAAAAAACTATCGAAAGCGTCGGGGCGCAAACAGTTCGCCCTGTCGAGTGGTGGATTGTCAACGATGGTTCGACGGACCGGACTGGGGAAATCATCGACGAATATTCTGCGCGTTATCCCTGGATTCGCGCCGTTCACCGCACGAACCGCGGCTTTCGCAAGGCTGGCGGCGGTGTCGTCGACGCATTCAACGATGGGTATCGCCAGGTGACCTGCACGGATTGGGAGTACATCGTTAAATTGGATGGAGATCTGTCCTTCGAGCCTGATTATTTCGAAAAGTGTTTCAACCACTTTGCGAACGAACCTCGGCTAGGCGTCGGTGGCGGCGTCATGTGCTATATCGAGAACGGGAAAAAATCGTTTGAACCTAATCCTGCCTTCCACGTTCGTGGCGCTACAAAGATTTATAAACGGGAATGCTGGGATGCTATCGGAGGATTTTGGCCAGCTCCTGGCTGGGACACCATGGACGAAGTGAAAGCCAGCATGCTGGGATGGACTACCAGGAGTTTCCCAGAGTTACATCTCGTGCATCACCGCTACACCGGAGCCGCTGATGGCACGTGGGCCAATTTGGTTAAGAACGGGCGAGCCAATTACGTGTGCGGCTATCATCCGGTGTTCATGTTGTTGAAATGCGTTCGCCGGCTGCGTTTCAAGCCCTATATCGTGGGGTCTGCCGCATTGATGTATGGTTTCCTTTCGGGATATACGCAACGAGTTCCGCAGGTTGATGAGCCCGAAACCATCAAATATCTCCGAAAGCAACAACTGGCGCGCCTCACAGGCAGAGAGAGCATCTGGCGGTAAATAGCTGGAGCTCCGGTTGTTTGTCGGCGTTCTGCCAATTGAAGCGAATGAGAAGCGCGGTTCGTTCCCAAGCTTATTTAGTTCCCCCGCCAATTGAGAACAAGCTCTAGCCTAAATTTCGGGCGGATCGCGTCAATATTCACTCTAAGCCACAAACAGAAAATGGTTTACAAGTACGGTTGCTCCGACGCTCATTGGCATAATCTTGGCGGAATGCAGTTTCTTTTCTGCATTTTGATCCGCTGTTCCAAAGAACACGGGGTTCGTGGAGCTCGATTTCGGCCAGTTAGAATCCACTAACACCGGGTTGGTGACATTCAAAGACAGATCGAGAACGAAAAGGCAGTTGATCACTTATCTGCGATATCCCGCGCTGCCAGTCACTAGCCAGCAAGATCCTTGGATGCTCACGAAGTTTGGCAAAAAGGTGTTTTCGCGTTGTCCACAGGGGGTGTTGCGCCTCGCCGGGAACTTGCTGTACCCTGACGTCAGCTAGCTCCGAGCCTCTAAACAGATAACAACTTGGAGAACACCAAGTACAATCCGTGTGCCTGAAAGGTACAGTCCCTGTAACGGTATAATTTAATTAATTTATGAACCAGGCATTCCGCCATTATTTCCGGTGCCCTGACACGGCCGCTGATTTCCGGTTGGGTGGAGAGCTGCAAAAGGAATCAGGATTTTTTCGTTTTGGAGAAGGTGTCGATTGTTACGGCCAATCCAGTGTTCGCCGTCCTGCTTCGAACTACCATGTGCAGCTTGAAGACGTTTCTTGCGCGGCAAAAATTGAATGGCGTCACGTCACCCTTCCCTTTGACCCGGATCAAGTCGCAGAGAACCTGAGGTTCGAAGCCTATACCGGGCAAATGCACTCCGAACACACTTATTTTGGCGGTAACGCAGTAATTCGTGCGATTTATTATCTGGGGCGGCCCGTTTTTCCTGTTCACTTCCGGAGAATTCTTCAACGAATTCGTTTGCAAGGAGGTACGCATTCACCCTTTCCCCATTGGCCCGTGGATCGCACCGTGGATAAGCTTTTCGAAGCGTTGATGAAAGCCGCATTGAAAGTGAGGAGTAACACTCCCGTACCGTTTATCTGGTTCTGGCCGGAAGGAGCTCCTGCGGCTGCCATTTTGACCCACGACGTGGAGACTGAGGCGGGACGAGATTTTTGCCCGCAATTGATGGATACCGACGAAGAATTTGGGTTCAAAGCTTCTTATCAAGTGGTGCCCGAAAAACGTTATGACGTGACGCCTGCGTTTCTGGAGCAGATACGACAGCGCGGCTGCGAGGTTAATGTCCACGATCTCTGTCACGATGGCAATCTTTTCAGAACTCGCGAAGAATTTCTGCGTCGCGCCGAGAAAATTAACGGTTACCTAAAGAAGTTCGATGCGCAAGGATTCAGGTCCGGAGCACTCTATCGGAATTTAGGCTGGTTCGATGCCTTGAAGTGTTCGTATGACATGTCCGTTCCCAACGTAGGACATTTAGACGCGCAAACCGGCGGCTGCTGTACGGTGATGCCTTACTTTGTCGGCAAGGTATTGGAAATCCCGGTGACCACCACACAAGATTACTCTCTCTTCCACATTTTGAGTTCGTATTCCACGACTCTTTGGGAAGAGCAATGCCGGTCGATACTGGCGGGTCACGGACTGATAAGCCTAATTGTTCACCCGGACTACATCATAAGCAAAAAATCGAACCATACGTACCGCCGCCTATTGAGTTACTTGGCCCTACTACGCGAAAAAATGTTTGTTTGGACCGCGCTGCCCCGCGAAATTAATAGATGGTGGAGGATGCGCGCGGAACTGACATTGGTCACGGATGGAGTAGGTTGGCGAATAGAGGGTGAAGGCCAAGAGCGCGCTCGCATCGCTTACGCACATCTGGTAGACGGCCACCTTAAATATTCCTTCGAACCATCGCTCATGCCCAGGGCGCACACAGAAACAAATGCGCGAGATGTGCATTCTAAGGGAACTAGAGGATTGCAACACCAGTCCGATTCTGTCACTACTAATTAAGCTCAATCTCACAGAAAATGCTGCAGGCTAATCGTTTGAATGTCTATTGTTGTGCAACGACGGACAAATATTTTACCAACGATCTGGCGTCCGCCTAATGACCATCGTTAGGGGAAACGCGGTGACCCAGCCGCAATTCAGCGTAATCATCACCTGCCATAATCAGGCGCTCTTCATTCTGGATGCGGTGAATTCGGCTCTCGAACAGAGTTACAAGGCGCGCGAAGTAATCGTGGTAGATGACGCTTCGGCAGACGATTCGGTCGACATTCTGAAGGCATTTGGAAATTCAATACGCCTTATTTGCGCTTCGAAGAATATCGGCGCAAATTCGGCGCGCAATCTTGGTGCGTCAGCAGCAGCTGACGCCCACTATTTGGTGTTTCTGGACGGAGACGATTTATTGTCGCCGTGGGCGCTGAATACCTACGCGGCTCTGATATCGGCCAGCCAGGCGCCGGTCCTGCTGAGCCGTCTCTTTTTCTTTGAGGGTACGCGACGCCCTGAGACCGGAGAAACGCCTGGGGAAGTCACTTTTGTCGAATATGAGAACCTGATTCAAAAAGATCGAATGCACCGCGCCAGTGCCAGCGCTATGGTGGTAAACAAGGCAACATTTCAACAAGCTGGCGGATGGACCGAGGGACTGTTTCACTTGGATGATTTGGATATGATGATGAAGTTGGGGGTTTCCGGTCGCTGCGTTCAAATCTTGTCGCCACCAACAATCTGCTATCGCGTTCATCAAGGAAATACTGTGCACGAGGTCCCGCCGTTTATCCCGGCCATGCTGACGCTAATCAAGAAAGAAAAGGCTGGCAAATATCCGGGTGGTGCGCGTTTCCGATTCGAGCGGTACGCCTTTCTTGGCGGACCAATTTTTTTCTGGATCAAGAAATGCTTGCGCGCACGCCTATATGCGAACGCCGGCTCCTTGTTTGTAAAGGGCTGGATGATGGCCTTCGCAGCCGCGATGCGACGAGCCTTCGTAAAGCTGAGCAGCGCTGTGCCACTGCGAACCCTGCGAATGTCAGGGGTTGATTGAGGGAATTGGAAAGGTACGACATGTTTTCACGGATCGACAAGCAATGACGATATTGTTTCGCATTCAGTGGGGACACAGGAGTCGCCGATAATATGGCCAACGAGGGATTCATCTCGGGACTCAAGAATCGGATGCTGCAAAATATTGCTCGCACCGTGCCTGGAGCTACCGGCCTTCGCGTCAAGCTGCATCGATGGCGTGGCGTTCACATTGAAGAGGGTGTGTGGATCGGTTACGACGCAATCATAGAAACATCGCATCCCGATTACGTAACCATAAAAGCTGGAGCTGCGATCGGAATTCGCGCCGTGATTATTGCGCATTTCCGCGAATTGCACGGTGTGGTTATTGAGGAAGATGCCTCAATAGGGCCGGGCGCGATTATCATGCCGAATGTTACAATAGGGAAAGGATCGGTCGTCACTGCCGGCAGCGTGGTGACAAAATCCGTTCCCCCGTTGACGGTGGTCCAGGGTAATCCCGCGGTCCCAATTGCCCGTGTTGGTGTTCCACTAAAGATGAATATTTCGTTGCGAGAATTTTCCAAAAAACTCCGCCCTCTTGGAAAAACCTGATCGTGCTATCCCAACCTAAAATAAGAATCTCCGTAGCGCCGGCGACAGGGTACGAACTTCACCGACGGCTTTTTGACATGTTGAGCTCTCGGATGGAGGTTTCGTTCGAACCGCACACGCCGGGCGAGTATGAAGGTCTTCAGGGATTGATCGCAGTTAGTGGGGCTGCGGAGGCGGCGCGCGAGGCGTCTTTACGCAATGTTAGTTGCTATGAAGTTATATTTTCGCAACCAAGTCCTATCGCGGCACAATCGGCCATCACATTCAGCCCCTCAGCAACGGTGCACCGCGCATTTCGCGGTAAAACGCTGGCCGATTCCAGCTTAATAAATTTTTTCCAGGTCCCGGACTCGTTCGAATCGCTGGCCAAGGTGGAAGAACAAGCCGTTTGGGCTATCGAACAGCAAGGCGGCCATGATCATCATTACGTTGGCGTAGACATACCAGTGTTTACGGAAAAGGATTTTTTCCATAATCATTTTCGAGAGCGCTGCTGGTTCGCCTTGGTTCCGTTATTGCATTTTTTGCGCAGGCTCGTGGGTCCGGATGGCTGGCCAACTCCGGAACCGCGCGCCAGTTTCATCATAGACGACCCGAATCTTCATCATCGAAGTTATGGCTATATCGATTTCGAAAAATTGGCAAACCATGCCGCGGGTCACAACTATCACGCAACCATAGCCACGGTCCCTTTGGACGCCTGGTATTTTGATCGCAAGGTGGTTGCACTCTTTCAAACCCACAAAAACTACATTTCGCTGATGATGCACGGCGTCAATCATGTGGCTGACGAATTGGCGAGATCTTATGACCAGCAGGATGCCTTAAGCCTTCTCGCAACCGGTCTCCGGCGAATTGCGGACCTGGAATCGCGCTCAGGCATCGCTGTTGCGCGGCTGATGGCCGCCCCCCACGGGGCCTTCGCGGAATTTATGGCGGACTTGATGGTACGGCTGGGCTACGAAGGCGCATGCGTTTCGGTTGGCTCGCTGCTACGCTGGAATCGCGAGAAACTTTGGCCCGCTGATCTAGGATTTTCCATGGCGCAACCGCTGGGGAGTTTGGGTTTTCCTGTATTTCACAGAATCGGCCTTTCGGAAACAGATGCCAGACTGAACGCTTTTCTGGGCCACCCTGTGATCGTTACCCTGCACCATCAGGACTGCGTTTCAAATTTCGCCCAGCTCGAATCCATGGCGAATACGGTTAACAGTATTGGTGCGGTCCGATGGACAAGCATCGAGCAGATATCAAAGACGAATTTCGTATCCGAGACGCGAAATAAAACCCTACGCATCTGGCCCTATTCCCGACATCTTGCGGTTCCACTCTCCGCCGATATCACGGCGGCGGAAGTCTGCCCCTCGCCATATTGCGGCGGCTTTACAATTGATGTGCATAACCATGGTCGAGATGGCACCGAAACCGCAGTGGATAACGTTCCCGCCCGCCTCAAGATTTCGAATAATACGCTGGAGATTTTCTTCCCTTCCAGCAATAGCGTCGATTACCGCCAGGTTGCAAGTAGGAGCGCCGGTCTATGGCCGGTCGTTCGCCGTATTCTTACCGAGGCGCGTGACCGCACTCAACCGATCTTGTCGTTAGCATCGGCCCGGTGAGAAAACCGGATGCTAAATTAATTACCCCGTTTTCTTCAAGACAACCAGGCCCGATTATTCGCAACGAAGCCGTCTCACACTCGTTACGCTAATAGAAGGCCTTAGGAGCGAACCATGAAGGGTGTTGTACTTGCAGGTGGAAAAGGCTCGCGGCTGTACCCGCTCACGCGCGTTACCAACAAGCATTTGCTGCCGGTATACGACCGTCCGATGATTTATTATCCAATCCAGACTCTCGTCGATGCCGGCATTCGGGACATCATCGTCGTTACCGGCGGGCAAAATTCCGGAGATTTTCTCCGCCTTCTTTCGAATGGCAAAGACTTCAATCTGCATCGCATCCACTACACCTACCAGGAAGGCGAAGGCGGCATCGCCGACGCGCTGCGGCTTGCGGAGCCCTTCGTCGAAGGCGAGAAAATATGCGTGGTGCTGGGCGATAACATAATTGAGAACAACATCATTGGCGCCAAAGAAGCGTTCGAGAAGCAGGCTGCCGGAGCCCACATTCTTCTAAAAGAAGTGGAAGACCCGGAGCGCTTTGGCTGCCCTGAAATCGTGAATGGGAAGATTCTCGGTATTGAAGAAAAACCCAAAGCTCCAAAATCCAATTACGCTGTCACCGGTATCTATTTCTACGACGCCACCGTTTTCGAAAAAATTGGAAAGACTAAGGTCAGCTGGCGCAATGAACTGGAGATAACCGACGTAAATAATATGTATCTGGCTGAGAAAAGCCTGACCCACAGCATTCTTGATGGCTGGTGGACGGACGCGGGCACATTTGAGTCGCTGTTGCACGCGACAAAACTCGTGGCGGACACCGGGGCCAACAAGACTCCGGGACGAGGTCCAGCCGCGAGGCACACCAAGGCTGCGGACTAGACCCTTGCGCAATGAGTGTCGCTATTATTTTTGCCCTAAGCCACAGGAGGAATTCGCTTGAAAGTTTTGATCACCGGCGGTGCAGGATTTATCGGGTCAAACTTCGTTCGCCATATTTTGAACAGCAGACGCGATGTCAATGTCATCAATTTCGACAGCCTGACCTATGCGGGTAATCCTGAAAGCCTCGCGGACATCGCCGAAAATCCGCGATACCAATTCATTCGCGGAGATATAACCGACAGTCCAGCGGTGGATGCGGTATTTAAGAATGGTCTCGACGCACTCGTGAATTTCGCTGCGGAAACTCACGTGGATCGCAGCATCGAAGACGCTACTCCCTTTTTGCGAACCAATATTTTAGGGACGCAATGTTTACTGGACGCCGCAAAACGTTTCAAGCTGTCCAAATTCGTTCAAATCAGTACTGATGAAGTTTACGGGAGCGCTCCGGCAGGCCTCAGTTTTACCGAAGAGACCGTGCTGGATCCGCGAAGCCCCTATGCCGCCAGCAAAGCCTCGGCTGATCATTTCGTCTCCGCATATGCCAACACCTACGGAGTTTCAGCGGTAGTTCTTCGCTGCACCAATAATTATGGGCCTTATCAATTCCCCGAAAAACTCATCCCCCTGATGATCGCCAATGCCAGCGAACACAAGCCTCTGCCAATTTATGGCGATGGTATGCAGGAACGGGATTGGCTATTCGTCGAAGATTACTGCAGCGCGATAGCGCTGGCGTTGGACAAAGCCCAGGCCGGAACGATTTATAACGTGTCGGCCGGAGCTCCGCAGCCCAATCTCAAAATTGTCCGAACCATCCTCAAGCACCTCGGCAAGCCAGAATCGTTGATGCAGTACGTAAAGGACCGGCCCGGGCACGACCGCCGCTACGCTCTAGACAGCTCAAAAATCCAGAAGGAACTGGGCTGGTTGCCCAAGATTTCGTTTGAAGAAGGCATTCGACGAACGGTGGATTGGTATCAGAAAAACACCGCGTGGCTTGATCATGCGCGGTCTGGTGAATATCGAAATTATTACGATCGCCATTATGTGCGTCGTAGCGAGACTTTCAGCAAATAGTGTTTTGGTGAAGCGCGTCAAGACATGTCGATGCTTTTCTGTTCAGCGGAAGTTTCATCGTGAGCTATGCAGATCACCCAAACCGGCGCTGGCTGTTGTTCTTTGGGTGGTTGGCCTGTAGCATCATAATTTCATGGGCCGCCCTCACTGCTCTACTCCGTTATTCATTCGGCAATGACGACGCTTCCCATATCCTTCTGATTCCGTTCATATCCGCCTGGTTGATGTTCATCGACCGTGAACGAATCTTTAGAAGCCTGTCTTCTGATATCGTTGCTTGCCTCATATTCTTAATCCCTGGGACAGCGATTGTTCTCTGGAATATTGGAACCCCGGCAATATCTCCATCTTTATGCGCGTTTGGCTTGGTGCTGGTATGGATCGCGGGTTTCGCGTTGGGATTCGGAAGGGAATCATTGAAGGCTGCGCGCTTTCCTTTGATGTTCCTGTTTCTTTTCATTCCCCTACCGGAAGCGCTCCTCAGTAGAGTGGTGTACGTTCTTCAAAAGGGTTCGGCGGAAATATCAGCGTTGCTGTTTGGGCTGACGCCGCTGCCCGTACTGCGAGAAGGTTTCGTATTTCATCTGCCGCGCTTCAGTATTGAGGTGGCCCGGGAATGCAGCGGGATCCGGTCCAGCATCGCATTGCTGGTCTTGGCGATCCTGGTCGGACACTTTTTTCTGCGGACCTGGTGGAAACAAGTGCTGTTCGTACTTGCAGGGTTTGTAGTCATGATAGTGAAGAACGGGATTCGAATCGTTACGCTAACAATGCTAGCGAGCTACGTGGATCCAGGATTTCTTTATGGCAATCTCCACCGCGAGGGAGGAGTGGTGTTTTTTCTGATTGGATTATTGCTGATGGTCCCGATTTTCTGGCTATTACAGACCGGAGAGCACGAACCACACTTGCCAGCCGCGAAAATAGCCGCACCCGTGGCGGAAAACTAACCGCTAGGACGCGGCCAATCCCACCCCCACCAAACCCAGACTTACTTCTTCGCAGCTAATCCTTCCGCTTCGCTGCCATAGCCGTAATAATAATTGTTATAGGTGTCCGCGGAATCGACGCGGTTGAGCACTACGCCCAACAAATTTTTGTCGCGAAATTCTGCCGATACTCGCTGAGCTATCTCAGAATCGGTGCTTCCCGCTCTTACCACGAACAACACGCCATCGCACAGGTCGGCCAGCATGCTGGCATCATGAACGGGCAAAGCCGGGGGTGAGTCCAGGATGACCCAATCAAAGATTTCGGTCATGGCGTCCAGCAGATGTTTCATTTTATCGCGCAGGAGTAGTTCGCTGGGGTTGGAAACCGGTTGACCACCCGGAATAAAGCAAAGATTCCCCTCGAGTCCATTTTGAATAATCGCGTATTCGTCAACCTCACCGCGCAGATAGTCAGTAAGCCCGGGGCCGCTAGGCGCTCCGAAGGACTGATGGAGCCTGGAAGCGCGCAAATCCGCGTCGATCAACAGCACGCGACGGTCTGGTTGACGGACGATGGACTGAGCCAGATTGGCGGCAACGAAAGTTTTCCCTTCCGCCGGGATGCTGCTGGTGATCAACAATTTCTTCAATTGTTGCGTTCCCGCAATCTGGTACAAGCGCGAGCGTAAGGTGCGAAAGCGTTCGGCTCCGATGCGATCGCTGTCGTCGCCCACGAACACGCTATTTCTTGCGTCCAGCGACCATGAGGGATGGCTGCAGCGCTTGATGAGTTCCTCGTAATTGAGGAAACGTGTTTCCTTGAAGCGCGGATCAATACCCGGGACGCGTACGTTCTCGACGCGCATCACATCTTCGGGCGGCTCGATATGACGATTGATCTCCGCGGCGCCTTCCACCAGGTCCGCAGTTACAACCCTTGGTGGTTGCGTAGCTTTGTCCTGTGCGGCTTTCTTCAGCGCTTCGTGAATCCTGCTCATTGCTTCCTCATATTCCGCGTAGCCGCTTAGACTCCGCTAAAAATTTGCTCTTTGCGGTCGGCCACTGCGTTATTCCCGTTCAATCCAGCTACAGCCAGGGTTGGTACCACGGTCAACACCGGGAGGTGCAAGAAAAGTTCCGCATCGTGTTCGCTGTGGATGGTTTTATCCATCATGGCGAGCAGGAACAAAATACCGAAGCCGGCTAGCAAGCCGCCGACCGCACCTCCGCCAAGGAAATAAGGTTTCTTTGGAAAGGACGGATTTTGCGGAAGGTTTGGCGGATCGTACACGCGAAATTGTTCGCTGTCTTGTTTATTCGCCAAATCGCGAGACTCCATCGCGCTTTGGCTCTTTTTGAGCAAGTCATTATAAATGTCGGAAGCGGTTTGATGGTCGCGAGTGATTTCTTTGTACTGCTGCTCCACCATGGGTGTCGCTTGCATGCGTACCTGAACTTGGGACGCCTGTGACCGGATTTGTGCCTGTTCGCGCTGCAAATTCGCGATGGTCAAATCATCTTGCTTCAACTTGGCGCGCAGCAGTTGAATTTGTGGAGGCTCATGCCCTGATTGTGCGGGCGCGTTGGCCGGCGCCGGTTTCGGTGGCTCGGCCATGCGCTTCTTGAGTTCCGCGATCTGATTCTCAGTTTTGATCACATCGGGGTGATCGGGAGTATAGCGAGAAAGCAAACTTGAAAGTTGATCCTGCAAGAGAGTAAGTTGCGCGTCAGCGGAATCCGGATTTGGCCCACCAGTTGTTCTCGTCTTCCAGTTGGCTTCTTCTTGCTGCAATAAGGATTCGTTGAACGCTTTCTCTTGCTGGGCCCGGCTCAAGGCCTGGGTATTGGCTTCCATTTGCGAGTTGGTACTCATCAAGATGCCCAGGTTTGGCTGCGTGTCTTCCGGTAGTGATAACGGGTGTTGACGCTTGAATTCCGCCAGTTTGGCGTCCTCTTGGTCTAATTTTGTCTTCGCTTCGGCAAGCTTCTCGCTCACGAAGGTGGTTGTGCGCGATGCTTGCTGCTCGGTTTGACGGGCATTCTGCGCGAGAAACATGGAAGTAATTTCGGTGCAAACCTGTTGTGCAAGCTGGGGAGTGTCAAACGTCGCGGTGATATAGAATCCCGGCAACTGGTGAGGACCGGTACCCTGCATCACTTCCACGGGTTTCAAGGTGACAGCTCCGCGCAGTTTTTCCACCAGTTCATCGATGTTCATTCGACCCCGTTCCTCAGGGTAGAGGTTTAACTTTTCAATGATTGGCTGCAGACGCGAGCGGCTCAAAATCTGCTCCTGCATGGTCGCCAGGCGGTGATTCAAGTCATCAGAGACCACCGGATCGACATACTTCGAGGATACGGACGGCTGCTCCACCAGCACCATGGTTTGGGAGGTATACCGCTTTGGCAGCACGTTGGCCGCGACCCAAGCGATCAGGGTTAATAGCACGGTGCTTATGGGCAGAATCCACCAATAACGTCTCAAAACCCGTTTTGCGTCTGTCGAATTCAGCTCGCGATTTGCGGCCATGTCTACCTCTTTAAATTTTTTCCTGAGCGCTCAAATTTGAGGAAAGCTTATAATACACTCTGCGAACCTTGGTGTGTTGTTCTCGCTGTATATGATGCACGGGCCATGCCAATCCGGTTGTCCCTATTGGCGGGTTGCGGCGCCACTTATTCCACGTTAAGGCCAATTATATCATAGTCTTAGCCCAAAGGTGTTTATGTTATTACAGGGGCGCTTGGCCTAACAATTCACCGGCGGCAGGGAAGCGGAACTGTTGTGCCACATTATGGCTGCCTTGTCCGTAGCCCCGGCAATTCCCGTGGGGCATCACTATTAAGGCTGGAACCGGATCTTGAAGTTATCCTTCTATTTATTACACGGGGAGGATAAATTGCATGGTGGGACGTGTTTGAGACCAATTAGAACAATATGAGCTTTAGCCTGCGACGTTTAACACTCTGGTTGGCGCTGATTCTTCCTGTTTCGTCGTTGATGTTGTCCTGCCATCGGGACCCCACCACGCGTATACACGAGGCCATGGAGCGTGGCGACCGCGAGTTTAATGCGGGCAGATACCCTGAGGCCATCATCTATTACGGCCAAGCCCTGCAAGTGGACTCGAACTACCCGCCAGCGCACTACAAGCTGGCACAGTCTCAAATGAAGATGGGCAGCTTCGCTTCTGCCTTTCGCGAATTTGCTCGCACTGTGGAGCTTGACCCGCAAAACTGGGCCGCTCAACTGGAACTGGCAAAGTTATCGCTGCGCGGCGGGAAAGCGCAAGACGCGAAAGATCGCGCTTTAGTGATTCTGCAGAGCAATCCTAAAAACGCTGACGCACAGATGGTCTTGTCCTCCGCAGACGCGGCTCTGGGAAATTCGAAAGACGCGCTCCGGGAAGCCCAAGAGGCTACGGTGATGGCTCCCGATCAGGTAGCAGCATTCATAAATCTGGGCGTTCTGCAGGCCAGGACTGGGGACACTAAAGGCGCCGAGGCGACCCTCAAGAAGGCCAAAACAGCGGACTCTACCGGCGTCACAGCGATGATGACGCTCGGCGGTTTGTTTGAGCAGCAACGTCGCTGGACAGAGGCGGCCGAGGAATTTCAAGCAGCAATAAGCCGCGCTCCAAATAATCCGATGCCACGCGCTGCGTTGGCCGGCGTGTATATGAACCAGGGTCAGGACGCACTCGCTGAAAAAACCCTGACAGAAGCCAAAGAGCGACTGAAGGACGATCCCGCCGCCTACCGCATGCTTGGCGATTTTTATTTAGGACGCGGGGAAAATGCCAAAGCCCTCACTGAATTTTCCGCGCTTGCGGCTCAACACCCCAAGAACCGCCAAGTACGCAAGACCTACATTCAGCTTCTAGTGCTGAACCATCGTATCGATGAAGCCGCCTCGCTCACGAATGATCTTCTGAAGAGTGCCCCGCAGGATGTCGAAGGATTGGTGCTCAAAGGCGAGATCCAACTGCAACAAGGGAAAGTGGACGACAGTATTCAAACATTACAGCAAGCATTGCACGCTTCCTCTGATAACGCTTTTGCGCATTACCAAATGGGCCTGGCGCTGCGGCAAAAAGGAAAGCCGCAGGAAGGGGAAAGCGAACTACGCGAAGCTGTGCGTCTTAGTCCTTCGCTGTATGAAGCTTGGCGCGCGCTTGGCGAAATCGCCGCGCAGCGAGGGGACTGGTCCGGATTGCATAACATCGCGGTGGAGTTGAAAAAAATCGCGCCGCGTGCGGCGGAGGGATATTTATTCGATGCAACATCGCGCATGAATCAGAATGACGCTGTGAGCGCGGAAGCGGACCTCAATCAGCTAGTTACCATTGCCCCGGACAAGGCCCTGGGCTACGTAAGGCTTGGGCAACTGCGCGTTGCGCAAAAACGCTTTAATGAAGCCGAAACCTTGTATCGCCAGGCATTGAGTCATGAACCCGGTTCAATAGAGGCTGTCCAGGGATTGGCCGATTTGGATTTTCGACGGAATAAACCGGACGAAGCGTTGCAATTGCTCAAAACTACTGTCGAACAAAATCCCAACAACGCGCAATTGTACGTACTTCAGGCACAAGCGTTGATTCAGAATAAGCAGCCCGGCGACGCGGAAAAGTCGCTGGAACGAGCGCTGCAAATTGACAAACAATATGTAAACGCGGTGGTGTTGCTCGCGCAATTACAAGCTGGTCGAAGCGCGCGAGATGAGGCGATTGCCAGTTACCAGCGCGCCATCCAAATTACGCCGAATAGTGCCGCGCTTCAGGTCGCGCTCGGCGGTCTGTATGAAAGCGCCGGCAACTGGCAATCGGCGCAAACCATTTATCAGAAGGCGTTATCGATACAGCCCGATAATCCTCAAGCCGCGAACAATCTCGCTTACTTGCTGCTGGAGCATAACGGCAGCGTTAACCTCGCGCTGACGCTGGCGCAGGCGGCGCGGCGAGGCTTGCCGAATTCTCCCAATACCGCCGACACTCTGGGGTGGGCGTATTATCATAATGGCGCCTATTCGGTGGCCCAGCCCCTACTGGAAGAGGCGGTAAAGAAAGCGGGGGACAATCCCGCCTATCACTATCATCTGGGTGTGACGTATCAAAAATTAGATGACAATGCTCGGGCCCGCGCACAATTTGAGAAAGCAATTAGTTTGAGTCCAGGGTCGCCCATCGCGGACAAATCACGCCGCGCATTGGAACAAACTTCAGGTGGCTAAGTCGATTCAGTAGCCCAGACAAGACATTATCGTCGTTCAGGAGATGCGATTATGCCGGTGGATGTCTCGACGAATCAGCAAGCAGCAGAAAAGATTGTTCCTCTCGGAACCAAAAATGGTATCGAGCTGGCTATCCGCGGACGGACGGAAAAAACTCTAGGCAAAATAATTGCCAAAGTCGACTCGCCCGATCTGATTGAAGGCGTGCGCATCGAACCGTTGCAGGTCTACCCCGACGATCGCGGATTTTTCACCGAGCTTGCGCGCCTCGGTAAGGGACTTGCTTCTGGCATGGTGCCCGATGGTACGCGAAATATTCAGGTCTCTTTTACCCTTACCTATCCCGGAACGATCAAAGCCATTCATTACCATTCCGAGCAAACCGATCTCTGGGCTCCGGTATCTGGCATGCTCCAGATTTTTCTCTGCGATCTGCGCCGAAATTCGAAGACTTTCGGGTTAATCAACACGCTGTACGTAGGCCGCTTTCGTCCCTGGGAAATTCTCATTCCTCCAGGCGTGGGCCACGGCTACAAGGCGCTGGGAATCGAGCCCATCAACCTGCTGTACTTTACAGACCGTCACTACAATCCCGCGGATGAGCTGCGTCTGGCTTACAACGACCCGAACATCGGCTACGACTGGGAGACGCAATTCAAGTAGCAAATGCGGGTACTCCTAATTGGCGCCAATGGAATGTTGGGAAAAGACATCGTCCAGGAGTGGCGGGACGACGAGCTAATACCGGCCACCTCGCGCGACGCCGACATTCGAAGCTACGAACAAGTGGAGCGTTTGATCTCCGCCACCCGCCCGGAATGGATCGTGCTCGCCGCGGCTTATACGGATGTTGATGGCAGTGAGCGGGATCCCGACGCTGCTTTTGCGGTGAACGGTAAGGGTACGGAAAATGTGGCCGGTTTGGCCCACAAGTATGGCGCGAAGGTTCTCTACATAAGCACAGATTATGTTTTTGATGGCCAAGGAAAACGTCCGTACGAACCAGCAGATCCGATAGCTCCAATCAACGTGTATGGCGAATCGAAGGCTCGCGGGGAGCAAGCAATCCAGGCAAGCCTGCGAGATTGGTGCATCGCACGCACATCCTGGCTGTTTGGCGCGTCAGGATCCAGTTTCCCTGAAAAGATACTGCGCGCCGCCGAAACCCGCCCTGAATTGTCGGTAGTCTCAGATCAGGTCGGCTCTCCGACTTACACCCGTGATCTGGCTGTGGCAATTCACGGTCTAGTTCATGCTGAAGCGCGAGGTTTTGTAAGCGTTACGAACGCAGGTACGTGTTCCTGGTTTGAATTCGCTCAGGAAATCCTGCGACAGGCCGGCAAAAACAATCCGGTAAAACCAATCGACACCGTGCAAGCTGCTCGTACCGCGAAAAGACCGGCATATTCGGTATTGTCACCTGCCGCCTTGCATACGTTCGGCATTACCGTGCGCCACTGGCGCGAAGCGCTTCCGCCTTATCTGGCTGAATTGCGGAAGATGGGCAAATTAAATTAACGCCCTGATTCAGCCGTTTAGGTAGTGCTCGCCAACGTTAGGTGAGACTCAATCAAATCAGGGAATAACTACCGATACCTCGTTGGAGTAGCCGCTTTCTTGTCCGGAAGCATCTACCGCCGTCGTCACATAGTAATAAGTCTGGCCGTTCTGCACACTAGTGTCGCTATAGTTTAAAACGCCGTCCGGACCGGAGTTCACTCTTGCGTATCCGGTTCCGCTCGTCGCGCTGCGGTAGATGTTATATCCAGTTGCGGACGTACTCGCATTCCAGGAAAGCACTACGGTGTGTAGAGCCTGCGACACGCCAATCCCCGAAACCGCTATAGCTGCGGGTGACCCACTGGCGTTGCTGACGATGGCAAGCGTGCCTGATGTAGCCCCAGCAGCTGTGGGCGAGTATTGCACTGTTAAGCTAATGCTTTGCGATGGCGACAGTGTCACCGGTGATCCACCCGACAAGGATAAATTTGCTCCCGTCAAAGCTTCGCTGGAGATCGCCACGTTTGAGTTGCCTGTGTTTGTAATCGTCACAGTGCGCGAAGCGGTGCTTCCCACGTTGACGTTCCCGAAACTTACGTTGGAAGGATTCACAGCCAGGCTCAATCCGGCGGCCACGCCCGCTCCGCTCAAAGCTATGGCAGAGGGTGGATTGGAGGCGTCGCTCACCAGAGACAAGCTTCCGGTCGAAGGTCCTGCAGATTTAGGAGCGAACTGCACGTTGAAGGCTGTCGCTTTGCCGGCGCTCAGCGTCACAGGAAGGGGCAGCCCGGAAGCACTGAAGCCCGCGCCGGAGATATTCGCTGCCGTAATCGTTACAGGTGCGGTACCCGGATTGGAGATCTGAACGGTTTGCGTGTTAGCTACACCGGTGACCGCGCTGCCAAAATTGATACTTCCAGGCGATAAGGTGAGCGCCGACTGCGAAACGGTTCCAGCAACAGTGACGCTGGTAATGCCGCCCTGTGCGCTGACTATGGAAATGTCACCGCTAGCGGCTTTGGTCGTCGTTGGGCTATATTTCACCGTCAAGGTCAGGGCTTCGCCGGGTACCACCAGCACCGGAGTAGCGATACCAGAAGTAGAGAATCCCAACCCGCTCAAGTTGATCTGCGAAAGGGTCACATTGCCCGTCCCGACGTTTTTCAACGTTGTGACCGCCGAGGCTGAGCTCCCAACCTGCACGTTGTTGAAACTGAGGGCCGCTGGCGTCGCAATCAGCTTTCCGATGGACTGATTAGTCGCAGTCCCAGTCAGAGCTACGGTTGCGGTTGGCGTATTCGGATCGTCGCTTGAAATGGACACGGCGCCCGAGAAATTTCCAGCCGTGTTGGGCGAGAAACTGAGATTCAGAGCTATGTTGCCACCCGACGGAATTGTCCCTGGCGTGTTGATCGCGCTTCCTTCGAAATCCTTCCCGGAGACTCCAATGTGAGAAATTGTGAGGGCTGCGGTGCCCGAGTTTGTAAGTGTTAATGCGGCGTTTGCGACGGTGTCCACGGTAACGTTTCCGAAGTTATGGCTGGAGGACGAAACCGTTAATTGCGGGGCCGTGCTACCTGTTGAGGCCGTAAGGACTACCGGATCCGGAGTGCCAGGCTCCCCCTTGAAACTCAAAGTACCTTTTGCCTTGCCGGTCCGGCTGCTGCCTTTGTACCAAATCATGAAGTTCGACTTCTGCCCAGGGTGCAGAGCAAGTGGAAACTGCAGACCGGAAATGGAAAACTCGGTGCCGGAAATGCTGGCTTTGGTCAGCGTAACAACCGTCTTGCTGTTGTTCACGACCGCGGCAGCGTGGGAAACCTGTTTGCCTACCGCTACGTTTCCGAAATCCAAGGCTCCAGGAACGACCTGTATGGCGGATTGGGTCTTATTTGAGCCGCTGACCATGCCTGTGCAGCCGCTGCTCCACAGCAAAACCGCGAGGACCGCGCCCCATAGAATCAGCGCTCCCTCGAAGTTTGATGCTGCAACAATTGCCCGCCCAAGCAGCCTAAAGCCGTTATAGTGCTTAACCATTTCTCCCCCGAGGTTCGTCTAGGGAAGACTAAATTTCGGACGTGTATTGGAACTACTGGTGGGTCGTCCCAATTTGGTGCAGGGGGTACCTGCCCTAAGGGACAAAAGCGCTGCCCGTCTTTACTACTTACTAATAGTATAGATTATTATATAAGTAAATTAACAGCATTGTTAATGGATTTTATTGTGGGCGGGGACGCTACGAAATTACAGCTTGGCGTGAGGATTTTCTGTGGCTCGGCCTGAGACGCGTGCAGGGCGCCTGGAAGTCAGCCCGGCATCTTGAATTTTATAGATCAGGGCGCGATAGCTGATTTGCAATGCCGCGGCGGTTTTACGCCGGTTCCATTGGTGGGCGCGCAAGGAATCCAGGATCACGTTACGTTCTAGTTCCTGTATTGCCGCCTTCGCAATGCGTTTCAGAGGCACAGCACCAACAGCCACTTTGACTTGCGATTTGATCGATGCTCGTTCGGCTGCGCCAGTTTGGCCCAGGGCGGCTTCCGGCCCAATCAAGACGTGGCGAGCCATGCCGTTGGATAGCTCGCGCACATTTCCGGGCCAATTGGCGTTCTGCAAATATTCGATCATTTCCTGGCTGAGCGGTTTCGATTCGATCGCAAACTGTTGTTCATGCAAGGTGCGGAAATATTCCGCCAGGACAGGGATGTCCTCCTTGCGTTCAGAAAGCAGCGGCAAACGAAAGCGAACAACGTTAATTCTGTAGAACAAGTCCGAGCGAAAGTGTCCGGCGGCTATTTCCTGCTCCAGGTCCTTATTAGTAGCGCAAATTACTCGTACATTCACCGCTCGCTCTGTTTGATCTCCGATTCGCGAAAAACAACCGTCCTGAAGGAAGTGCAGTATCTTACTTTGCAGGCCCATTTCCAGATCGGCGATTTCGTCGAGAAATAGCGTGCCATTGTGCGCGAGCTCCACGCGGCCTGGCTTTGAGACCTGCGCGCCGGTAAATGCTCCTTTTTCATACCCGAACAGCTCGCTTTCAAGCAGGTTGCCGGGTATCGCGGCGCAATTTACCTTTACAAATTGGCCTTGGCTAAACGCGGATCTGGCATGGATCCACTGCGCCATGGCCTCTTTCCCAGTGCCACCGGCTCCACAAAACAGCACCGGTATATTGGTACGGCATATTTTCTCGGCCCGCAGGCGAACTTCGTTCATAGCCGCGGAGCGTCCAAAAAGCACATAGTCTGGTGGAAGGCTGTTAGCTGGGTGTGCTGCAATAGGTCGGGTTGTCGATGCGCTGCTCATGGGCTGGTGCCCTGAGGAGTGCATCCGGTTCGCCAACAAGGGGGAAACTCTGAAACACTGCAATCTTTTGTAACTGACTGATAATTTGTGGTATACAGGGATCCCCGCAGCCTAGTACTGGTACCCATAGGCTAGGCGGGACCTTTGGAAATCGCATCAAACGGAAAATGTTCGCTTCATAATAGAACAGTTTTCCACCGTTTGAGGACGGTTACGGATGTTCTAAATCAGAACTACACTTGCTGGAGACAGATATGGCACACTGTAGACCCTGCCCGGGCCGGCGTCGCTCTGGCGTTTGCACTCGCGTGTCCCAGTGGTGCCCTTCCAGAGCGAACCGTCGAGCAGCTTTACTGGTCCCCGGCATCGAGGTCCCCGCTGCTACTCATAGGCAGGCACCAGATAATGATGGATAAATCTGTGCAGTCGCAATTTTCAAGTATAAAGCTCGATCACTTGGTCTATGTCGAGCTTGAGGCCCGCAACGGAGGCATGATGCTGACGGTCTCCGAAGAAGGATTCACCTTTCGGGCCGTAACCTCGGTACGCCCAAGCGGGCGTATACCCTTCTCCTTCATTATTAACGGCACCCAGAAACTAGAAGGGTTCGGCGAGATTAAGTGGACCAAAGACGAAGGCAAAGTGGGAGGTCTGCAGTTCACCGATGTATCGACGGAATTTCTCAATGCCCTTAGGAAGTGGTTGAATCAATTAAGCGCGCCGGTCGTACCGTCATCCGATGAACCTCGCAATGACACCTCCATCAATCTCGACCACAGTTTGAGAACGGAATCGCCTCAGTCAGCGCCTCCGCAGGCGATGACAGAGACCCAGCCAAGGTCCGATTTTGGATTGAACTTTGGCCAATCATTAGGCGGTGGAACGCGGCAATTCGATGTTGCTCAGGTTTCCGCCCACGATACAAGCGCCGCGCCCTTACCAAGGTCAACACACATTCTGACTGACTGGGAATATCCTGACGGTTTGCCGCCGGAGCCGAGCTCCCGGGGCAACGGTGTTGTTATCGCGGCAGGAGTGGCATGCCTCCTGTTGCTGGCTGTGCTGCTATACAGTTTCCGGGAAACGATTGGCCGCTCATTGATTTCCCTGGGACAGACATTATCCTCACCGTCATCTTCACCGTCGGAGAATTCTCAAACCCAGGTTCCTGATACTACCAAACCCGAAAAAGAGGTTCAGCAACCCGCAACGACAAATGCGCCCAAGCAAGACAACGCCGCATCCAGTAACGGCGACAAAACGTCACAATCGCAATCGGCGGCCAGTAACAATGACAAACCGGAAGCCGTCCGGTCACAAGAAGATCGCGAAAAAACTGTGCCTCCACCGGTAAAAACAGAAAACCTATTTAGAGATGAGCGCCCAACTCCTTCCTCTGAAGAACCAGTCGCCGCGACTACACGCAACCTAAGCCCGGCTGAAGAGGTGCGCGCACTTTGGTCCGCCGTGGGCCAGGGAAACACTGCAGCTGAAGTAACTTTGGCAAAACTGTATTTGATTGGCGGAGGAGTGCCTAAGAATTGCGATCAGGCTCGAGTACTGCTGAGAGCCGCAGCGAAAAAGGGTAACAGCGAGGCTATCAGTAAGCTCTCGCAAATTACCCGCCAAGGTTGCCCCTGAACGTCGCAGCGAGGGCTTGGATTGATTGTATTAGGCGGTCTGGTTAAAGCTGGCAGGGCTAATTACTGAGAGAGTCTTCACCGCGAACAATATCGTACCGTTCAATCACCGCAGCGACGCCGAGTCGCATATTGCGTGCTTCTGAGCGGGGATCAACGCGTACGACTCGACCCGCCGCTTTCACGTATACTTCCGACCCGTGAGTGACCTCAGAGGGCAGCGTCAGGGTAATATCCAGTTCTGAGCCAGCTTGCAAATCCTGCTCCACTATGAAGTACACACCCCTCGTGGAGATGTCGAGCGTTTCACCCTTCCGCGAGGCAGCCATCCGTGCATCCGCAGCTTCAGTGGGAATGCGAATCATTACTGGTAACGATAAATCGTATCGTCGGGCATTACGGCGTTCCGGCATTCCGTACATCCTCAGTAAACGCGGCAGCAACGTGACATGGTCGCGCCTCCCCCCTACGAGTGACCTTACTGTAAAGGGCGTGCCGCCGCCACGCTGTAACCGCAGACAGCCGGAACGGTTGTTCTAAAGATAAACGGCTCGTACTGGGAAGCGAGCCTACTCGTTCCGGCCTCCAATTCCGATGGTCGTAGGTTCCTCAGCCGCTGCTGCCGGCGCGCGTACGCTGGGCCGCCTGGTCCGTGGCGTATCCAGATTAAACTGGCGCATTTTATACAGTAGCGCCTTGTAACTGATGCCCAACATTTTCGCGGCATCCTTGCGGCACCAGCGAGTCTTCTCCAGCGCATCGGCAATGGCTTCCATTTCCGCTTCGTCCTTCAGCCCACGCACCAGGGCCTTCAGTCCTTGCGGCTCGCGGTGCACCGCAGGCTCCGCGCGCGGAGAAGTACGCTGTCTCGCGGAAGACATCTCGACCAGTTCGCGCAAGCTGCCTTCATCATCTTCAAGGATTACGTAGCGCTTCACGAAATTCTCGAGTTCGCGCAAATTGCCCGGCCACGGATAATTCACCGCGGCATCCAGCAAATACTTTGAGGGACCTTGCGGCGTTTTGCCAAACTTCTCGCTGTACTTCTGCAGAAAGTGACGGAACAAAAGAGGAATTTCCGAAGTCCGCTCGCGTAGCGGGGGCACATTTATCGAAAGCACGTTCAAGCGGTAATAGAGATCTTCGCGGAACCGCCCAGTCTTCATGGCTTCCTGAACGTCGACGTTAGTGGCGGCGAGGACGCGTACGTCGGTCTCTACCAGATGACGGCCGCCCAGGCGAGAATATTGATGGTCCTGCAGGACGTGCAGAAGCTTGGCCTGCAAATGCGTGGTCATTTCCGCGATTTCATCCAGGAAAATAGTTCCTTTATTAGCCATTTCGAATTTGCCGGGCTTGGCGCGCACCGCGCCCGTAAACGCGCCCTGCTCGAAACCGAATAATTCGGACTCCAGCAATTCTCCAGGCAATGCCGCGCAATTCACTTTTATGAACGGCTGGCTCCGCCGCTTTGAGCGCAAGTGAATCATCCGCGCCACTACTTCTTTACCAACTCCGCTTTCTCCACAAATGAAGACCGGCACGTCCACGGGAGCGATCTGCAAAATCTGTTGGCGGATGCGCACCATTTGCGGGCTGGCCGCCAGAAAGCTGATGTCTTCGGTAATTTGTTCGCAGTAATCGCGGAGCGCTAGATTCTCCGTAACCAGTTGTTTTTTCTGCCGCGATTTCAGCATCGCCGCATCCAGCTCAGTTTTTTCAAAAGGCTTGGTCAGATAATCATGCGCTCCGATGCGTATAGCCTCCACAACCGTGCCAACTTCGTTCGAACACGACAGCATGATCACGTTCAGGCCGCGGTCAATTTGCATCAGTTCTTTGAGCGTATCAATGCCGCTTAGTTCCGGCATCAGCACGTCGAGAATAATGAAATCCGGCCTTTCTCCAGCGGTGATTTTCTCGATGCCCTCTCTTCCGGAGCTGACCGCTTCCACATCGAAGCCGTCCACTTCCAGAAGCGTCTGCAGATACTTTCGAATGCTGGGCTCGTCGTCGATAACAAGAATTTTTTCTTTAACTTCTTTTGCGGACATATTGACCTTTCTAATCGCGAAATCCTTTTAACTAGCTCGGGTCCATAGGCAATAGAAATGTAAAAGTGCTGCCTTTTTGATGTTCGCTTTCGACCCAAATTTTGCCGCGATGCGCCTGAATCAACCGCTTGGCGATGGCCAAGCCCAGACCCATCCCGGAGGTGTTGCGATCGACTCTGACGAAATCTTCAAATATTTCCTGGTGATGCTCCGCGGCGATACCTGGCCCGCTATCCGTCACGCTGACTTCCACGCTGTTGGGTCGCGGCAGCCGGAACCGCCGGCGTTCCTGAGTTGGCGCTACGCCAGCTACACGACGCTCCCAAAAATGCGGTCGCGCGCGCAGCGTGACGCTTCCGCCCGCGGGCGTATGTTTCAACGAATTGTCCAGCAAGTTCGCTGCGGCTTGTTGCACCTTTTGATAGTCAAATCGAAAAGTCGGAATGGAAGGATCGAAGCTTGAATCCAGTTTCACGCCTTTGCGCTGGAATGCTTCCGACCAACGCTTTGCCAATTCATCAAGGCAATCGCGCAAATCGTTCTCGCGAAGTTGCAAAACCAGCTTTCCGCTTTCCAACGCGGAGTAGTTAAGAAACATGGATACGAGCCGCACTAGGCGCTCGCAGCTGTCTTTCGATTCTTCGAGAATGTCCTGCTGTTTGTCGGTGAGACGCCCCAACGAGCCAGTCAGCAATAAATCGTAATAGCCTTTAATCACCGCCAGCGGTGTTTTTAGTTCATGCGCAGCGGAAGCCAGGAACACCGTTTTCTGGCGGTTCACCTCTTGAAGTTTCAGGTACGCTGCAAGCAAGTTGCGGTAGGTGATCTCGCGTTCCTGCAATAATTCCTGCACGGTAAGCTGCGTTGCCGCTTCAGACGCCGCGGCGTTTTGTTCCTTGGTCGGAAGCTCCATTTGCACCACAAGCCAATCCGGATCGGGCATCCATTTGACCAGGGCGCGGGACTTTACATCCGCCAGCTCGACATCGAGCTCCATGCGATGCTCTCCGCTTTCAATCAATTTAAAGATGTGTCCGGCCCCGATCTTCAAAATATCCTTAAAAAGATTTAGGGACTCTTGATTGTCCAAGCCCTTTGAGAGCAAATACTGGCGCGCTCGTTGGTTGAGCAACAGCACTCGCCCATCACGATCAGCGACAAGGAGTGAGCTGTTTACTGCGTCCAAAAGTCCATGAACCAAGCTGACAGGTAGGGTGTCAGACGAACGCTCAGGCGACATCGGTCGTCGTTGAAGAGCCGACCGATCACCTGCTGCTATAGAAAAAGTACCCGTATCTATAGACATTTCAATCCCATCCGCGGGCTTCGCCGACAAAGTGGCAAAAGTTTTCCCATATATGATGGCTCATACTGGCAAAGGGGTTACGGGCTGTCAATGGTAAAAGCGTTCCATTTGCACATTATCGGAACCCAACTGGATATCCCGAGAAGACTACTCCTCCTAATTGAGGCCCTGCCTCCTACAGCCATATTAAGTCTATTTATATGAGAAAGTTAGAATACGTTGCGTCCTCATTGTGTGGCACTAAAGGTGCTTGTATCCGTACTAGGTCCCTAGTACTAAGAGAGAGAAAGTGGAATTCGACCTGATCAAGGAAAACCAAAGCTTGGACCCATCTTCGACCCGACGGTCATCGCGTCTTCGCCTGCAGGTCCCCGTATTTTTGCGTGCTACGGATAGCTCCGGAGCAGAGTTTATTGAACTCACCAAGACGTTAAACATAAGTGCAACCGGAGCGTGCATTACATCCGCGTATCAGCTCCGTAGAGATCAAGTCGTTCATTTAACCATTCCTGCTCCTTCACCGGCCTCTTCGGGGATTGTGCCCAATGAGACGCCGCCGTTGGTCGCCCGCGTCTTACGCCAAGAAAGCATCGGGGACATGCGTTTGTTCGGATTGGAATTCCTCAGAGCAATTGAGTAAATTTGTGCCCTTTTCAGCCTAATCCAAAGCCATCTCACCAACTTCAATCAGGCATCCATTTTGCAAATTAAACGTGTATTTGCCGTATGCCGCGCTTTTGTAATAGCATAGCGCAACACTTTCCCAGTTTCTGTGGCACGG
The DNA here is from genome assembly GCA_036270765.1 of Candidatus Acidiferrum sp. Taxonomy (GTDB): domain Bacteria; phylum Acidobacteriota; class Terriglobia; order Acidiferrales; family UBA7541; genus Acidiferrum. Next base: position 77,321 of record DATBBY010000154.1, read on the forward strand.
GCGTCTCGTTCCGATCCCGATTCGATTGGACTCCGGCATGCTCCCTTGAAGAGCAGCCTCAGTGATTCACCCCACCCCCGCGGGGACAGGCAAAGGTTAGGTTAAGACCCGATATGCCCAGCCCCGGCGTCCCAGCGCCCCCCCGTTCGTCGTTGGAAGATTCCTATCTCGAGTTGCTTACTGACACGCTCGAAACTCTCGATCTGCCTGCTCGCGGACAATTCCTCCAACGTTATCTTCGCGCCGTTACGCATCTCGATCTCCGCGAGAGTCAGTGCCTTCAACTTTGGGAAGAGATTATTACGCGTAGGCGCCAATTGAGCGAGGCGTTACGTCGCACCGTTTCCTTAAAGACCGCGCTCATGGATGTATTTTCCACCGCGGGCCTGCTTCGCGTCCCGGTGCTCATCGAATATGACGAATTAAAAAAGCTCAACTTGAACGCGGTCACCGATTCGTTGACCGAGCTTTACAATCGTCGCGTCTTCAACGAATTTTTCGAACGAGAACTAAACCGCGCAAAACGCTATAACCAGCCGCTCGGCCTGGTCATGATGGACATGCATCGCTTCAAGGAAGTGAACGACAAGCATGGTCACCCGCGGGGCGATGAAGTTCTTCGCATGGCCGCTGCTACCCTGAAGAAAGCGTTGCGCACATCGGACTTCGCCTTTCGGATTGGCGGTGATGAATTCGCGTTGATCTTGCCCCAAACAGATGCGCCACAGGCGCACGCGCTCAGCCGCCGCGTTGAGACGGTATTCGAGGACACCCTTAAATCGCTGCAACTCAATGTCACTGTGGGAATGGATTATGGTGTCGCGAATTTCCCTCAAGATGCGGACAATACCGATGAGCTGGTGCGCATCGCTGATGAGCGCTTGTATCAACGCAAGCATGCTCACCGCGGACGGCCCGCTGAAGCTCCGGCCCCGCGCCCCGTGGAGTCTGCTCCAGCGCAACCGCCGGTAACTCCGCCCGCGGCGGAGCGGCCAGCATCTACTCCTGCGACTCCGCCGATTTCCATTGAGAGTAAGCGCCCGCCGGAAAAACAAGAGGACGCAGCACCGCCGACAACTCCACAGGGGCAGCCCGAAGGCTCAAAACTATCTTCTGTTCCCAAGCCCCCGCGCACTTTTACAACCCCGCGCAAGGCGGAACGCGTCTCCATGACTGGCACCAATGCCTACGCGGTGCTTGGCGAACAAGGCGCCCGTCGTGCGCGAGTGTTGGATCTCGGGTTTGGTGGCGTGGCTCTCGAACTCGATTCCTCAGAGGGTTTGCCGGAGAATATTCTCGCGGTTCTGCACGTCCCGATTCTTCCCCCCGTGCGCGTGAATTTGAAGCCGGTTTGGTCACAGCGCACCAATCTGGGCTATCGCGTCGGTTGCACCTTCGTCAACTAATCGATTGGCGTCCATTGGACGCCTCGCGTATAATGGCTACTGCCTCGCGACCTAGCGACGCGGCAGGATTCGACAGTGCCGTGCAGACCGGACGCGATGGATTGGAGACCCATGAAACCCGGAATTCACCCCGACTACCACGCTGTTACCGTCCACTGCGCCTGCGGGCACACTTTCCCGACGCGTTCGACCATAAAGGGCGACACGTTGAGGGTGGAAATTTGCTCGAGTTGCCATCCCTTTTTCACTGGCAAACAGAAGCTTATCGACACCGCCGGCCGCGTCGAGCGATTCACGAAGAAATACGCCGATGCCGCTGCCAAGGCCGGAGCCGCGAAGAAGTAGCGGCTACTTTATTTCCTGAAGCAATGTTATGACCCGCTTTTTGCTGACGGTCAAAGTGTGCTCGTGTGCGTGCCGTTAGCGGTCCGTGTAGAATAACGTTCCATCGTGGCTGATCAATCTCGCATGTTTGAAGGGGCGCGCTCGGGGGAGCTGGTGGAGACCGCACCGCCGCGCGTAACCTTGCGAAATTCCTTTGTACATCCTTACGATTCTGCTATCGCCGCAGCACGCACCTGTTACGCATCGAAATTAATTGGCCCTGAAGAAATCACTGAGAAGCAGCGGCTCAATATCGGTGCAGGCACTTTTTACAGCGGCCATCACACCGTCTACCAACACGCCCATTTCGAATTTGGACTCGAAAACGTGAGCCGCCAGTTTGTTTGGTCCTTTCTTCACGCTCATTCCTTCTATAACTCTGAGCAACAAAGCCAGCGCTACGTCCGCTTGGATCGAGCGCACGCATATGTTCCGCCGCTATCGCTGTTTTTTGATGAAGTCAGCAAGGAGATCTACGAGCAGGCCATCGCGCGTGCATGGGATTATTACCGCGAATTGTCAGCACTGCTCGTCGGAGATGCGCGCTCGATTTTGTCCGGCATCTGGCACATCGGACCGATGTCGCATCCCAAGCGTGCTCACAAAATCGAGCGCTCGGCCGAAAAACGTGCCATAGAAATTGCCCGTTATGTGCTCCCTGTGGCGGCTTTTACCACCATGGTGCACACCATATCCGGGATCGTTCTTCATCGCCTGTGGAGGATGAGTACAGCATGTGACACACCGAACGAAGCGCGCGCGGTGATTGGCGCCATGGTCGCGCACGTGCGCGAAGTGGACGCGCAATTCTTCGATCGCTTCGGTACGGAACCGCTTGAGGAAGTTCCGGAGTGGAGCGATCGCGCAAATGGCGGCGTCAATGGCACAACAACTCCGAGCAATGGAAGTGTGAACACCGACGCCAGCTTCGAACGCGAATTTGATTCCAATCTTCGGGGCAAAACTTCCAAGCTGATCGATTATTCCGCCAATGCGCCACGCGTAATTGCGCAAGCCTATCGCGCAGTCGTAGGGCTTACCGAAGCGCAATGCTCCGACGGTGAAGCTATCGATCGCCTGTTAAACCCGGCTCGAAATCTGTACCGCCTCGAAACATTAAACGTCGGCGTGCACGCACCCATGATGCGTGCATTGCAACACGTCAACTACACGTTTGCGAAAAAAATCAGCCACACCGCTGACAGTCAGGATCAACGCCATAGAATGGTTCCCGGCTCGCGGCCGCTGCTCACTCTTACGGACACTCGCGCGCCCGACTTCATCACACCAAAATTGTTGGCGCAGAATCCACAAGCGCTGGAGGTTTATGCGCGCGCCATGCAGGACTCCTGGGATGCCAAGAATCAACTACTCGATCGTGGCGTTCCTCTTGAACTCGCGCTATATCTCTTGCCCAATGCAAAATCGGTTCGCGTGGTGGAAACCGGATCGCTGCTGCATCTACTGCATAAATGGACCATGCGAACTTGTTTTAACGCCCAGGAAGAAATTTACCAGTGTTCCATGGACGAGCTAGATCAATTGCGAGAAGTACATCCGGAGTTAGCCCGCTATGTTGGGCCGCCTTGTTATGTTCGCGCGGACGTGACGACGCCGATCTGCACCGAGGGTGCGCATTTTTGCGGAATAAAAGTCTGGCTGGACTTCCCCAATGTCGCTCGACCGATCTGAGTTGTTGTTTCCTCTAAGTTGTCAACTGCGCCAGTGCAGCGTTACTGGGCCCGGCATGGGATGCGCCATGGGCGCACCAGTGGCGCGTGACTCCAGCAAATTCGCTTTCAGCGCGAAATACCATTTCGCCGGACGGTCCGCGTCATCGATCAACATTAAATGAGGATTGTATTTCAAGCCTTCCGCCTGCTTGATCATGGTTTCCTGATCCTGCCGCAGGAATTTCTTAGCAAACGCGCGGAATACCGGAACGACCAACGGCATCCATCTCACCAGATTCCACGCCGCCACAAAATCAATGCGGCACAAGTCCCGTCGCACCGGGGTCACCGTGGCGCGACTGGAAAACCACAAGTGCCCGCTGCGTATTTCTTCCAGCCGGATATTGGGTAAGACGAAATCGATCATCGTGGTCGTGGCTTCGCCTGAAAAATATCGCAACAATTTATACGGCGCGCTGTTGGACGACGGCTCGTGCCTGCTCATACGAAAGCCATTCGGAATGGGCTCGAAGCGTTTTTCTTTTTCGTGGATGCTTCGCCGGCTGCGCCAGTACCACGATTGGTGCACGAAGGGACCGTGCGCAGGGTCCATCAGGCCGATAATTCCCTGATCCACGTGCGAGGGAAGCTCGCAAGACAACCGGGTGATCTTGTATTTTTCGCTGAACACCGGCAGCCGCGGCGCATCAAGCACAGCTTCAGGCGTCCGCGAGCCCGGCGCGGTCATGTAAACCCAGATGTATCCATCGTGTTCCGTACACGGATAATGGCCCGCAAAAATCCGATCGACGCGTAATTTATCCTGGCTTGCCAGGGACGGAATTTCCAGGCATCGCCCGCTGCACGCGTCAAATTTCCAGCCGTGGTAGCTGCACTCCACTGCCTGCCCGTCAAATCTTCCGTACGACAACGGAATTCCGCGGTGTGGACAAGCATCCCGCATCGCGAATGCCCGTCCCTGCGAAGTGCGCCCCAGCACCAGAGGTACTTCCAACAGCATGGCGGTAACAAGATTTCGGCCCTTTATCTCCGAGCTACGCAGCGCCGGATACCAGAAATCCCACAGAAACCCGGCATCCTGAGTCGGCCCAACTTCACGAAGCGAAGAACTTGCTATTTGTGGCGGCGATTGCACAGCTTTCGTCATACAGGCACCAAATCGTAGTACACATCCACGCGCGCATCAACGACTGGACGAAACGCTTACGAAAACATGGGAGATGACCGCTTGCTGTTATATTGTGCAGCACTTAGCTGCTGACTCTTAGGAGACCCCATGCGATTCAAGTTCGCTGTAGGCGCGTTCTCTTCTATCTTGCTCATTGCGTCAATTCTGGCGCAGCCGCAAAACCCGCCGGGCTTCACGTCGAAGGATGCGAGCGTTGACGGGCTTAAATTGCACTACACCATGGGTGGACATGGTCCAGCGGTGATCTTGTTGCACGGCTTCGCCGAAACGTCGCGAATGTGGACGCCGATCTTGCCAGTGCTCGGCGAGAAATTTACAGTAATCGCTCCTGACTTGCCGGGGATCGGCGACTCCTCAATCCCCGCAAACGGGATCAACATGAAGGACGCGGCGATCAGTATTCACTCTCTAGTCCGCTCACTGGGCATACAAAAAGCCCGAGTCGTGGGCCATGACATCGGGCTGATGGTGGCCTACGCTTATGCCGCGCAATTTCCTTCCGAGGTTGAGAAACTCGTCGTCATGGATGCATTTTTGCCTGGGGTCGAAGGCTGGGAACCCATCTATAACAACCCTTCGATCTGGCATTTTCGATTCAACGGCCCCAAGCCCGAAGCGCTGGTAGCCGGACGAGAAGCAATCTATTTTTCTTTCTTCTGGGATGACTTGGCCGCGGACAAGAATCGCTCTCTCCCCGAAGCCGACCGCAAGGCATACATCAAAGCATATTCGCGACCAGGACGCATGAGAGCGGCGTGGCAATATTTTGTGTCCTGGCCGCAGACCGCCAAGGATTTCGCGGAGTTGTCGCGAACCAAGCTGACCATGCCAGTGCTCTCGATCGGCGGAGAGAAGTCGCTTGGGAAAGAGCTGGGGCAGCAGATGAAGTTGGTAACTACCGATGTAACAGTGGTCGTGTTATCGGATACCGGCCACTGGATCCTGGAGGAGCGGTCGAAGGAAACGACCGACGCGCTAGTGAAGTTTCTCTAGCGAGAGTGTGGGAGCCCGGGCCGTCACACAGGCAAAAAAATAGAGCGGACTGCTAGGCCGTGGGGAGCTAGGCTGTGAACCTCTGAATTAGGTGGGCACCACGAGCCAACCGTTAGGCTTTCCTGCCCCGCTCGCCGGTCATCCCTGCACCCACTACCTTGACCAGCCAGCGGGACAGGCCGTGCACACAGGCTGTCTGTCCGCAGCACCTCAGAGATTCGTCATTGGTTCAAACAGCTTTCGCTCCCACACCTGCTTCGAAGAACCGCTCCAGCCACTATTCTAACAGCATGCCCTGGCTAAGGTCGAAACCTGGCGCGGAGGCCGTTTCGAGTCAGGTATTCCCTGCCTCTGAGGGCAAGGATAATTGCCCTAGCTAATCACTAAGTTGGCAACTCTGTTCGGCATATACAAAACGCCTCCTAATTCGAGGAACTGTAGATGTTATAAATCAAGCTACGTAACGATAAATTGTTCGGCGATTAACGGCGCGCGGCGATAGCCTGCAGTTTGCCGACGACGCGACGTGATATATTCCCGACGCAAATCGGGACACCCGTCTAAGACCACTTCAAGCGTCTAAGACCACGTCAAGCATCTGTGTCCAGGTACAAAGGTGATTATGAAGACCTGTCCGCATTGTGCCGAGTCAATTCAGGAAGACTCCCAATTCTGCCAGTTCTGCGGCACGAGTTTAACTTCCTTGGCTGCCGCGCCCCTGGGCTCCATAGCGCCGTCGCCGGTTGAATCGCACACCAGCGGCAAAGCGATCGCCAGCCTGATATGTGGGATTTTCTTTTTCATCTTACCCGCCGCCATCGTAGCCATCATTTTGGGTCACCTCTCCTGCTCGGAGATTGGGAAAAGCTTAGGCAGAATTCGAGGTAGGGGTTTAGCCCTCGCTGGACTCATTCTTGGATACTTCGGGGTAGCGTTCATACCCTTCATTCTAATCATTGCTGCCATAGCGATTCCCAACCTGCTCCGTGCAAGAATTGCGGCGAACGAAGCGTCGGCGGTAGGATCGCTCCGGAGTTACCAATCTGCGATGGGCCAATACGCTTCGAAGTGCCCGAAAATCGGATTCCCGAAATCTCTAGCCAATCTTGGTCAAGGACCTGGCGATTGCGAAGGAGCCGATCTGCTGGATAGTTCCTTGGGCACGGATCAACCGCTTAAGTCCGGTTATTATTTTCACTACCTGCCCGCAGAACCCGACGATGTTGGGCAGGTGACGAGCTTCACTATCACAGCCGATCCGGTTAGCCCCACTAACGGCGGCCGGCATTTTTATCTCGATCAAACCGGGTTAATCCGCTGGAGTAACGACCGATCACCAGATGTGGGAAGCCCAGTTCTACAATGAAAGCCTGCCTTCGAGCTCTTTTCCGGCGATAAAAGCGTGAAAGCATGTCCTCAATGCGGGCAGGAAATCCAGGATGAGGCGATCAAGTGCCGCTATTGCAGGAGCTGGCTGGTACCGCCGCCTGCTGGGCTGCAAGGCGTTCCCTCCCAAATCGTAATTCGCCAAAGCACTACAAGCGGGATGGCCATAGCGAGTCTCGTCATGGGATTGCTATGGATGTACTGGATAGGCTCCATCCTCGCAATTTGTTTAGGATATGCAGCTCGACGGGAAATCCGTAACAACGCTGGACGCATCGAAGGCCAGGGTATGGCAACCGCGGGTATAGTCCTCGGGTGGGTCGGAATCGGCATGCTTGCGCTGCTAATCGTTGTTTTTATGTATCTTCGAAAGATAGATACTGGTCAGCCAGGCATGCGCGAAACAAGATCGACGGCGATGGTAGAACGATCTAGAACGACCCAGGAGCGTTTGGTGTGCGCATAAATATCAGAGTTTTAGCCGGTGTTCTTTTCTGCTTAGGCCTGCCGCTAAAGTTTTTTTTCGCAGCAACGCATGATTCTCGAATGGACTCTTCGGAGCAACTTGGGCGTGTGGACTTTCCCAATAGCTGCAAACCGGAAGCGCAGCCGACATTGCTGAAGGGCTTGGCGCTATTGCATTCGTTTCAATACATGGCAGCGGAGAGTGCCTTCAAAGCCGCCACGGACTTGGACGCCAATTGCGCGATTGCGCATTGGGGCGCGGCCATGGCGCTTTATCACCAGCTATGGGATTTTCCAGGGAAGAGAACGCTCAAAGAAGGTTTAGATCACGTAGAAGCAGCCCAGAAACTCGGCGCGCCGACTCCCAGGGAACGAGGATATATCGCCACAGCCGCGGCGTTCTACCAGGACGACGCCAAGCTTTCCCACGTGCAGCGCACTACCGCCTACTCGGAAGCCTTAGCGCAATTACATTCAAC
>DATBBY010000155.1:0-40765 GCA_036270765.1 Candidatus Acidiferrum sp.
CAGTGGCGTGCAGATTCAAGGCCAGGGCGGCGGCGATTTCGCCACCCGTTACGGTTGGTATGTGGAAGCCGTTCGCCGCAAGATCGGCAGCAACTGGAATCTTTTTGAAATCGATCCGGCCGTCCGTTCCGCACGCCGCGCCAAATCCGTGCTGACCTTCACCATCAATCGTGACGGCTCCGTCAAAAATATTCGCATGGAATCATCTAGCGGAAACCAATCCATGGATATTTCCGCCCAGCGCGCATTAGCGAATGCCTCGCCCATGCCGCCGCTGCCCAACGACTATTCCGGCTCGTACGTAAACGTAAATTTTGATTTCGATTTGTCCATGACGAAGTAATTTGTTTTCCACGCCGCATTTCAACGCGGCTGAAACTCGGGGGTGAAGGTGCAAAGTTCGTTCAAGCGTTTCCAATATGTTTCTCTAATTCTTCTGGCGATATCCTGCGCCCCGCATGCAACGCGCGCGCAGGATTGGATCAAGACCGGCACCGGACTCGGCCTGGAAAAACCGCGTGTAGCCGTCGCTGATTTTGCTCCACGCGTCGACCCTGCAAAAAATCACTCCGCTTTATTCACTCAGGTAGTCCGCGACGATCTCCAGTTCAGCGGCATTCTGGATCTTGTCAGCCCCAGCTTTTACCCGCCGCAAGCTCCTTCGCAACCTTCCGAGCTGCGCAATCTGACTTGGACGGACGCTCCCGCTAACGCCAGCATGGTCGCCTTCGGCAATCTCACCGAATCCACACCCGAAGTAGCCATTCAAGCCTGGCTCTTCGACGTGCGCAATCCCTCTTCGCAACCGGTCGTCGCCAAGGTTTATCGTGGCACTCCTACCGACGCCCAAGTGCGCCGCTTCGCTCACCAGTTCGCCGATGAAATCATCAACAAATTAAGTGGCGGCCTCCCCAGTATCGCCGGCACACAAATCGCTTTCGTTAGCTCCCGTACCGGCACCAAAGAAATATGGCTAATGGACTACGACGGCGCCAATCAACATCCGCTCACCAGCCTGCGTTCCATCGCGCTCACTCCGCGTTGGTCGCCCGACGCCTCGCGCATCGCCTTCACCTGCTTCAAGCCCATGATCCGCGTCACCAGCGCGCAGATTTGCATGTATTCCATGGACACCGGGAAACTTGTCTCCTTCCCGCAGTTCAAGGGCAGTAACAGCTCCCCATCCTGGTCGCCCGACGGCTCACAAATAATTTTCTCTTCATCCATGCAAGGCAATCCGGAACTCTACGTCTCCGAAGCCAACGGCGGCCGCCCTCGGCGCCTCACCAATTCCAGCGGCGCCAACACTTCCGCTACTTGGAATCCTAAAACTGGACAAACCGTCGTATTCGTCAGCGATCGCGGCGGCGTTCCGCAACTTTATTCCATGAACTCCGACGGCACCAGCGTCTCTAAATTCGACCTCCCCGACATGGGTTATGTGATCGACCCTGCCTGGTCCCCAAATGGACAAATCCTTGCCTTCAGTTGGCGCCGTCCTAACGGCAACTACGACATTTACGTGATGGAAGCTGCGACCAGCAAGATTATCGAAATCACTCGCGACGCCGGACGCAATGAACGTCCCAGCTGGGCGCCCGACGGCCGCCACATTGTCTTCGAATCCACTCGCGGCGGCACCCGCCAAATCTGGAGCATGCTCGCCGACGGCTCCCAGCCTCATCAATTAACCACCACCGGCCACAACGAATCCCCCAACTGGTCCCCCAAATAAAAATGCACCACGTTCGCAAACGAAATGAACCACGGCGGGTGGCCCATCCTTGCGGTTTTTGCAAGGGTGGGGTCTTTGAAGTGAAACGACGAGGGACATATCGACGAAGCGTTTTTCAGATTTTGATTTTAATGTTCCCGCAACGTTGGCCGTGTAGAGACGTATAGAACTGTTGCAGTGCTGGAACATCCGGTATAACTCTTAGGAGTAATAGCCTTTCGATTTACACGCAAGTGGTACGATTCTTGCCCAGAGCCTGGGATTCTATGTTGAGGAGGAAATACGAATGTTTGCTGTTTCGCCGAAGTTGTATAGAACGTGCCTGATGGCCGCTTTATCGCTCGCGGTATTTAATTTTGGTTGCGGAAAAAAGCCTCTGACCACTCGCAACACCGCGCCTGAGCGCCCCGCAGAGGCGCCCCGCCCCACAGTGACTTTCCAAGCTGATCCCACCAGCATCAACAAGGGCGATTCGACCACGCTCACCTGGTCCACCACCAATGCCACACAGGTTGCTATCGCGCCGGAAGTCGGTCCGGTTTCTGCTGAAGGCTCCACCAAAGTCACTCCCGGAGACTCCGCCACCTATACGATCACCGCTACCGGTCCCGGCGGCACCGCCGATGCCAGTGTGCGCATCACTATCGCCAGCGCCGCTAGTAACGAGCCTACCGACACGGATCGCGATAGGGACAAAATTTTCCGCGACAGGGTCAAAGACGCTTACTTCGATTTGGACAAAGCCGACATCCGCCCCGACGCCAGACAAGCTCTTAGCGCCACTGCCGAAGTTCTACGCGCCTACCCAGACATCAAAGCCACCATCGAGGGCCATTGCGATGAACGCGGCTCCACCGAATACAACCTCGGCTTGGGCGACCGTCGCGCCACCGCCGTCAAGCAATATCTAATCTCTCTGGGCGTCTCTGCCGATCGTCTCAGCACCGTCAGCTACGGCAAAGAAAAGCCGTTCTGCAATGAACCCACTGAACCGTGCTACCAGCAAAACCGTCGCGGCCATTTCGTCCGCGCCAATTAGCTCGCCTTGATTTGCAGTCTGAATTGACCACAGCGTATTGAGACACGGAGGGTGCCCCACCCTAAGTTTTCTTTAGGATGGGTCTCGTAACGTGGAGCAGGCAAAACGTAATCCGCGAAGCGCAGTTTTTGATTCTGACGTGGAACAGCTAAACCTAATCCACACGGAGGGTGTCCCACCCTAAGTTTTCTTTAGGGTGGGTCTTGTAACGTGGCGCAACCAAAACGTAATCCGCGCAGCGCCGTTCCTCTTTTCAAAAAGTGCGGCAACGTTAAACATCACCCCTTGCCCACACGCGCCCGTCCTATTAAAGTAAAATTTGCGGCTCTATCTTCTACCGAGCCCGGTAAGAGCTTTTGTCATTGAGTTTGAATTTTATCGCTGTACTCGTAGTCCCGAGGAGGTTTCACCATGCGTCACCGTAATATCGCCATTTTCAGCGCTGCTGCTCTAGCCGGACTCATCGCCGGTAGCGCCGTCGGTCCGCGCCCCGCCGAAGCCGTCGCTCGCGAACTCATCGAGCTCCAGCGCGACGTCTCCACGCTCCTCCAGGGACAAAAAGATCTGCAGTCCCAAATGACTCAGGATCATACCGTCATGAAGACTCTGGTCGAGCAGTCCAGCGACAATGTCGGCCGCCTCAACTCCACCATGAGCGGGCTCCAGAAATCCGTGCAGGACGTGCAAGCCAATTCCGGCGCGCGCCTCGACACCATGTCCACTCAGGTGCAGGGCCTCTCCGACAATCTCGAGGAAATTAAATCGCGTCTCGGCAAACTCAATCAGCAGTTGGTCGATCTCCAAAACACCATGCAAAGCGTCGACGCCAAAATTTCCGGCGGAGGAGGTCAGCCTCCAGCTTCCGGCCAGCCAAATCAAGGCAGCGCCTCCAACAATGGCTTCCCTACCGCGCCCCCTTATAGCAGCAGCGGCTCCGTCAACCCCGGCGCCACGAACCCCGCGGTATCATCCGGGCCGCCACCGACTGGCGCACCTTCCGCCGACACCCTCTATTCGAACGGCCTCCGCGATATCACCAGCGGCAAATATGATCTCGCCCGATCCGAGTTTCAGGATTATCTCCGCTACTACAGCAGCACCGACCTCGCCGGCAATGCTCAGTTCTATCTCGGCGAAATCGCTTACTCACAAAAAAATTACGACCTCGCCGTCGCCGAATATGACAAGGTCCTCACCAACTATGCTCACAGTTTTAAAGTCCCACCCGCGCGCCTCAAAAAAGCCCTCGCCAACATCGAACTCGGCCAAAAAGCCACCGGCGTCCGCGAACTCCGCGAAATCGTCAAGCGCTACCCGGGCACCGAAGAAGACCGCCGCGCCCGCGCCAAGCTAAAAGAAATGGGCGCCGCCCTCACCGCCTCCCAGTAACTGGCACAGCTTATAATTTAGGCTCCGATCGGAGTCCCTTGTCTTTGAAACCTGGCGAAAGAAGCACTACAGCGCTTTCCAGAACTCACCTCCAATGATTTCGCCCTGCGAAAGGACTCGCAGCGTTACTCCACTTACTCGCGTGTTCCTAATCGCAGCAACTCTTCGCAACTGAGTCCGCCTCCCCGTTACTCGCCCCCCTAGTATCACGCGCTCTTGCTCCGCATTCTCCTAATCCCGAACAGAGAAATCTTCCCATTCTGTATCCCAGCAACTCCTCCCGACGGTCATTCCGACCGAAGTAGGCCGACGCTTTTTCTTCTCATTCGCTCCTGCGAATGAGTCGGCCTGCGCAGCGGAGGAATCTCTCTTTCTTCTCTTTGTTCTTCTCTTTTCTTCAAACCCACCAAAAATCCCGCGCAAGGCTGAGAGGCTAACCTGATCATCAAGCCTGGCCCTGTAACGTGGAATCATCAAAACTTCGAACCCACTTAACCCACGCAGGGTGCCTCACCCTCAGTTTTTTGGAGGGTGGGGTTTTTAACGTGGAACAACACAAATCCAAACCGTAGGCGCTACACCTCTCTCTTTCCAATATAGATAAAATAGAATAATGAATCTAAAGTTCGGTCTAGATAACGACGGATTCGCAATATTTTCAAACTGCCTTGACCACGGAACCGTCGAGCGTTTGCGGGCGGACTTTTCGGAAACTCGCGGTCCAGACAGAAATATTCTGTCAGTGCAGTCAGTCCGTGCTCTCGCGACCTCTCATTCTGTTCGTGAAATTGTAGAACAGATTCTCGGGCCAGAATGTTTTGCAGTCCGAGGAATTTTCTTTAACAAAACTCGACAATCAAATTGGAAGGTCGTGTGGCATCAGGAACTGACCATCGCCGTTCGCGAGCAACACCCCGTCATTGGTTTTGGACCCTGGACGACAAAAGCTGGAATCTGGCATGTACAGCCTCCGTCAGAGATCATGAGCGGGATGCTCGCGATTAGATTGCATCTCGATGAGAGCGACTCCGATAACGGACTGCTACGTGTAATCCCGAGTACTCACAAGCACGGTCGCCTCTCGGTCACGGAGATCGCGACGTTAGCGAAGAATGACTGTGTGACCTGTACAGTTCCCGAAGGTGGCGCACTGGTAATGCGTCCTCTTCTGCTCCATGCGTCCTCGGCTTGTTTGGTCAACAAGCCCCGTCGAGTTATTCACCTAGAATTTGCTGCTCAAAAGCTGTCTCACGGTCTAAGTTGGTATCACGAGGTTGGACGCAAATCTGCTGGGTAAACGTTCATGAACATCCACGACTTTCGCCGCATCGCCCTCAGCCTCGAAGGCGCCGAAGAATCCTCCCACATGGGCAGCCCTGACTTCCGCGTCGGAGACAGAATCTTCGCCACCCTCGCCGCCGCAAAACAAGGCTACGGCAACATCATGATCACCGCAGAACAGCAAGCCGCTTTCGTCGAAGAACTCCCCGAAGTTTTCATACCCGTAAAAGGCGGCTGGGGCCGCAACGGTGCCACCCACGTGCGCCTCGATCTCGCCAATGAAGACCTTCTCACTGGCGCGCTAAAAACCGCGTGGAAGCTTCGCCTAGAAAAAAACGCCAAGGCCGACAAAAAAGGCCCTCCGCGGTCAAAATCTCAGCCCGCGAAGAGCCCCGCACCCAAAAAACGCTAGTTCCGTTAGACCTTACGCTGTTGCCGCCGCCGAAGCCTTGCACCCCGCATGCCCGCATTTGCAGACAATATCCGGAGTCTTCTCCATCGCTTCACACTCCGTGCTGCAATATTTTCCCGACGTCACCGTACAAGAACAAACCGGATGCGCGCACTTTTTGCTATCAGCCATGTTTTATCTCCTTCAAGTATTCCTGAGGCCCGCACCCTACTACAGCGCACCGCGCCCTTCGTTGGCCATCAGGTAAACGTGGTATTCGTTGGACTCCAACTGCATCGTTCTGGTCTCTCGAATCGTCCCTCGCTCAACGGTTTACTAGTGAAAATTTTCCACCAGCATAATATCGGCCGGAGTGTCATCCACTTGCGTATAAGCCAACCACTTTCCGTCTGGCGAAACGCAGAACCCTCCCCAAAGCTGCGGTGGTTTAGTTAGTGTTGCAATTTCCCGTATTTTTTTGGTACGCAAATCAAACAGCTTGATCGTCGCAAGTGTCGTGCCCCGATCCAGAGAATATATCCCGTCTTTGCTCAACGCCCAGTCACTCATACCGCCCAGTGTCGGTCACCGCGCGGTCTTCGCCCCCCGTCACTGGAAACAACTCGAATTTCCGCTCCTTGATCGCCCTTCGCGTATTACAGCCACCTCCGATCTTCGGATTCTTGCAGATTTCCAGTTAGCATTGCCGCCTTGGCAATCTGTTTTGCGGTACCACCTGCCAGTGGAATTTTGTAGATGTCTGTGTTCTCCCGATCCGACTCCGAAACGTAAATCCACTTGCCATCCCGCGACCACGTGGGCATCGAGTCACCATTCGCACTTGGCGAAAGTCTTTTGGGAGTCCCGCCGTCAGGATTGACGATATATACGCCGGCCTGTCCGCCGGCTCGGGAATCAAACGCGATCAACTGCCCATTGGGCGACCATCTTGGGCTCCCGGTAAGGGGATTATTGAAGTGCGTCAGTCGCACCGGGTTGGAACCATCGATGTCCGCAACCCAGACCTCTTGCACTCCGCTTCGATCTGATTCAAATACAATTCTTTTTCCATCTGGCGAAATGTCGGATCCTCTCTGCATTCGGGTGGAAGACACCAGCATGCGTTGCTGCTCGGTGCCTTTTGCATCGAGTCTGGTTCCCCAAATATTCGCGTTCTCGAAACTGCGCGTGTATGCTAATCGGCCCCCGCCCCTCGGCACCGCCGGTTGAAATCCGTCTTGACCGAAAGGCAGCGGCGCCTGTTTGCCAGTTTCAATGTCCATCTCCAGCAATTGGTAGGTCCGCGGATTTGTCAACAACAGCCGTTTTCCATCCGTGGTCCATGCTAGGTTTTGCGGTCCCACGTCTTCATTGGTTATTTGCCGGACTCCGGTGCTATCGGGCCTAGCCACAAAAACAGAGAAAAAGTTATTGTGTTCGCACAAATACGTTATGCGCTTGCCATCCGGGGAAAAAGCTGGAGACCAGCCTCGGTCACATTTCGCGGGATGCGCCAAAGTCGTCAGTTCCCCTTTTTCGTGGTCCAGCAAGTGCATCACTCCATCCCCGTCCGCATAAGTAAGCAATCTGCCGTCGGTCGACCAACTCATCGACATGACCGGCGTGTAGGTGAATGTTGCCGACGCAAGCTTTTGTTCTGGTCCTCCGATCGCCGGAATTTCGAATACTCCCGAATCGCTACCAGCTTTTCGCGCAAAAGCAATCGTCGCCCCGTCGGGCGACCACGCCGCTACGAGCCACTCCGAAGGCTTATGTGTAAGCTTCGAAACGCTCTCTTTGCCCACCACTTTTACGTACAGGTCAAAATTTTTATCTATCCCTCCGTCCCATGCGAACGCGATCTGGCTTCCGTCCGGGGAAAAGGTAGGCCCACTTCTTGTCCTTTGAAGGTCGTAAACGGCAGCGGCACCAAAGTAGCGGTTGCTTCAGTATTTTCTTTTGTCCCAGCGCCGCGGCCGTGAATCCTGTAGTATCCCGCCGCTAGAATTCTCCCCACGATGATTCCCGCGAGAATCATCCACTTCATCGCGCCGATTTTGTGCGTGCCGCTTCCGGCATCACCTCTTCAGATGGCGTGACCTTTGCCAACCCAAAATCCAAAACCTTGGCGTGCCCTCGTTTGGTGACAAAAATATTTGCTGGTTTGATGTCCCGGTGAACGATGCCTTCGCCGTGCGCCGCTTCCAGCGCATCCGCAATTTCAATAGAGAGATCCAGAAGTTCTTCGGCGCCTAACTTTCCGCTAACTATGCGGTGCTTGAGTGTGTGCCCATCCAGAAACTCCATCGCGATAAACGGGCGCCCGTCCTGCTCGCCAATTTCATAAATCGTGCAAATGTTGGGATGGTTCAGTGCGGACGCCGCTTGCGCTTCGCGGTTAAATCGGTTGAGCGCCGTAGCATCCAACGCCACCGCATCCGGAAGAAATTTCAACGCCACAAAACGGTGCAGCTTGACATCCTCCGCCTTGTAAACCACTCCCATTCCCCCACCGCCAAGCTTCTCGACGATGCGGTAGTGCGAAATGGTTTGACCGATGAGCGAGGATGCGTCTTCCATTGCCGCGTCATCTTAGGTTGCAAATATTTTTCAGTCAACGAACATGCATTCTCAAAGCTGCGCCTCGGGTTGCAGTCCGCCATCAATGATGAACATTTGCAAACAGCGCGCCTCCGGAAGAAGATTGTAATGGTGTCGCAACACTCCATTACCAGCCGCGCCGCGAAACTCCTACGGGCCCTCAATCTTAGTAATTCATCCCCGTCAGGAATTCGAATTGCCGCGCTACTTCTCGTCCTTCTACCCACGTTGCCGCCATTGCTTCGCTTCCCGAAAATCCACGCCCGGCCCGACAAACCTCCGCCGCCCACGTTTTATCGCGACGTGCTTCCCATTCTCCAGAACCACTGTCAGGTTTGTCATCGCACCGGTGAGATCGGACCGATGCCACTCCTCACCTACGCGCAAACACAACCCCTAGCCCGCGCCATCGCTAGGGCCGTAACTCAAAAAACCATGCCTCCATGGTTTGCTGATCCAACCGTCGGCCATTTTTCCAATGACCCTTCTTTAACCAATCAGGAAATCGCCACTCTGGTTTCCTGGGCCGATTCCAACGCCCCCGCAGGCAACCCGAGCGAAGCCCCGTCCCCGCGCCACTGGACGCCAGGGTGGCGCATTCCCCATCCAGATACAGTCGTAAAAATGGCCCTACCCGTCGCAATTCCCGCTCACGGCGACGTCGACTACACCTACGAAATTGTTCCCACGCATTTCGCCGAAGACAAATGGGTGCAATTCTCGGAAATCCGCCCCTCAAGCCGCGCGAACGTTCACCACGCCGTCGTTTACGTGCGCCCTCCAAATTCAAATTGGCTCCAGCACGCCCCCATTTGTGGGCCCTTCACAGGCGCTGACATGCCCGGCGGCAAGGACGGCTCCGACCCACTCTTCACCACCGCCGACATTCTTCTGGTCTATACTCCCGGAAGTTCTCCCGATAACTGGCCCGAGGGCGCCGCGAAATTTATCCCCGCCGGTTCCGATCTCGTCTTTCAGATGCATTACATGACCCACGGCCACGTCGCCACCGATCAAACCAGCGTAGGGCTCGTCTTCGCCAAGCAACCGCCCACGCAGCGCGTCCTCACTCTGCAATTAACCAACGACCATTTCGTCATTCCACCCGGAGCCCCCGATTTTCGTGTGGAAGTCCACGGCTCGTTGCCCAACGACGCCGTACTCCTCAGCTTCTTCCCGCACATGCACCTTCGCGGCAAGCGCTTCGAATACAACATCCTTCATCCCGGCGACGCTCCCGAAACTCTGCTGCGCGTGAATTACGATTTCTACTGGCAGCTAAGTTACCGCCTCGCTCATCCGCTACCACTCAAAGCAGGCACCGTGCTCCAAGCCGTCGCGTGGTACGACAATTCCAAAAATAATCCCCACAATCCCGATGCCGACGTAGCAGTCCGCTGGGGCGATCAAACCTACGATGAAATGATGGTCGGTTTTTTCGACGTCGCGGTCCCCGCCAATGTGGACAAAACCCGTTACTTCCTCCGCTCCTTGCGCTCAGAGAAGACTAACTGAACTCCTTGGACTCCATGCTGTCCTTGCTCATCCGCTATACCGTTCTGCCTGTATATGCCCTTAAAACCCCGCACGCTAAAATTCCATATGTTTCCATACTCATCGTCTAAGCGTAAATGTTTCGCTGTCATCACCGGATTCGTCAGTCTCGTTTTCTCTTTGGCAGGTTGCGGGGGTGGGGCTGCTGCAAATGTTGCCCCACCACCTCCGACCCCCGGGCAAACCAATCCGCAGTTCGGCCACGTTTTTATTGTTCTCGAAGAAAACGCCAGTTATCCCGATGTTATCGGCAGTTCTTCCATGCCCTACTTCAACAGCCTGGCCAACACCTACGGGCTGGCGACCAATTACTACGCCAACTTGCACCCCTCCATCCCGAATTACTTTGAGCTCACTGCAGGCAAAACCCTCACCATTGACGATTCTCAAACTCCGCAATCCTTCCCAGTATCGGAGGACAATGTGGTTCGCGAACTCCTTGCAGCCGGCAAAACCTGGAAGTCTTACGCCGAGGATTTGCCTTCCGCGGGCTACACCGGAGGTAACACCGCTAAATACTTGGTTCGTCACAACCCTCTCGCGTACATGACCGATGTGCAGAACACTCCCGCCCAAGCACAAAATCTGGTCCCCTTTTCCGAATTCGCCGCGGATCTTCCTACCGCCAACCTCCCCGCATATTCCTTCATCGTTCCGAATAGTTGTGACGATGCGCATGATTGTCCCCTCAGCACCGCCGATGCTTGGCTCAAAACTAATATCGCCCCGTTAATCAACAGTCCCGTTTTCCAAAAAGACGGCTTGCTCATCATCGTTTTCGACGAAGGCAATGATCTCGACTTTACTCAAGGAGGCGGTCACATCGCCGCCGTTATCGTCAGCCCCTTCGGAAAACCGGCCTACAAATCCATCGCCCTGTATCAACACCAAAGCGTCCTCCGCCTCATGCTCGAGGGCCTTGGCGTAACAAAATTACCCGGTGACGCCGCCACCGCTCCCGCCATGTGGGAATTTTTCAAGTAACTCAAGCTAGACATTCAACGCCTGAAGGCCTCGGGTGCCCCATGTTCGCAATTGAGGTATGAACATGGGTCCTCAGCCGCGACACTCACCACTCGGTCGGCCAGTAAAATCAGCGAACTATTCTCCGAGCCTGCCAAGGCTTGTGGAATTAAACAACTCGGCGCAGACTCTTGAGCGTTCTTATACGAGGGGTGCGCATGACGACGCCAAAAATCAGAAATTTTATAAAATTTACCGCGATAATTCTGTTCGGTATTTTATCGGCAGTTATAAACGCCGCCGAAACTCCATCCGTTTCCCTGTTGGCTCTCTCCAAGAGCGATCAGACCCTCTCAATCGTCGATCCCTCAACGCTTACAGTCATCGCTCGTGTCCCCTCCGGCCCGGATCCTCACGAAGTAATAGCCACCGATGACGGCAAATTCGCCTACATTTCCAACTACGGCGGCGGCGCGTACAACACCATCACTCCCGTCGATCTTGTAGCGCAAAAATCTTTATCGGTAATCGATCTCGGCGCATTGCGCGGCCCCCACGGCCTTGCATTCGCCGGCGGAAAAGTTTGGTTCACCGCCGAAGCCGCTAAAGCCATCGGCAGTTACGACCCCGCAACAAAACAAATCGACTGGATCCTCGGCACCGGCCAGGACCGCACCCACATGATTTACGTTTTTCCCGGCCTGAATCCCATCATCACTTCCAACGTCAATGCCGCAACCATCAGCGTCATTGAAAAAACGATCAGTTCCGGCGGTCCCCCACCGCCTCCCGGTGCACCCCGACCCGGCCCACGAACTAATTGGTCCGAAACAGTCGTCCCCGTTGGCCGCGGTTCTGAAGGTTTCGATGTTTCTCCCGATGGAAAAGAAATCTGGGTCGCTAACGCCCAGGACGGCACAATCTCGGTAGTCGATCTCGCCGCCAAAAAAGTAGTTCAGACTCTAAACGCCAATGTTCGAGGTGCGAACCGCTTGAAGTTCACCCCCGACGGAAAATTAGTTTTCGTCTCAACCTTAGGTGGCCCGGATTTGGTTGTGTTGGATGGAACGACACGCAAAGAAGTAAAACGCGTACCCATAGGCCACGGCGCAGCAGGCATCTTGATGCAGCCTGATGGACAACGCGCCTTTGTAGCCTGCACTCCGGACGACTACATCGTCGCAATCGATCTGAAATCCCTATCCGTGACCGGCAAAATTAACGCCGGTAAGAATCCAGATGGCCTAGCTTGGGCCGTCCGCAAATAATTTTTTGTTCGTAAAAGGTTTTTTTTGCAAAGGGTTGGATCTTACCGCTCGCTTCGTAGGGTGCCCCAGGTTCGCATTTGAGTTTGAACCTGGGTCTGGGGTCGGTCCGTCACGAATCTCCTAAATCTTCGCTGCTCTCTTCGCCAACGTCACTGCATCCGTCCAAAAACTCGTCGACGTATGCATCAATTCCACAACCTCCCGTATCGCCACCACAAATTCCTCCAACTGCCCGCGCGAAGCCACCAACGGCGGCGCCACCTTCAACACCATAAAGTTATTCCCACAAATCTGCGTCAAAATATTTTTATCCCGAAACATTCTCATCACCACGATTTGCCCGAACATCGCCGGATGAATCTTCATAAACACTTCGAACGCCGCCTTCAAAACCAGTTTCGATGGCGAGCCAAACTCAATCCCCGACAGCATCCCCAATCCGCGAACTTCCTTCACCATTTCAAATGGCGCCAATTCTTCCCGCAATCGCTGCCGCAATTCCTCACCAAGTTCCGTCGCCCGCGCCCCAAGCGATTCCCTCTCCAATACCTCCAGCGTCGCCAGCCCCGCGCGCATCGACAAACTATTCTCGCTGAACGTCGACGTGTGTACGATCGCCCGCCGCAGCGACGAATAAACCCCTTCGTAAACCGCGTCGGTCATCAGCGTCGCGCCCACCGGCGCCAGCCCGCCGCTCAACGCCTTCGCCAGCACCACCATATCCGGCCTCACGCCGTAGTGATGCCCAGCCAGAAACGGCCCGGTGCGAAACATTCCCGTCTGCACTTCATCCACAACAAAAAGCGTCCCAGTTCGCCGGCAAATCGCCTCCGCACCCTTCAAATATCCCTGCGGCGGCAAATTGATTCCCGCTTCGGACTGTATCGGCTCCACTACAAACGCCGCGAAGCGCTTCGAATCTAACTGCCTCTCCAACGCCGCCAAATCCCCAAACGGCACCACCGCCGCATCCGCCAGCAGCGGCCCAAATCCTTCCCGCCAGAACGCGTCGCTCATCAACGACAAAGCCCCAGCCGTCAATCCATGAAACGCGCTCTTCGCGCACAACAACCCATCTCGTCGCGTGTTCATGCGCGCAAATTTAATCGCCGCCTCGACTCCTTCGCTTCCGCTGCTGCAAAAAAACACCTTCTGCAGCCCGCCTCCCGCAAGTTCGCAAAGCCTCTTCGCCAGTTCCCCTGCCAGTTCCGCCACGTGGCTCTGCAACATCACCGGCCCGCGCGCCTCCAATTCCTTTTGCAGCGCCTGAACAATATGCGGGTGATTGTGCCCCGTGTTGTGCACGCAATACCCCGACAAAAAATCCAGGATCCGCCGGCCATCCTCAGTAAAAAGTTCCGCGCCTTCGCAGCGCTCATATCGCACGTTCATACCTAGCAAATCGAGCAGCGCCACCCACTGCGGATTTACATAATCGGAGTACGAACTTGCTGAGGAGACCTGCGTAGCAACTACAACCGTAGATTTGGGCATTGGTAGAAAGATGCCTCCCGAATTAGCGAGGATGCATTAACAAATATTCAGGTTCCACAATCGGGGTTCAGGAATAGAACGGCGAAACTCGAGGCCTTCGGTACACGCAGATTTCAACGTCAAATCTGCCCTCATTAAATCTCCCGGTCATTTCGACCGTGCTCTTGTTTACGTCAGCACTCCACTACCGGCGCTACCCGGTCAGTCATTTCGATCGAGCTCCCGGCCGGGCCGCCATTGCCACTCTGGCCACCACACGGTCATTTCGACTGAAGCAGACCGACGCTTTTTCCTTTCACCCTTCGCTCCTGCGAAGGTGTCGGTCTGCGTAGTGGAGAAATCTCTCCTCGCCCTTCTATTCAGCAGCCCGTAGGCAAATCTACACCGCAGTCTGCTTAGGGACCCGACTTTTAGGGAAAATGAACAATCACTGAAGGACGTCTGCGGTCCGCAGGGTTTAGAGTCTTAAGTTTTGGGCCCACGTCGCAAACGCGTGCCACGCCGCCGTTTGCCCAATCGGGAATCGTATCTGTTGCACAAAAATCAAAAACAGGCTCGCCCAGATCGTCTCGCGATGAATCTTATGCGTGGACCACAAATCATACGCCACCAGCATTAGCAGAAACGCGTAGGACACCAGTGCCGCCGCTATGGGGTTGCGGTTTACCAGTGGAATCGGCCACCGCGCGATCGCCGCAATCATCAATGCCACCGTCGCGACAATGATGATCCGTTTGTGCGCCGCCGAGTCAAACCGCGCCCTATACGCAAAAAATACCAGCACACCGAAAATCAGCATGTCAGTTATCGGGATGATGTAGAACGTTTTCGGATCAATGCCCGGAGGCCCACCATTCCGCCCCAATGAATTGGTTGCCGCCCACGCTCCAACCACCACCATCAAGCACGCCAGTAAGAACCCCGCGATCCCGATGCGTCGGTGAACATTCGTCCGCCCGGAGGCTACCAGCGTCGTCTGCGCCAGAAGAAATAGAATCCAGCTCGAAAATAGCGCCCCATGAACATGAATGATCGCGCTTGGCAACGGCGCGTGAAACATCCCCGCCAAGTAGTACGTGTGCGCAAATCCCACAAATACTGAGCCCAGCAACAGCACCGCCATCCCCGAAAAAAACACATGATCATACTTGCGCCCCGGAACTCCGGCACGCACCTTCACCGCGCTACTCGCTACAGCTGTCGCCATCGTGTCTCCAGATTGCGCAATCGTTCAGACTTAACTGGGAACTTGAGAAGAGATTGCCCGCATTGTATACCCGATTAGTCCCCGCGCCTTAATCTTCCAGTCGCCTTTGAACTTGGGCCTTTGAAGTTGAGCCTTTGAAGTCGAGCCTTTGAAGTTGGGTGGCCCATCCTTGCGGTTTTTGCAAGGGTGGGGCTTTTCTTTCGCACGAGTCGTCATCAGCGCGACCATTTCACTTTGAACCATTTCTTCCAACGTCAATACCACTACCAACAGTCATTCCGCCCGGAGCAGGCCGACGCTTTTTCTTCTCGTTCGTCCGCGAACGAGTCGACCTGCGCAGTGGAGGAATCTCTCTTCGATCCCTCGCAAGCTAAGCCGCTCGCTACCTCGACACGTCCTCCAAGCGCTTCTCAGCTGCGATCCAGTCCGCTCCAACCTGTGGCAAACTCTTCACCCGAGGCTCGAACTGTGGCGGCCCAAGCACCCGATTCTCCACCCACAACAACCACCTGCTGCATCGCAGGAGGCGGCCCCGCCGGCAT
Organism: Candidatus Acidiferrum sp.; assembly: GCA_036270765.1. Lineage (GTDB taxonomy): Bacteria > Acidobacteriota > Terriglobia > Acidiferrales > UBA7541 > Acidiferrum. Next base: position 15,465 of record DATBBY010000155.1, read on the forward strand.
GGTGTTCGGCTTCCTCCTCGCCCGTGCCGGCATCGAAGTCCTCGTCCTCGAAAAACACGCCGATTTCTTCCGCGATTTCCGCGGCGACACCATTCACCCGTCCACCTTTGAACTCATGTACGAACTCGGCCTCCTCGATGATTTTTTGCGCGTCCCGCACCAGCAACTTTTGCAAATCGCCGCCGCCGTCGACGACTTTACCGTCACCGTCGGCGACTTTTCCCATCTTCCCGTGCACTGCAAATTCGTCGGCCTGATGCCCCAATGGGACTTCCTGAATTTCATTGCTGAAAAAGCCAAGGCCTACCCGCAATTCCATCTGCACATGGAATCCGAAGTCACCGATCTGCTCATCGAAAATAATCGCGTGACAGGCGTCCGCGCCAAAACCCGCGATGGCAGTCGCGAATTCCGCGCGGCGCTCAACGTCGGCGCCGACGGCCGCCATTCCATCGTGCGCGCCAAAGCCGGTCTCGAAGTCCTCGACCTCGGCGCCCCCATCGACGTCCTCTGGATGCGCATCTCCCGCCTCCCCACCGACCCCGAACAAACTCTAGGCCGTTTCCGCGCCGGGAAGCTTCTCGTAACTCTCAATCGCGGTGATTTCTGGCAATGCGCCTACGTCATTCCCAAAGACGGATTCGCTGCCATCCAAAAAAATGGCCTGCCCGCTTTTCGCCGCGACCTCGAAACCGTCGCGCCCTTCCTCCAGGGCCGCACCGCCGAGTTGAAGGATTGGAGCGACATAAAGCTGCTCTCCGTCGTTGTCGATCGCTTGCGCCACTGGTCGCGCAGCGGCCTCCTCTGCATCGGCGATTCCGCCCACGCCATGTCCCCCATCGGCGGTGTCGGCATCAATCTCGCCATTCAAGACGCCGTCGCCGCCGCAAATATTCTCGTCCCCATTCTGTCCGCCGGAGCGTCCGCCGATCCCCATCTCCAAAAAGTCCAGACCCGCCGCGAATTCCCCACCCGCATGACTCAAGCCGTTCAGATCTTCGCCCACAAGCGTTTCATCGGCCCAGCGCTGGCCACCAAAGCCCCACTCAAGCGTCTTCCCCTCCCACTCTTCCTCCTGAAGCACTTCCCCATCCTCCGCCGCATTCCCGCCCGTATGGTCGGCCTGGGCTTCCGCCCCGAGCACATCCACACCCCCGACACTCATCAACATTCAAACCCCTAGTGCCCGCAAATAAATTCAAATTCTGCATCGCATCGCACCCATGTGAAAAAATCCGGTAAATCCCTCCGTCGTTCGCAAACCCCCGGCAGAAGAGAATTCCCGTATCGTTTCTTCGTCATTGACTGAAGCAAATTTATGGGATAACTTTCGATTTATAAGCAGTTAGCAAGGGAGCGTCCTCATGAAATCTTCATACCTAAATTTTTTCTGCCGGCACAGGTTTTCTAAGAATCAAACTCTAGTCAAGCAGCGCGGTGCATCCACTGAAGACGCCATAAACTTTTTATTGGCGTTACTCGCGGGCGGATCGTTTCTGGTTGCTATTTTTTTCGATTAGCTAGCGAGACATATCCACAATCAGCGAATTTTAAAGCGAAGGCGTTTTAGGCTCGATGCCGTAGCGGCTAAATCCGCGCCAAGCTGCGCGGCAATCTCTATCCCCAACCGGACCAGACCCGATTAGATTCTTTTTATGGCTGGCGAACTTCCGCGCCTACCGTCCTGCAGCAGTAATTGAATTGCCCCGCGCCGGAGCTATAATGTTCCTCACGCGCCCGTAGCTCAGCGGATCAGAGCATCTGGCTTCGAACCAGAGGGTCGGGAGTTCGAATCTCTCCGGGCGCGCCACTTTTATCCAACGTTTATGCGGTTTTTTGTAACAGAGCGAAATTGGGACTGCCCCATCATTGTGCAACTGTACCCCAACTGTGCCCCACCACAAACAAACTACCCTGTAGTGTGCTCAGTTTCCGATTACCCGAACTAATCAGATGGACCTTGAACCACCTTAGGGTCGGCACGGTCGCGCCGCCTGTACATCGATAACGCGAACCACTCTAATCTCCCGCATGTAGCCACCAAGGTGTCCGTAAGGGCCGACCCAACTGGTGTCACCTATGAACTTGATCCTAACAGCGGGTGGGTTACCGAGAGCTTCGAGCTTGCCGGAGGGCCCGGAAAGTTCTGACGTGGATTCCAACCAATATGGAGGACGCCAGCATCCACCGCCCGGGTAGAACGCCGACCGCTCAAAACCAAATTCCCACGTCCCCGGCTGGTACGCTCGCTCGGCGTTTTTAAATTGTTGTCAGGTGGGAATCGTTCTTCTCGCCGGGGTCGCATGGAATCGTTGGATGTACCAATGGTGCTTCTTTCACATCGCACATTCCATGCCGCCCTTTGCTCAGGGGTTTGTAGGATGGTTCGTTGGAACCTTTGTATTTTACTTGTGGCACCGCGCCCGTCATGACATCAATTTCCTTTGGCGTGTTTTCCACCAGGTCCACCATAGTCCCGCACGAATCGAGTTGTTAACCGCTTTTTATAAGCATCCTGTGGAGATCGCCGTTGATTCAATGATCGCCAGTGCCGTAATGTTTTCGCTCCTCGGCGCATCACCCACCGGTGGCGCTTGGTTCAATGTCTTCGCTGTCTTGGGCGAGTATATTTACCATAGTAATTTGCGCACTCCTCGCTGGATTGGTTACTTTATATCACTCCATCCATCACCAACTCGATGTCCACGGATTTAATTATGGCGACATTACTTGGTAGGACCGTCTGTTTGGCACTTTTAAAGATGCCGACCAATTTGCCTCACGCTGCGGATTTCCAGAAAACCATGAGAAAAATTTGGGCGACATGCTCGTATTTCATGATAGTTACTAAACACCCCGCTGGGTCGCAATGCTTGCGCGGCCTATTTGACCTTAACAAGGCAGGGCACCCTTTACGCGAGGAATTCGAACATGAAAGCCACCTGGCTCTACCGCATCGCCGCGGTTCTCTTCGTACTTTTCGCCGCCGGCCACACCCTCGGCTTCTTGAAATTTGTGCCCCCAACGCCAGAGGGCCAAGCCGTAATGAACGCCATGAACACAGTTCAGCTCCAACCCGGCGCTGCATTCACGTACGGACGCTTTTATAAAGGATTCGGCCTTTTCGCCACCGTCTATTTTTTGTTTTCTGCCGCCGTCGCGTGGCATTTGGGAGAATTGGCCCGCAAAATCCCCGCCGCCCTCGGCTCACTGCCTTGGATATTTTTCCTCCTGCAGCTGGTCGGCGTGGCGCTCAGCTGGAAATATTTTTCTACGCCACCGGTAGTCTTTTCCGCACTCGTCACCTTCTGCATCGCATGGGCCGCGATCCTCGGGCGCCCAACGTCCGCACCAGCACCCTCTGGGAGTGCTTAAGCGTCGCACCCTTCACCAAACTTGCATCCCTATTCCTCGTCCCTTATAGTCAAATCGTTCGGCCAAAAGCGGACCAATCAAACAAAAGGATCGCCTCCACCATGAGCATCACCGACGAAGTCCTCGCAGCCAATCAGCAGTACGCCTCCAAATTCGACAAAGCCGGCCTCGCCATGCCTCCCGCCAAAAAATTGGCCATCCTCGCCTGCATGGACGCGCGACTCTCCGTCGAACAACTTCTCGGCCTCAACACCGGCGACGCCCACATCATTCGCAACGCCGGCGGAATCGCCACCGAAGACGCCCTGCGCTCCCTTATCATTTCTCATCACCTGTTGGGTACTCAGGAATTCATCGTCATCAATCACACCGATTGCGGCATGCTGACCTTCACCGACGACCAACTCCTCGATAAACTCGAGGAAAAAACTGGCGTTTCAGCCGTTACTCCGGCGCACTTTCATTCCTTCAAAAACACTGAGCAAAATGTTCGCCGCCAGGTCGCCCGCATCAAGAACCACCCCTACGTCCGAGACATCCCCGTACGCGGCTTCGTCTACGACGTAAAATCCGGCAAACTCACAGAAGTCACCGAGCAACGCCCGCGTTCCTCCCAACAATCCGCCTGACCCTCTTTGCCCTTGAAGTTGCCTCTTGCTTTTGAAGTTGTCTTTGTCTTTGAATTTGGTTTCGGTTGTGAATTTGATTTTCGGTTGTGAATTTGGGTTTCGATTTTGAATTTGGTTTTTGATTTTGAATTTGGGTGCCCCATTCTTGCCGGTTTTGCAAGGGTGGGGCCTTTTCTTAGCATTTTATTCCGTGATCAATTTCCGTGATCAAAATCCTCACACCGTCAAAAATCCACGTTGTTCCCCACCACACCACAAGAGATAGACTCTAGTCGCCAAATCGACGACACCCATGCAAACCCGCTCTTTCCTCAACCGCAAAGCCATAACCCGGGTAGCCAGCTGGCTCCTCGAACTTGCTTATCCCCTCTACGGCTTCGCCTCCACTCCCGAGCGCCGTCGCTACTGGCGCGATCTGCCTCTACGCCGCGCCGCTAAACTTTTCGCCGCCGTCTTTTTCGTGCTCGCCGGCGTTCCTTTCTTCATCGACACGCTCTCCACGCGCTCTTACCCGTTAACCGGCCTGATAGCGATCTCCGTCGTGACCGGCGTATTGAACATCCTGGTCATCATCTGTGAACTCCGCCGCCCACGCTGGATACTCTTGCCCATCCTCGCTGTTGTGGCCGTGTATTCATCCTTCGTACAATTGACAAGAATCCATGAGTCGCCTCCGGCACGCGAAAAGCGCCTGATACTCGATGCCAGCTGTCTCATGGTGGCCATGCTCCTCGGCTATCGTTTGTTTCTAAATTTCGCCAACACCGAGGGCATCGCCCACATCCAGCTCGAAACCGAGCTAGCCCTCGCGCACCGTCTTCAAAAAACTCTGGTCCCAACTTTTTCTTACCGCGGATCGGCAGTGGAAGCTTACGGGCGAACCATTCCCAGCGCTGAAGTTGGAGGCGACCTCGTGGACCTCGTTGCCGATCCGGAACAAGGAGTCTTCGCTTATCTCGCCGACGTCTCCGGCCACGGTATTCCAGCCGGAGTCCTCATGGGCATGGTCAAGAGTTCCGTACGCCAGGGTGTGCTCGCGCGCTTTTCCATGCCCGCTCTACTCGACAGCGTCAACGCCGTTCTTCCCAGCGTCAAAGAACCCGACATGTTCGTCACCTTTGCAGCTCTGCGCTTCGACACCTCCGACACCGTGGAGTTCACCCTCGGAGGGCATCCGCCGCTGCTTCACTTTAGTCACTCCGCGCAACGTGTCAGCCGTCGCGCAATGATTCAATATCCCCTCGGATTAATGCCCGCAGGTGGCTACCTCAGCGAGCACGTGCGGTTCGAACCCGGCGATATCTTTGCCCTCGTCACCGACGGCCTCATCGAAACGCTAAATCAAAAAGATGAAGAATTCGGCCTGCAACGCATCGACCACTTACTTCTTCAAAACGCCACTCGCCCGCTCCCCGAAATATTCGATTCCCTAATCGCCGCCGTATCAAAATTCGGCCCCCAGAAAGACGACCGCACCGTCCTGCTCGTCCGCATCTTGGCACGCAGTCCGGAATAGTCCGTGACAACGCGTCCACCTTCGCCGGTTAATCATCTTGCCGCGCGTTCTCAAGCATGATAGTTATGCTTCAGTTGACTAATCACAATGTATATAAAGCCCACCGCGGCGACTCTTCTTTTTGTATTGCACCCGCTAGTCCTCACGGCCAACGATTTACCCCGTCCTGGTAGGAGGCAGTCCGATCCCGCCATCACAAATAACACCTCCACCGGAGAAAACACTCCCATGTCAGACCGCGAAAAAGCCCGTCTTCGTGGCCCCGTCCAGCAATGCACCGAAGAACGCACTACTCCAGCATTTGAGAATTTTCCGGCAACGAGCTACGTCTCTATAAATAAGTACAGCCCTGAAGGCAGGCTCTTGCAGACTTCCTTCGGCAATTCAGTCGAGTCAGCACAAGAATCCTCTACCACGTACACGTATGACTCTGCGGGCCGCTTGCTCAAAAAAACCGCCACGAATTCTGGTTCGCCCGTGTCCGAATCGAATTATCAGTACGATCAAAAAGGACGAATCATCAGCATCACTGGAGACCCGCTTGAAGTTTCCACATTCGAGTACGACGATAGCGGCCGCAAGACTCGCATCGTATCGTCCCCGTCAAAGTTGGTAGTCCCAGATGGCACTCAGTACATCGTTCCCATGCCCGAAACCGAAGATCCGTACCTTCCCATGCCCATCAACGGTCACGTCAAACTTTCGTATAACGAGCGAGATCAGCCCGTCGAGTGGCGAGTGTCCGACGCAAACGGGAATCTTCTTAACAGGCTCATTCGCACCTATGACGAAAATGGCCGTCTGACAGAGTTAAGGTACACCATCGAGAATTTTTTGCTCTCGCTACCCGCCGAGGCTCAGCAGGAATTCTCAGCCCAGCCAGGCGCAGCGGAGGAATTGATGCAAGGATTGACGCAGCTACTGGGAGAACAACGCAATTTTACAAGGACTACTTACGCCTATGACACCGATGGCCGCTTAATCGAACAGCACCAATACACCGGCTATGCGATGGAAGGGACTACGACGATCACTTACAACGACCATTCCGATAAACTCGAAGAGCACACCTTTACAACCGGCGACCCGAATCCGCCCAGGAACTCGCAATCCGGCGAACCCCAATCGTCCGGGCCGCCTTCTCAAGAATCCCACGCGCACTACTCCTACAAGTACGACTCTTTTGGCGATTGGACCGAGCAAGCCATCAGTTCATCCACTAGCCCCAACGAGGGAACCGTAACTCGCCGCACCATCATCTATTACTGATCACAGTGAACCGGGTGGCCTACCCTTTGCGGTTTTTGCAAAGGGTGGGCGCATTTACTCCAATTAATTTAATTGGAGCTAGATATCGCGTGCTCTAATTCGCGTACGCGTCGTTCAGTTGTGAACTTCCACGCTCATCCGCACCGCCGCTTCCTTCGGCAACGCATGAAACTGTTCAGCCTCCGTCGACCCCGCCAGCGCCGTCGTCGATGAATTTCCCGCGGAAACCACCTGCGCGATCTCATCAAAATAACCGGTGCCCACAAATCGCTGGTGCGTCACCGCGCGGTACCCCAATTCCTGTGCGGCAAACTCTTCCTGCTGCAATTTCGAATACGCCGTCATCCCCGACTGCGCATACCCTCGCGCCAGCGTAAACATAGACATATTCAACGCATGGAATCCCGCCAGCGTCACGAATTGAAACTTGTATCCCATCTCTCCCAGCTTCTTCTGAAAATTCGCAATCGTCACATCGTCCAGCTTCTTCTTCCAGTTGAACGAAGGCGAACAATTGTAAGCCAGCAGCTTGCCAGGGAATTTCGCATGGATAGCGTCAGCAAATTTCTTCGCCTCCGCCAAATCCGGAGTAGAAGTCTCGCACCACAGCACATCCGCATAAGGCGCGTAAGCCAGCCCTCGCGCAATCGCCGCATCGATACCGCCGCGAAACTGATAAAAGCCTTCCGGCGTGCGTTCGCCATAAATAAATTCGCGATCCCGCTCGTCCGCATCCGAAAGCAACAACCCCGCCGAATTTGCATCCGTCCGCGCAATAAGAACCGTCGGCACGCCGCACACATCCGCAGCCAGTCGCGCCGCCACCAGCTTCTCGATAAACTCACGGATCGGCACTACAACCTTGCCGCCCAGGTGTCCACATTTCTTCGCCGAGGAAAGCTGGTCCTCAAAATGAACGCCCGCAGCGCCCGCCTCAATCATCGCTTTCATCAACTCGTACGCGTTCAGCGAACCTCCAAATCCCGCCTCCGCGTCCGCCACGATCGGTGCAAACCAATACGTGCCCGATTGTTTTCCTTCCGCGGATTCAATTTGATCCGCGCGCATCAAAGCGCGATTGATGCGTTTCACCAGATTCGGCGCGCTGTCGCACGGATACAGGCTCTGGTCCGGATAAACATCGCCTGCCGTATTTCCGTCCGCGGCAACTTGCCACCCGCTGCCGTAAATCGCTTTCAATCCCGCTTGCACCATTTCGATCGCCTGGTTTCCCGTGATTGCTCCAAGCGCCGGCACATAATCGTCGCTGTGCATCAAGTTCCACAGCCGCTCCGCGCCCAACCTCGCGAGCGTGTACTCAATCTGAATCGATCCCCGCAGCCGCAGCACATCCGCCGCAGAATAAGTCCGAGTTATTCCCGTCCAACGCGGATCATTGGCCCATTCCGCTCCGCCATGGAAATGATTCCCATTGCCATTTCCGTTTTTCCCGTTGCTTCCGTTAGCCGTCATGGTGTTCTCCTTGTCTCGTTTGCTGCGGAGCAAAAGTCGAGAAATCGATTACGCGCAATCAATCACGCCGGGTCAAATTCCCCTCTATGAATCATTTCTTCGCTCATCTTGCGAGCCTCGCGAAGCCGCGCAGTGGCAGTTGAATCGTTTTCCTTCGCGCCTTCGCTAAGCAGCCGTTCAAGTTCTTCATCAAACATCCGCGCAATGAATTCCGGTGTATGCCGCATTGCTTTTCCGTTCTCATCCACAATTTCAATCGCGTTCGAATGCATCATCCGTTGCGCAATCATCAGCCGGTAAATGCGATCGGTCGCCAGGTCTTCCATATATCCATCCAGCAAACTCGCACCCTTGCCATTCAAAACGCCGTTGCGATAACGAATCACCGTTCGAATCGCCGCCCGCGTTCCCGCCACCGTGCGCTTCCCCACATTCGTCGGCAGCGGCCTCATATCCGGATGCTGCTCTGCCTTCTCCGGCCGCTTCTGCAGTTGGTTAGGAGCCGGAAATTGCGCCACCGCTATTTCGTTTTGATCCGGATGCCCGGTCCACGCGCCATCCATCAACGACAGCGCCTCGTTCTTCTTATCTTCCGCAAGCACTCTCAGCGCCCGCGCATTCAACTCCGCATCTTCGCGGCTCGGAAAAAGCGCCGTCATCCCGCCAATCGCCAGCATTCCGTGCTTGTGGCAAATCTCCGGAATCAGCTCGCGCAAATTCTGAAAAAACGCCACGTTGTGTGGAATCGTATTGCGATCCGGCAACACCCAATTGGGATTTGTCAGATTGAAATGAATCAGGCTGGCCATGTAATCCCAGCGCCCCAGGTTCAATCCCAAAATGTGTTCGCGCAAATTCCAGGCAAACTCTTCCATCTGAAATGCCATCGGATGCGATTCCACCAGCGCCATGCATTTGATCGCGTTTGCCGGCAGCCCCTTCGCTTTGGCAATCATCTGGAATAGATCGCGCCACCACAGCGCTTCTTCCGCCGACTCCGATTTCGGAATGTAAAAACAGAGCGGGTGCTTCAGCGCGTCGTGATCCACCTGAAACGCGACCATCGCCACGTCAAACAGCGACGCTGCCAGTAGTTCCCCGTCCAGCACGCCGGCCTGATGCAGATGCAATCCCCTCGGCCGCGTAAAAATCACCGTGTTGCTTGGACGAATCTCCACCGTTTTATCGCGTTTGCGATCCAAGTAATTCAACTTCCCCGTAAGCGCCTCAAGAATATTTTTGATTCCGCGCTGGTTATGCTCCCAGACATTCGCCGTCGAATCCTCGAGATCCAGCATCACCCCGGGCGCGCCCGAATTCAGCATCTTCACCACCAGGTCCGCTTCGTCCGCGGGCCCAGTCATTTGGTTGCGTTGATCTGTACACCACGCAGGCAGTTCAATTCGCCACGCGCCCCGCGTCGCCTCTGAAGCAGGCAGATAATCGGGCAATTTCCCAGCATTCGAATCTGCTAGCGCCACTTCGCGGCGCTGAACAAGGGTTTGCTGCCTCGGCGTCAACGCCTCATGCAGTGGCCGTAGAAACTCAAGAAATCCCACAGGTAGGTCCCGCTTAGCGTCAAACCCGCGAGGAGCGCTGTTCACTGGAACGACGCGATTCGCCAAATTCGCGCCTTCCGTTACGCGGGTTCGTTGTGTGCCTTGCATCTCAGTTTTTTGTTGGTCGTTTTTGTGGTTGCTCATCGGAACAGTATGCACAATCCCGGCAACCACAGCGACCATGATGGAGTAGACTCCAAGATTGGGCCCTGGTCAAAGCCACTAGTCCGATTCGGACGCGTGCCCGCTTTGGCCACTTAGTCCTCCACAAGCCGTTCGGCCCCGGGAGCTACTTGCTTTTGAACCTGGGTGGCCTACCCTTTGCGATGTTGTTTTTTGCAAAGGGTGGGCTCGATCGCTTAAAAATATGTCTCCATCCACACTCAAACCCGACAGCGTCTCCTCAACCGAAATCCCTCCTGACTTTCTCGCCCAAATAAAACACGACATCGCCAACCGTCGTATCGAAGCCGGCCTCCGGTGCCTCACCGCCCACCAGGAAATCGTAGAATCCATTCAGCCCCACCAGAACAATTCCGTCGTCTTGCTAGGCTATTTTGCTCAATGGGTCGATGTCGGCTTCCCCGGCCGCCCGCTTTTAAAACGGCTTCTGTCCCATTTCTCTAACGCTTCCCCCGAAACTCTCACTCTCCTCGAGTACGCGCACCTGCGTATGGCCGACGGCCTCGTCGCCATGTCCGAAGAAGAATTTGCCAAGGCCATCAAGAATTTCAACACTGTTCTCACCCTCGAAAACGAAATCAGCGATAAACAAATGATCTCCATCGCGAATTTCTGGATGGGCCGCTGTCTTCGCCGCCAGGGCCGTTACGACGACGCTCTCGGCTACGTCGCCAAGGCCAGAGATTTGGCCATGCAGATGAAGTTCCCCAAAATGGCCGCGGTCATGCAAGTTCTGGAAGGTTGGGTCGCTTTTCAGGAGGGCCACCCGGAAAAAGCTGCCAAAATCCTCGCTGAAGCCGAAGAAGTTTTAGCCGACACCGACGACTACGTCACTCTCGGAAACATCAGCTCCGCCTATGGCAGAATCGCTCGCCGCCAGGGCAATTCCCAGCACGCCCTCTCAAAATTCGAGAAAGCCATCGAGCTTTACAACAAGCGCGATCCTTACAACCGCAATCTTGCCCGCTCCTTCGTGAACATCGCTTTCGTGAAGCGCCTGCTCGCTCTTCAACTGGGAAATAAAATCGATTCAGAAGCCGCCCGGCTCAGAAGAAAGTCCAGCAAAAAAGCGAAAGCAAATCCGAAATCTTCCTGCGCACCAAAACTCCCCTCACGCGAGCAGCGTACTCAACTCCGCAAAGAGGCCTTCGAACACCTCTCCAAAGCCCAGGAAATTTATCAGCGCTACGACGACCACCGCGGCAACGGCAACGTGCACATCACTTTGGGTTACCTCAATTTGGACGACGGCGAACTCGATCGCGCCGCCGCGCAGGCCGCCACCGCTTTCCGACTCGGCGCCGAAAAAAAAGACAGCGTCCTCAAAGCTCGCGCGCGCATGTTGCAATCCGCCGTACAAGGCGCAATGTTTGAAGGCCAAATTGAGGAAGGCTCCAGCCGCGTGCCCTCTTCACAGCTCGCTTGCGAATTCGCCCGCGAAGCTCTCGAATCCGCTCAGCACACCCAAAATCGCCGCCTCATCGCCAAAGCCCACATCACCCTCGGCCTCGCACTCTGCCTCGATTTTCCCGACGATCTGGAGCCCGCCCAGCAGTGTGTCGATGCCGCGTCCGCGGTATTAAAACCCGCTCATCAGGATTACGTCTGGCGTGAACTGCAAGATCTAAAGCGCAAGATCCGCGGGGCGGGCAACGTCAATTCCACCCTGCGCGAATGGTCTCAGGGCATGGTGGGAAATAAATCGTTTCAGCAGGTCAGCGAAGAATTTGCCGCCATCGTCATTCCCAAAGTATGGCATCGCGAAAATCGCAAAGTAGCGCGCGTGGCCACGCGCTTGTCCATCTCACCAAAAAAAGTTCGCAGAATTTTGCGCGATCAAGGCCTGCTGAAAAGTTCAGCCGACGAGTAGGGATAATCAGTCTTTGCGCGCGAGAAACTAAACTTTAGCTCGGATATTTCGCCGAAATGTAGTTGTGCAAATGCTCGATCGTCTCTTCCTGCTCGGACACCAGCCATTTCACCAAATCCCCAATCGACACAATCCCGATCACTCGGTCGTTCTCCATAATCGGTAAATGCCGTATCCGGTTGCGCGTCATCAGCTCCATGCATTCGTCCACAGCGTCCCTGGGACTAACAGAAATCACCGGGCTGGTCATGATCTCCTGAATCACCGTCGTCCGCGAGGATCTTCCCTGCAGTATCACCTTCCGCGCGTAATCCCGTTCCGAAATAATGCCCGCCAGTTTACCGTCGGACATCACCAGCAGCGCCCCAACTCCCTTGTCAGCCATCATCTCGATAGCTTCGTAAACGGTTTGATCCGCACGCACCGACCAAATTTCCCCGCCCTTACGCTTAAGTATCGTGCCTACCGCTCCGCTGATTCTATTCACCGACGCACCTCGATTCAGGGGCCAGCTCACCCTCCGTCGTAAATCTGATGCGGCGATCATATTCCCCGCAGACGTCAGCGTCAATCGTACGAGTTCCACCGATGACCTCTCACGAAGGTCGAACACATAATTTTTGAATTTTGCCTAGTCGTGAAAAAGCGGTTAGAGCGCTCGCGCAATGAAAATGTTTCAGAATCTACTGCCCTGAATAATATCCGTCTCTCGCCTGCACCACCAACTCCTGCTGCTTGGTAGTTACGCGCAGTTTGTGATATCCCGGCCCCGTATTTTTGTCCGGCGTATAACCCAGGCTGTACTGATTGCGCAGTTCTTCCTCAATCTGCGCGTAAATCTTTTCTACACTCTCTTTCTTCGAGACCTCAAACATTCTTCCCCCGGTCTCTTTCGAAATCTGGTCCAATATTTTTTTCCCGTCAACCCGCGCTTCCTGCGGCCTCCCGCCGCCTCGCCGTCCCGTTCCAAACGGCCCCATCTGCATCGAACTCCGCCCGCCATATCCTTCATCGTCCTTGAACAAAATCGAATACACCACTGTATCCGCTCGCTGCGCCGTTTCGATCGCCGTCGTTATCCCCACTTTGCTTCCATGATCAACGCCATCTGAAAGAATGATCAGCGCTTTACGCCCCTGCTGCTTGCTCATCAAATCGTCGCCCGCCAAATACACCGCATCGTAAAGCAGCGTCCCACCTCCGTGTCCTCTTCCGCCACCACCACCTCCTCCTCCGCCCCGCCTTCCGCCAATTCCTCCTCCACCGATCCCGCCGCCACCAATTCCGCCGCCTTGACCTCCGCCTCCACCGCTTTGCCCGCCGCCGGAATTCGCATCCATCTGCGGCGTCTGCAGCGATTGTAGCGCCGCCTGCAATTTCGGCCGCGACCCAGTGAAATCCTCTAGCAACTCCACGTCCCTGTCGAAGTGAATCACGAACGCCAAATCTTTATTTTCCCGCAACAAGTGGTCCAGGAAGCTATAGCTCGCGCTGCGCTCTTCCCCCAACACCCGCCTCTGGCTCAAACTCGTATCCACCAGCAATCCCAGTCGCAATGGCAAGTCCTTCTCGCGCGCAAAGTAGTTCACCGTCTGCGGACGGCCATCTTCCTCCACCACAAAATCCTCTTTGGTCAGGTTCGAAATAATTTTTCCATGCTTGTCGTGCACCGTAACCGGCACACCGACGGTTTTCACATCCACCGAAATCTTCGCCGTGTTTCCCTGCTCTGTCTTGGTCTGCGGTTGCGCTTCCTGACTCTGCGTTGCCTGTTGTCGCGCCTGTGCTGCCCCCACGACGATCGCTGTCAAAATGAACACGCCGGAACACAGCAAATCTCTCAAGCCGGGTCGCCTGCCTGACCAATCTTTAACCTTCGCTATTTTCATTTCACCCCCAACCGCCCGGCGCCGGACGCTGGCGCCCTCAGACCACTGCAACATAGATGCAAATCATCCCTCGGCGGACGCCTGCCAACGAGTTCCTCACACAAAGTCCGGCGGGGCAGACACACTCGTACTGCACTCCTCATTCCCATGCGGATTCAAACTAGTTCCCCGAATCCGTTTTGGCGGAAGGCCACTAACTCTTTATTGAGGCTATCTGTAGTTTAAGAATTTGCTTTCGATTGTTCAGTCGGCCAACTTCGATCCCAACCGGGGAGAAAAGTCCGTCATGCTCATAAAGGTAGAGTCGATTTTTTCAGCCAGTTTGCCGTTCTCTTCCGACTTCGCTTTAACGCTCTTCCACTCTGGATCGTCCTGAAACGCCTTCCAGTTTTCCGTCGCTGCCGCGCGGCTCGGATGCTGCAAAATATATATCAGCGTCACACCCTTCTGCGGCTCATCCACAGGCGTCCAGTAAGCCACGCTCTTCATGCCGTGCCGTGCAAAAAGCTTATCGGTATGATCGCGAAAACGCGCTAGTAACGCATCCAATTTCCCCGGCACAACATGATAGATCCGCAACTCGTACACGGTGTCTGCTCCCGCTCCAGTTTCCTGCCCACCTTCCAGAGCCCCGCCCGACAATGGTGATAAAAACGCCGCCGCAGAAACCGATCGCAACAATGTTCTTCGTTTCATGGTTGCGGATTTTATCAGCTATAACCTGCGAGCGCATCCACAACCACAACCGAACCGATCATGACGATATTTTCACGCCTTAGTTAACATCTGATAATATAAGATGTACATTATCGGCAGATTCCGGAAATACCAAGTCATCCTGTATCGGCTTTGCGAGGTTCCGTCATGCGCGCCACTCTATCGGTCCTTGCTCTGTTGGCCTTTGTCTGCGCTCCAAAATCGCATGCTCAGGGCGAGCCGCCTCTGGCTCCCCAGACGCAATTAGTAGACCCTAAACAACCTCCGCAACAATATCACGCAGAAGATGGCGGAGTGCGCGGACAGGTTCTGGAAAGCATCGTAATCCCACCAAAAGCGAATGCTCCCTTTTCCTTGCTGCTGCAAACCGAATGGGTCAGAACCCTGCCCGACGGCGGCACCATCACTCTAGAAAGTCAGCGCCGCGTCGCCCGCGATCCCAACGGGCGCATCTATGAGGAGCGCTGGTTCCTCGTCCCCAAAAGCGAAAAAATAAAATCAGAGATGACCACCATCCAGATCTCCGACCCCAACGCCCATACCTTATATAACTGCTTCATGCTCGACAAAAAGAATCAGTGCGAGTTGGTCGGATATTCTCCTTCAACCAGCGCCGTCTACAACTTTCAAGGTCCTCCCACTGGGAAACTCCCTGATGATATGGGCTCAACGATACATGAAGATTTGGGCAAACAACTCGTCGCAGGCGTGGAGGCCACCGGCACACGCGACAGCGTTATCTATAATCCCAACGTGTTTGGCAACGACCGCAAAGTGACCATCGAGCGCGAATTCTGGTACTCCCCGAAACTCGGCATCAATCTTATTTCCAAGCGCTCCGACCCCAGAATCGGCACGCAGACATTCACAGCCACCAACCTGATTCTTTCCGACCCGGATCCAAAATTATTCGAACTCCCCGAAGGATTCAAAGTCATCGACCGCCGCCGATCACTTCCCCCAGAGAACTAGCGCGCGATCTTCCCCCAAAAAGGCGCCACGCGCAGCAAAGCCGAACGGCGTTCAACACCGTTCGGCTTTGTATTTTCAGCGCTATGTTTGCTTCGAGGAAAACCGCTCCTAAATCTTGCAGTCCTTAATGGTTTTCGCCTGAACAGCAGGACTCGGACTCGCCAATATTCTTAGGCTGCTCATAGGTCTTCTTGGCATCCACAACCTGTTTTTTTTCATATTTGTCGTGATGTCGCACCCACGACATAGAAAA
Source organism: Candidatus Acidiferrum sp. (assembly GCA_036270765.1). Lineage (GTDB taxonomy): Bacteria > Acidobacteriota > Terriglobia > Acidiferrales > UBA7541 > Acidiferrum. Next base: position 31,170 of record DATBBY010000155.1, read on the forward strand.
GGCCAACCCCTCTTCGTCGCGTCCCTTCGGCGCCATATCAATAAAATTGTACGCGCCGATCAAAATATCCAGTCCGCGCCCGTAAGTGGAATAAGTATGAAACACCTCGCCCGCCTCATCCTTGTAAAACACGCTGGCGCCGGGCGCCTCGTCAGGAGGGAAATTCTGCATCGTATAGTTGTAATACACCTCCCCTTTGGCCTTCTCCTCTTTGCTGAACGCCGCCTGATAGTCAAAATTAAAATCCGTCCTATACGACGAGACCCACTTGAAGTTCCAACCCATCCGTTTCTTGAACGCTTCGATTTGCGCGAGCGGGGCCCGCGAAACCACCACAAACGTCACATCCCGTGCATTCAAGTGCGGCACGCTTCCGTCAAAGTGGTCCGCCAGCAGCGAACAACTCTGGCAGCCTTCTACCCAGTCTGGACCAAACATGAAGTGGTACACGATCAATTGGCTGCGCCCATCAAACAAATCGGCTAGAGTCTCTTTGCCGCTCGGCCCTTCGAACACATATCTCTTCTCTACTCGTTCCCAAGGCAATTCACGACGCTGCCGGCTAATCTCATCACGCAGCCGCGTGAATTCCTTCTCCTTGGTCAGCAGCGCTTTGCGTGCCGCCACCCATTGCGCTGGCGATGTCACTTTCGGATTTTCTGTCTTGCTCGTAGCTGAAGTTGCCATTGTCGTTCCTCCTTTTCTTCTCATTCTTGTGGCGAAACTTTCTCGCGATATTTCCTGGCCTAAAACTTCTCACCACCAGCGCCGTCAGTCCTCCCGACGACGTAACTCCTGCGGCCATCGCCGCAGCACTCATCAAGCACACTGGACACATAACCGCGCTCCGCAAACCCGCTGCTAACGTTTAAACGATGCCGCTTGCTTCCCTTCGGCCCGTTGCCGCACCTTTTCATGAATATGCTTCCAGCCCTTCCCCATGCCCTCTCGATGTTCGTCGGGAACCAGCCCCAGCGCGATGTGGTGAAATTTAATCAACGTTCCCCCATCCACTTTGCTAAGCCGGTATTGCACGTTCGACACCGCCGCATACGACATAAACAACGGCCCAGTAATTTCCAGCAGAGTCGGCCGTTTGATCGCTTGCACCGTTCCCCAGAAGTGTCCGTTGTCGTCGCCCAGGTCGCGGTACCATCGCCCGCCCGGCCGCGCCTCCAGCTTCATTGGCATCGAGGTGCCCTCCGGCGTGGTATTGCCTTCGCCGATCTGCTCCAGCAGCGCCGCAAAAGTATCTTCTAACCCGGCCCTCACATGAATTTCCTCAGTAATGTGCACCGTCAAGTCTTCAACCGCCAGTTCTTTCTTCATAGTTGCCTGATTCATGGTCCCTTCCTCCTATAAAAAGGTTTTGTTACTCAATTAACGTTTCTCTACTCGATTTGTTTCAAGCCTGACTCTTCTTCTCTGCTCTTGCTTTCACCTGCAACAACTGGTGCTTCCACAACCGTTCAAACGTACTCGTCCACTCATGCAGTGGCCTAATCGCCTCCGCATTCGCCCGATACAACATGTGCCTGCCGTCCCGTCGTACCTCCACAAGCTTCACCTCCAGAAGCACTCGCAAGTGCTTCGACACCGAAGGCTGCTCGAATCCCAGCCTCATCACAATTTCCCCGACCGACCGTTCCCCCGTCGCCAGAAATTGCAATATCTCCCGCCGCCGCGGCTCGGCCACCGCATTAAACGCATCCGATGTGGTTGCCGCCCTCGCCATGCCCCGACATTACATTCCCATATAGGAATATGTCAAGCCTTTTTTCGCTAGTCCGCTGCCATCGCTGCGGCTTTGTAGCTCGGGGCTTGCGGCACTCTTGCCTTTGAGGTGCTCTTTGCTTTTTGAAGTTGGATGCCCCATTCTTGCGCTTTTTGCAAGGGTGGGCCTTTTCTGAGCATTCTTTAACCGCGACGTCAGAGTTGCTTTTCGTTGGGCCTTAGCTCCGACAATGCTGCTTTGTAGGTCGCGGCTTCAGCCGCGACAATTAGAATTGCCCTGCTGTCGGGGCTTTAGCCCCTGAAGTCCGAAAAATTCAACTATGCAACTTCATAGGGAACGGCTTTAGTGACACCCACCGCCGAGGTGTCCGGGGCTCCAACCCCTGAACCGGGAACCACTTTGACTCGTCATTCGTAACGCAAGGCCACCATCGGATCGACCTGCGACGCGCGCCGCGCCGGAATAAAGCACGCCAGCATCGCCACGCACGCAAGCCCAAACGCCACCGCCGCATAAGTAACCGGGTCGGACGGTTTCACCCCGTACAAAATTACCGACATCAATCGCGTCAGTCCCAGCGCCAGCAAAATACCGATGCCTAAACCAATCGCGGTAAGTTTCAGACCCAGTTTTGTCACCAGCCCTAACACATTCGCGCGTTGTGCTCCCAGCGCCATGCGAACGCCAATTTCGTGGGTGCGCTCGTTCACCGAATACGACATCACGCCATAAATTCCCACCACTGCCAGCCCCACCGCCAAGCCCGCAAAAAGCCCCAAAATTCGCATGAAGAAGCGCCAATCCCCAATTGATTCGGCCAGCAACTCGTCCATCGTCATCACCTTCATCACCGGTTGGTCCGGATCGATTTCAGCAACGGCGTTCCTCACCATCGAGACCAGGCTCGTGCCTCCGGTTAAAAGCTCGGGCTTCGCGCGTAGCAGCAAACCCTGGTACAAGTGTGCGCGCGCAGCTCCACCAGGAAGTACCGTTGGCTGCTGAAGATAAGGCGCGTACACGAACGGAGGCGTCTGACCTCCCAGTCCAAAATGTTTCACGTCCCCCACCACTCCAACAATCTGGCGGGGTCGCGGCTGATCCACGGGATACGGATCGTAGCGCAGCAGTATTTGCTGCCCGATAGGGTCCTCGTTAGGAAAATATCGGCGGGCAAACGTCTCGTTCACCACAATCACCCACGGCGCGCCCGCCGTGTCGTGGTCGTCCAGATAGCGCCCCTTCAACAAAGGAATCTTTAGCGTGTCAAATAGTCCGGCGCTGGCTTCGCTGAATCCCGCTTGGGGTCGATTTTCCGGTGGCGGCATTGCATGCCCAACAATTGAAAACGAGTATTGCTCAGCGCAACAGCGAGATGGGATCGCTCCGATCAACGCTGCCGATTCCACTCCAGGCAATGCGCTAGCCTTCTCCAGCAATCGTTGGAAAAAATCCGTCACCGTCGGCAGCACCTTTTCCATGTCTCCGCCCGGAATTCTTTCCAGATACTTTCCGCCTTCCGGAATCTGGAAATCCATGGCCACCACATGGTTGGGGTCAAATCCAGGTCTTACCCGCTGCAATCGCAAAATCGTGTTTATCATCAAACCGGCGCCCACCAATAGAACCAGCGCCAGCGCCACCTCCGCCACCGCCAACCCATGCCGCGCAAGCCGGCTTCCGGCCGTGGTCATTTTTCTCTCGCCTTCTCTCAGCACCAGATTCAGGTTAGGTCGAGATGCATGAAGCGCCGGTCCCAGCCCAAACAAAATCGCCGTCAGCAGTGACACCAACAGCGTAAACATCAGCACTCGGGCGTCTAAAGAAATGTCCGAGGCATTCGGGAATTGGCCCGCCAGCGCCAAAAATAATTTAATTCCCGCCACGGTTAGCGTTATGCCAAGCAGGCCTCCGGTAAAAGCCAGAAGAGCGCTCTCGGTCAGTAGTTGTTGAACCAATCTCCGTCGTCCAGCGCCCAGCGAAACCCGCAAAGCATATTCTTTACGCCGGGTCTCGGTGCGAAATTGAAACAGATTGGCGACATTCAAGCACGCAATCAATAAAACAAAGGCCACTGCTCCCAGCAGTGGATACAAAGCGCTGCGTGCCCATCCGAATAATTGTTCATGTAACAAAAGAACTCTGTCGCCAAGCCCTTTATTTGTTGCCGGATACTGTTCTTCGAGCCGCCGCGCAATCACATCCATCTCTAGTTGCGCCTGTTCCATCGTCACTCCCGGTTTCAGTCGCGCAACTGGCATCAGCCAGTGATCGATGCGCCCTGAGTACCGCGAGTTCTCCGGATTGATGGGTTGCCACAAGTCGACCGGTTGTCCATAAAATGGCGCGAATCCTGCCGGCATCACCCCCACAATCGTTGACACGATTCCTTCGATCTTGATGCTCTTCCCCAACACTTGCGGGTCGCTGTGGTATTCCTGCTTCCAGAATGGCGTGCTGATCACAATCGTTTGCGCTCGGTCCTGCGCTTCCTCCGCCTGAAAAACCCGCCCCAGAACCGGCTTCACGCCCATCATGCCGAAAAAATTCGGCGTCACATATTGCGTGCGCAAAGATCGCGGCTCGCCGATCCCAGTCGCGAGGGTGACGCTATTTCCGCTATTCAGAGAAATATCTTCGAAAACGTGATTCTGCTTTTTCCAATCCACGATTTCCGCGATCGGCGGGGCTTGCCGCACATTGGGCTTCGAATGCTCAGCTTGCCAGATGACTACCAATCGCCCCGGGTCGGGATAGGGCAGCGGCCGGTACAGCAATGCGTTCAACACACTAAAAATCGTGCTATTGGCTGCGATCCCCAACGCCAACGACAAAACCACCACCACTAGGAATCCCGGGTTTTTCAGCAAGCTCCGCGTACTGAGCCGCACGTCAGACAGGAAATTCTCCACTACTTCGGCGATTTTCATTGGTGAGTCACCTCGCAGTCTCAGCACATAATTTGCAGGCGGCCACATCGCGCGTCACGCAGGGGCCGCCCTCTATTTGTACGAATCCTCGCCAGCGAAGTTCCGTCGATGTGTCACATACATAGACGCTGTTATTCCAACGCTTGATAACCTCACATTCAGCATCGACGCCGAACCGCCGCTCGCTCTCGTACATAGAAAAAGACGAGACAACAGAAGATTTGGCTTCTCAATTAGACATAATTTAGGCTCTGTATATATTTCCGTGTCAAATAGAATATTGAGCGAGACGACATTACGCGGAAATAGTGGTGGAAATAGTTGTAGTGATGACGATTACGTGGGATCTAGTCGACGGGACCTGTCTATACGTTGTGGATTACCTAGCGCGTTTGACTGACCGCCTCCACTTCGCTACCATCACCGCGCCTTTGTAGGTCATTGCTGTTCGCGGCAGTGGGTCGGGGCTCGCGGCATCTTCGCTTTTGAAGTCGGGTGGCCCATTCTTGCGCTTTTTGCAAGGGTGCGGCTTTTCCCGCGTATTCTTTAACCGCGACGTCAGAGCCGGCCGCTTCGCGGGCTTTAGCCCCTGACTCCGGAAATCCCAGGAGAATTTTGCCCCAACAAACACGAATGCTCCCCATCCACCGCGAACGCCTAAAATCCTTAATGCAATCCGAACAAGAAAATTTCTCGATTGTTCATCCCAAATCCCAATCTCTCTTCACCCGCGCCGCCAAATCTCTCCTCGGCGGCGTGCCTATGAACTGGATGGCCAAGTGGGCCGGCGCATTTCCTCCCTTCGTCAGCGAAGCTCACGGCGCCGAAGTCATTGATGTCGACGGACATCGCTACGTTGATTTCTGCCTCGGCGACACCGCCGCCATGACCGGACATTCCCCGCAGGCCACCGTTTCCGCCGCGCAGTCGCAGCTCGATCGTGGAATTTCTTTGATGCTGCCCTCGGAGGACGCCATCTGGGTCGGCGAAGAATTGCAGCGCCGCTTTCATCTGCCGTACTGGCAGTTCGCATTGACCGCCACGGACGCGAATCGTTTCTCGATTCGTCTAGCGCGCCACATCACCCGCCGGCAAAAAATCCTGGTCTTCAACTGGTGTTACCACGGCACTGTCGACGAAGCCTTCATCACATTGAAAGACGGCGTCTCCCGCGCGCGGGCAGGCAACATCGGCCCGCCAGTAGATCCTTCAATCACGACCAAGGTTGTGGAATTCAACGACCTCGCCGCGCTAGAGAAAGCCCTGCAACCCGGCGACGTCGCCTGCGTCCTCGCCGAACCCGCTCTCACAAATGTCGGTATTGTGCACCCCGCGCCCGACTACCACCGGCAATTACGCGATCTCACCCGAAAACATAAAACGCTCTTGATCATCGACGAGACTCACACCATCTGCGCCGGTCCCGGCGGTTTCACGCGCGCTGAAAATCTAGACCCCGATTTCCTCGTCTTTGGCAAAGCCATTGGCGCCGGAATTCCCGGAGCCGCCTACGGCTTCACTCAGGAAGTCGCCGACGCCGTCTCCGCCGGCATGAATCTTGAGGACTGCGACGTTGGCGGCATTGGCGGCACCCTGGCGGGCAATGCCCTCTCGCTCGCCGCCATACGCGCCACGCTCGACCAGGTTTTGACCGAGGAAGTCTTCGTGCGAATGATCCCGCTGGCCGAAAGATGGACCGCCGGCGTGCAGCAAGCCATAACTAAATTCCAAATGCCCTGGCACGTGGCCCGCCTGGGTTGCCGCGCCGAATATCTCTTTTCCCCGAATCCCGCGCGCAATGGCACGGAAGCTCACGACGCCATGGACTTCGAACTCGAGCGCTTCATGCATTTATTCGCCATGAACCGCGGCATCCTGCTCACTCCATTCCACAATATGGCCCTAATGTCCCCCGCCACCACCGCCGCCCACGTCGATCGCCACACCGAAATTTTCTCGCAAGCCGTCCAGGCCTTGGTCACTTAGCGGTTGCATCGATTTTTCCTAGTGTTTGCGTTTGGGTGCATCGATTTCGCGGTTGACGCCCTTGCCGTGCCTTTGGGTGCCCCGCGTTCGCAGTTGAGTTTGAACCCGGGTCTTGCTTTAACGATCAAACTCGCATCCCTCAACCATCTCCACCAATCAAAATCACGCGAAGGGCGCCCCTCGCTCGTTTTGTAGCGTGGGACTTTGGGGTAGGCCCTTCTACACAGCCTGGACGTTAACCGTCTTACAAAAACCTATCTCCGCAATCTTCGAAAGATTCTGAAATCCTCCTGTCGCATACTTACTCACAATAAACCGAACACAACCGTCGAGTCCCCGACGACAGAACAATCTATTAATTTGAATTGGGATTTAGGCAGAATAACTTCCCCGAGAAAACCAGTGGTAGGAATTTCACGAATACCTTCACTTGGCCCGTGGAGTAGGAGACGCCTCAACACGTCTCCCCCGCCATCACGAAAACTTCCCGTCTATCTCTCGTGTCTCTCTTCGCGGTCCGGATGATTGTGGCGCCACTTCCAATAGTTCCTCTGGTCCCGGGCTCGCTGGTCATTATATGAGCGGTAAGTTTGATGCCGCTCTACCAGGTAGCCCCGGTAGGCATGATCTTCACGGTCATCCCAATTATGATAATCACGATGGTCACGGTCATAGACTCGCAACTGAACCTCTTGAGGTCTTGGTGCCGCCATGACCGCTGGCGCGAAAATAGCTCCAGCCAACAGCAATGAACTCATAAAGCCATATGTGCGTAGCACGATATTTCCCTCCAACCGCAGTGAATTGAAAACCCAGCCTGTAAGCACTATGTTCTGTGCCTCCCACCTTGTATGTCCCATTCAGCACATGTTCCTAAACAGCTACATCCCTTCGCCATGACAACACTCTAAGAGCCGTAGCGGAGGAAACGCGACCAACAGATCAGTCTGCGGGAAATTAAGTCGTGCGGCAGGTCGTGCGGAGTTTATGCGGGAGGAAACTGTGGTTAATTATTGCTGGGCCTGTTGCTGCTGTTGTTGTTGCTGGGCCCGCATCAACTGCGACTGGTGATCCTCTTCCAGGAATTGCGACCACTCTTCATCAGCCGCGAACTCTTCATCCGGCGGCAGCACCGCCTGCGACGGCGTCACCCGCACGCGCACCTGCAACTCCGTCTCCGCCTTCCCCTTCATGGTTCCCATCGTCGGCGGCACGTCCGCATAATCTCTGCCCACCGCCGTACGGATGTGCCGCTCCGCCGCGATCAGATTATTCGTCGGGTCGAATCCCACCCACCCTAGCCCCGGCAGCGCCGCTTCCACCCATGCATGCGTGGCCCCGTCCGCGGACCGGTCTGCGTTTTCCTTGCCGTGATAAAGATACCCGCTGACATAACGGCACGGAATCTCCGCTCTACGCACCAGCGTAATCATGATGTGCGCGAAATCCTGGCAAACCCCCTGCCGCGAGCGCAACGCGTGCTCAATCGGCGAATTTACCGCCGTGCTTTTTTTCACGTACGTAAAGCTGCGATACACTCCTGCCACCACGTCCGTAAGAAACGCCAGTGGACTGCGCCCATCCCTTTTTGCTACTCCGATCTCATTGGCCAAATCTTCCAGTTCCGGCGAGGTCCGCGCAAAATGGCTGGGCATCAGCGTGTCCCAATAGTCTTTTTTCTCAACCATCTCTTGCAAGTCATCCCACGCCCTGTAATCCATCGTTTCCGGCAAAGGTTGCTGCTCGTCTATATTCACTAACGCATCCGAAATAACCGTCAGTTGGCGATGCCGCTGCGGCAAATCAAAATGATGTACGAGGTTCCCGCGCGCATCCGTATGCGCAAAAATTCGCGCGCGAGGATTTACCGACAACTGAAAAATAAAGCACCGCTGGCTGCCTTCGCTGCGCGGGTGCATACGCACTTCCATCATGCTCTGCCACACGGAGTGGCTGTAGCGGTACCGCGTAAAATGTCGGATAGCGTAGAACATTACGATTCGAACGCAACCTCGATGGGATATTCGATATAAACCTCATTCACCGCCGCGTGCAAATCCCGGCACTGCTCGATAATCGCCGCCAGATACATGTGCAAATCACCGCGAATCACTTCCCCGATCTGCACGTAAGTCACCGCCGACCGCAATCGCCCAATCAGCCTCTCAATCTTCCCAGTCCTGCGGCTCAACGAACGGTTGCTGATAGACGTCAGCGCGTGGTGCATCCTGTCCAGCGAATAGCGTACCGAATACGGAAATTCCGGTTGCAGTAAAATAAAATCCGCGATGCGTTCCGGTTTTAATTCCGCGGTACAAACTTTGCAGTACGCTTCAAACGCCGCGCAACTGCTCAACAATCCCACCCAGTCCAGATCGTCGGCATTCTTATCCACCGAAAAATACGCGTCCAGCAAAATGGAGAGATTACAAGCCCGCTCGATATATTTCCCCAACTGAATGAAATGCCAGCCTTCGCCGTGATTGATCGTTGTATCTGTAATGCCGTAAAAACGGTAAGCCCCTTCGCGCACAATATTCACAATGCGCATCGCCCCCGCATCATCATCCGCATGCAAATCCGCTCCGGTTACTTCGTGGAATAATTTATTCAGGTGCTCCCACATCTCCGAGCTGATCTCTTCGCGCACCTGCCGGGCATTTTCGCGCGCGCCGCCAATACACTTCATGATGGAAAACACGCCTTCCGGATCGGCTACCAAGAGAAATAACGCCCGTTGCGGATCCAGATTCGTGGACGTTGTCCCGCGGGCCAGCGAAGACACTGCGCGAAACCATCGCTCGTCGCTTGAAAATTTTGCAGGATTCAGAATCAGCCCGTACGTTGCTTCCACCACCCGCGACGCGTTATCCGCTCGCTCAAAGTAGCGGCTCATCCAGTACAGGCTGTCAGCTACGCGCGAAAGCATCGAGCCTCGAACTTAACGC
>DATBBY010000156.1:0-7314 GCA_036270765.1 Candidatus Acidiferrum sp.
TTGTTCTGCATGGGGTATTTCATCAGCCAGGACCAGGCGCCTTCGCGAACTTTTTTATAGGCAGCGATATCGCCCTGATCCAGACGGATCAATTCATCGAATAACATGATGGGCTCAACGACGTTGGCGGAATAGGGAAACATCCCGGTGGCGGTGCCGCCATCGGTGCGGCCATCGCGCGCGAAGCATCGGTAGGGCCAAGGTGAATTGCGTTCATCGCCAGGCTTGAAATTTTTGACGAGCGCTTGGGCACAACGGATGGCCGCGCGCAAATACCTGGTGTTTCCGGTCATCTCATAGAGGCGGAGATAGGCGTAGCCATCTTCTCCAACGACATGAGGCTCGATGTAATCCTCTCCGTGGTCACTCCAGCCGGCGTAGCGGCGGCTGCCGGGATTGGCAGACGGATACGGAACTTCAGGCCAGGCATAGCCTTGTGGGGTGAGGCCGTTCTCCAATTCATAATCGACGAAATTCTGAAGAAATTCGAGGGTGTGGGGATCGCCGGTGTAAGGATAAAGTCTCTCGACAAAGCCCTGCATCATGGCACGTAAATAGGCGGTGGAATTCACCCAATGCGAATCGGGCGCCAACTCGAAGGTGGTGCGGTCAAAATCGAAACAGCAGAAGAAATAAGGCAAACGCTGGCGATTGTATTGATCCCAAACAATGATCCATTGCGAGAGAAAATAGGAGGAGTAGGAATATCCAGTGCTATCGGGCATCGGCCAGGGAAGAAGCAGGCCATGATTGTCGAGTGCGACAGGCCGTCCGGCAATGGAAGATTCATTAACAGTGGTGGTGACCTGGAGAGGCGGTTGTTGGGCAACCAGAGTGGAGCATAAAAGGAATGCCGGAAACACTTTCAGAAGCTTAGTGCGTTGTGTCATGGCGCATCACCAGAATCGTTGAGCTTGATACGATGGCACTTCCTGTCGAAGAGATACCGGCAGCATAGTGCATGTCTCTAAGGACAAAAAAAGGGCGCTTGTTAAGGTCACAAGCGCCCTTGTTCATACTAATTCGCTGAATACCTCAGGGATCACCGGCTTCTCGACAAGTGCGTCGATCGAAGCGTGAAATCATTTTTATCATGTGAATTCAGGTATGTCTACAAACACCGGGGATGCTGGTGGGAGGGACTTGTATCCTGGCGAAATGCTGGATGGGTGTGCTGTCCATCAAATCCTTTATACTCGGGCGTTGCGCGAGCGGTATGGGTGGAGATCGTAAGAAAGCGCCGGAGACGAGTAATGGAGTATCCGCAATTTACGTTGGGCGGGCAGGTGGCGCTGGTCACTGGAGCGGCGCGAGGTTTGGGGAGGGCGATTTCGCTGGCCCTGGCGCATGCAGGCGCGGACGTGGCGGTGGGTTTGCGGGATGTAAACGCAGATTCGGGATTGGCTGCAGAGATAATGAAGATGGGGAGACGAACGCTGGCGCTACAGATGGACATGCGCAGGATGGAACAGATTTTTGGCGCAGTGGACAAAACCGCGAAGGAGTTCGGGCGCATCGACATTTTAGTGAACAACGCAGGGCTCGCACCGGAAAATCCGGCTGAGGATGTACGCGAGGAAGATTTCGACGCGACCTTGGACGTGAACCTGAAAGGGACATTTTTTGCGAGCCAAGCGGCGGGGCGAATCATGATCCGGCAGAAGAGCGGAAAGATTATCAACATGAGCTCGCAGGCCGGGTTTGCAGCGTTGCCAACGGAATCGATTTATTGCATGACGAAGGCGGGGATTGCGCATTTGACCAAATGCCTGGCGGTGGAATGGGGCAAGTACGGGATCACGGTGAACGCGGTGGCGCCGACGTTTATCCGCACGCCGGGGACGGAGAGTGTACTCGCAGATGCGGCATTTCACGCGGACACAGTGGAACGAATCGCGGCGCTGCACCGTATCGGTGAGCCTATGGAAGTGGCCGGGGCAGTGGTGTTCCTGGCGTCACCGGCAGCGTCGTTGATCACGGGAGAGACGATATTGATTGATGGCGGGTGGACGGCGCGGTAGCGCTTCACACTGCCTAAGTGGAGTTTCGTTAGTGGACTGTGGCCGTCAATCCGGTCGGCGGATTTGGCGGCGTAGGTCCTCCGGCGGTCATGAAAGCGACGCCGGTCACGGAGGTGGGTCAGGGGGCTGTCAAGTCTCCTTTTTCCCACAACGGGGCGGGTGGTCGGGCAAACAAACAAAGATGGCACGTAGAAGGCCTTGGAGAGTGCCTTTCGCGGCATTTGCCGGGCACAAACTCTTAGTCCGGGCGAGGGGTTATCCGAGAATGAATGGCGGAGGCGGGTTTGAACTTGCGCCGCTTACTTGTGGTTGGTGGGTTGATCGTAGTGCTTGTGTTTGGTTGGCTGGCGTGGCCGGGCCGGGGGGACCTGTCACCGCGAGGGCAGATTGGTGAAGCTGCGTTGCCAACCATCAACAAGCAGCCGATTGTTTTCGTTAACCATACGTTTGATCCAGCTGCACCGCCGACCGATATGCCGCCGCTGCGCCCAGGAGAAACTGCGGAGTGTGATTCTGATTTCCAGTCCAGCGCGAGTGTGCGCGGGGAGTCTCGACCGGCGGATGCTACGCACGCGACCGTCACGATCACGCAGGTTAAGGTGACGCTGGGGCTCAATATCAATATTTGGGTGCCGAGCGATGTGACCCAACAGGTGATCGAGCATGAGGATGGGCATCGCCAGATTTCGGAATATTACTACCAGACCGCTGACAAACTTGCCGAGCGAATCGCCGCTAAATATTTGGGCCGACGAATTGACATTTCCGGCGCGGACCTGGGCGCCGAGTCCAGCAGGATGCTGGAAGAAATGGCCAGAGATATCACGGCTGAATACAACAAGGAATTAAACCCCGGACCGACCCAACTGCTCTATGACGCCATCACGGACCATGGGCGAAATGAAGGGGTGGTCCAGGACGCTGTCGCGCACGCGATTAAGAATGTGGCGATAGAGTCGGCTCCGCCCACAACAAATCCAGGAAATTGAACGCAAACGCCAAGTAGGCCTTCCAAGCGTCCGCTGCATTGACTCGATAATCCCATCGTAGTGGTCGGAACTCTGGCTGGCACGCGCGCGCAAGGCGCTGGCGGTACGGGTAATGGATCAGAGGATACGAGCGATTCGCTTACATGGATTGTTAATTGGAAGGCGGTGGAATAGACTTCCGGCGAATTGGGGAGGGGCAGATGCAGACACGACGAACATTTTTGGGATCGGTGGGAGCAGCGGCAGCTTTGGTTGTGACGGGAGGAAGGGCATTGGGCGGAGGTACCGGCAGCGTCGGCGAATCGAGCACGAAAGAAAATGACGCGGAGCGGAGTAGTGCGGACAGAGCGGCGGCCGCTTCGGGCGAGAAGATGTTGTTTTGGGTGGCGGCGTCGACTCCCTGCGACAAAGACCTGAAGTTTGATCCGGAGTTGTACAAGGATTTGCTGGCGTATTTGAAGGGGCAGGGCGCGGATGGGGTGGTGGTGTTGGGCACGACCGGGGAATTTCCGTCGTTTTCGTTTGCGGAGCGGAAGAAGATCGCGGAAACGGCGCTCAAGAACCGGAATGGCTTGAATATTATCGTGGGGCCGGGCGCGTCGAATTTTCCGGAGACGCTTGAGCTTTCAAAGCACGCTGAAGAGAATGGCGCAGACGGGCTGCTGATTGTGCCGCCGTTTTATTACAAGCATCCGCGGGAAGAGGCGCTGAAGAAATATTATTCGATGATTTTCGAGCAGGTGAAAATTCCCATCAACCTGTATCACATACCGTTTGCGAGCGGCGTGCCGATTTCGCATGAGCTGCTGCATAGCATGGAGAAGTATCCGAATCTGGCGGGGATTAAGGATTCGGTGGACGATGCCGAGGTGTATCACCGGTTTGTGAGCGAATTTCCGAAATTGAATATGCGGACAGGGACGGACGTGAATTTGAAATACGCGCTGGACCATGGGATGGGCGCGATTTTGGCGGAGGGCAACAATTTTACGAAGGAGATTGCCGCGGTCTTTGCGGCGAAACGGGCGGGGAAGGATATCGATGATCCGATCGCCAAACTGCATGCTGCAACGAAACTGTTGAGAGCCGGCGGAGTAGATGAGTACGGGCCGATGAAATATGCGTTGAGCTTGCAGATGGGGACTCGGCAATTTTATCAGCGGCCGCCGAATTCGGATGTTACGGAGGAGCAGAAAGGGAAGATCAAGGAGGCATTGGAAGAGATTAAAAAGATAGGGTGAGGGTTGGAGCGGAGCATAGCGAAGATTGGCTGTGCCACGCTGAGGAGAGGGTCAGACATGATTATGGAGAGAGTGGGCAGGCCAAAAGGCCTGTTGCTGATTGGGTGTGTGGTCGGGTGTCTAGGTTTGCCGGCGAACAATATGGCTCAGTGGAAGGCCAAGGACACGGAGTGGCCGAGCTATGCGGCGGACTTGGCGGGTACGCGGTACCGGCCACTGGACCAGATCAACGCGGCGAACTTCAATGATTTGGAGATTGCGTGGCGGATCAAGACCGACAACTTTGGGAACCGGCCGGAATACAAGCTGGAAGGCACGCCGTTAATGGTGAATGGCGTATTGTATGCGACGGCGGGATCGCGGCGGGCGGCGATTGCGGTGGATGCGGGTACGGGCGAATTGCTATGGGTTCACGGGGAACATGAGGGGGCACGTGGCGGGGCAGCTCCGCGGCAGCTTTCCGGGCGGGGGCTGGCGTATTGGTCGGATGGAAAAGACGAGCGAATTTTGTATGTGACGCCTGGCTATCAATTGATTTGCCTGGATGCGAAGACCGGTGCGCGGGAGACGGGATTCGGAAATAAGGGCGCGATTGATTTGAAGCAGGACGATGATCAAGAGATTTTGCCGGACTTGACCACTGGTGAGATCGGAATTCAATCGGCGCCGGTGGTGGCAAAGAACACGATCATTATTGGCGCAGCGTTTCGCGAGGGCATGACGCCGAAAAGCATGCGCAACAATAAAGGATACGTGCGGGGATTTGATGTGCGCACGGGGAAGCGATTGTGGATTTTTCACACGATTCCGAAAAAAGGCGAGTTCGGGTATGACACCTGGTTGAACGGGTCGGCGGAATACACCGGGAACACGGGCGTTTGGTCGCAAATCACGGTGGACGAGGAACTGGGGCTGGTGTATTTGCCGGTGGAGTCGCCGACGAACGACTTTTACGGAGGTCACCGCGCGGGCAACAATCTGTTTGGCGAGACACTGGTTTGCGTTGATCTGAGGACTGGCGAGCGAAAGTGGCATTTCCAGTTGGTTCATCACCCACTGTGGGATATGGATATTTCTTCGGCGCCAATTTTGGCGGACATTACTGTGGATGGAAAAGCAGTGAAGGCCGTGGCTCTGCCCACGAAACAGGGATTTCTTTATGTGTTTGATCGCGTGACCGGAAAACCGGTGTGGCCGATGGAAGAAAAGCCAGTGGAAGTGGGGACCGTGCCGGGGGAATGGTATTCGCCGACACAGCCGATTCCATCGAAACCGCCGGCTTATAGCCGCAATGGCGTGTTGGAGAGCGACCTGATTGATTTCACGCCGGAGCTGCGGGAGCGCGGAAAAGCGATTGCGTCGAAGTATCACCTGGGTCCAGTGTTCACGCCGCCGACGGAAAGCAAAGTGGATGGGCCACTGGGGACGCTGACGGTGGGGACGGCGTCGGGTGGAACGAATTGGCCGGGCGGATCGTATGACCCGGAGACGCATATCGTTTATGCGTTTGCTTGCACGGCTTGCGCAGAGCCGATTGGTTTGGTGCGGGCGCCGAAGACAGTTTCGGACATGAACTACGTTGCGGGGACGGCGGGAGAAGAAGTGACGATCCTGCGCGGGCCTGGGGAAAGCGCGGGGGCGGATTCTCCGATGCCGCCGAAGAAGAGGTCGGCGGGTGGCGGGTATGTGGCGCTGAATGTGGACGGGTTGCCGCTGCTGAAGCCTCCTTATGGGACGATCAGCGCGATCAATTTGGATAAAGGCGAAATTGTTTGGCAGATTGCGCATGGAGAAACGCCGGACGTTGTGCGGAATCACGCGGCGCTGAAGGGCATGAATATCCCACGGACGGGGCAGGAGACTTACAACATCGGGACATTGGTGACAAAGACGTTGGTGATCGCCGGGGATGGGCAGATTACGACGACCTCGGAGCATCCGCGGGGGGCGATGTTGCGGGCTTATGAAAAGAAGAGCGGGAAGGAAGTGGGAGCGGTGTACATGCCGGCGCCGCAGAGTGGTTCGCCGATGACGTACATGGTGAATGGGAAACAGTACATCGTGGTGGCGGTAAGCGGCGGGGCGTATTCGGGGGAATATATTGCGTTTAGTTTGCCGGCAGAGTGAGGCCGAGAAATTCAAAATGTCGGACCGGTGGTTGCCGAGATGGGGCGCAGCAGTGCTGCGCCCCTACGTGATTTGCTTTGCGGTGGTGATGGTCGCCCGGGCGCAAGAGGGGGTTTCGACTTCGCGATCGGTTTGGGATGGGGTTTATACCGAGGAACAGGCTAAGCGCGGCGAGGAAATTTATCGGAAGGAATGCGCTTCTTGTCATGGAGATACGTTGGTAGGAGGAGGAGGGGCGGCGCCGTTGACGGGTGGGGCATTTCTTTCGAATTGGAATGGGCTTACGGTGGGAGACTTGTTTGACCGGATTCGCAAGACGATGCCGCAGGGGTCGCTTGGGAAGTTGACCAAGCAGCAGGACGCGGATGTGTTGGCGTACTTGTTGAGCTTTAACAAATTTCCGATGGGGAAAACGGAGTTGCAGAAACAAGTGGAGTTTTTGAGAGAGATTCGATTTGAGGCGACGAAACCGGCGGCGAAGTAGGGAACGGTGTTGCTCATAGCCGGGTTGGAGAAGGCACTCGACCGTGAAAAGCGGCGATCCTTCGAGGTCAGGTTAATCAAGCCGGCGCGGTCCAAATGGAGGGGTAGATGAAGAAGATGGTTCCGGTATTGGTGATTGGGGCGGCGCTGGGGGGATTTGTGGCTGGGCAGGCTCTGCGGCCGAAGGCTGAGGGCGTGCTTAGCGGGCATTTCGATGAACTTTCGATGATGCCTAGCGCGATTGCGCAGGAGAAAGGGGACGTGATGCCGTTCGGGTACAACTCGCCGCGCGAGCCGGCGCTTGCTCCCGACGCGCCGCCGACCACTTACTGGAACATCGATGATATTCGCAAGGCGCACACGGACCTGGCCGAGAAGGCGGCTCGAGCGCTCACGCAGGCGGGCAGCGGGAGTTCGCAATCGTTCGGGGGCGGGCCGGTGCATGTGCAAACG
>DATBBY010000157.1:0-2031 GCA_036270765.1 Candidatus Acidiferrum sp.
GGATGTGACTTCGCGTATTCCATATTTAAACGAAGTGGAGTCGGAAGCCTTATCCGCAACCGTTACGCGGACCGTCGCTTTATACAAATACGGATCGCCCATCTGGTAGGGCCACCACAGGCGCGGATGCGAAACTTTCAACTCCGGGAATTGTTCGGCGGAAAGACGCACGATCTTGGTTTCGTTGGCGGCAAGCGTTACCGGCTGCCTGATATGGGCGCTGTCCAGATCGGCTTGCAGAACGGCGCTCACTGGGCGGTCGCTGATGTTATGCAGCTCCGCGCTCACGCCCAAAGTCGCATTGGTGTAAGCGGCGTCCAACTTCGTTGAAACGAATGGATGACGCAGCGTCACGTCGCCAGTGGACGCGAGAAATACTTCGCGCCAGATACCCATATCTTTGTCGGGAGGCGTGGGATTCCAGTCGACCCACGTCAGCCCCAGGTCGTTTTTCTCGGGAGCGAACACCTCGACGGCCAATCCGTTCATGCCATTGCGTAGAAGCTTTGTGATATTGAACTCGTACGTACGATAAGGGCCCGCTACATCCGCACGATCGGCAATCTTCTTCCCGTTTACCCAGATATTCGCGCGATAGTTGATGCCCAGAAAATGCAGCCACGATTCGCGCCCGGCAAATTCGCGTGGATTCTCGAACTCCATGCGGAACCAGTGCGAACAACGGTACGGGCTGCCAGCCGGCATATCCTCGTTGGCAAAAAACTTCTTTTCCGAGTAATTCATCCCTGGAAATGATTTGAGATTCATTCCGTAATTTGGATCGGGCAACGTGCGATCCGCGACCAGAGCGCCCACCACCGTCCCGGGGATTTCCGCTTTGTGCCAATCCTTGGCGGCATAGCCCGCGGTCGAGATAACCTCTCCCGACGACTTATCGACGCAGGAAGATTGCATGCTCCAGATACCGTGGAAGGAGAAGCGTGGAGAGTCTTCCGCGTTCGGAACGGGAGCACTGAGGGTGCCCAGCGACAGCAAAGTGGCGAACAAAATTGCGAGCGGAATACGAACCTTCATGGGACACTCCAGTGGAAGCCGACAGCGGCTATCGAAGATTAAACCGATTCAATACAGGGATACCAGCGTTATTTTCACCCAACGAATCTTTCTACCTCAAGAGCGTTTTGGTTTGGGCTTGTCAGCAAGGGTTAGCAACGAGTAAGCTCCGCTGCTTGTATTGCATTCATTTTTTGTTTTTATCCATTTAGGGGAGGTCTTCGTGCCGGTTAAGCGAAACTTTGCTGTTTTGTGGAAGGTTGTTGTGCTCGGCTTGAGTCTCGCGCTGTTGTCAGTGAGTGACATACAGGCGCAAACAAAACGCAAAATCATTATCGATCAGGACGCGCGCGGCCCGGCGACAACCGATCAGCAGTCCATGCTGGCGCTGCTGCAAGCTCCTCAAGCCGACGTGCTCGGAATCACCATCGTGAGTGGCGATCAATGGCGCGATGAAGAAGTAGCGCACACGCTGCGCATGTTGGAGCTGACCGGGCACACGGACATCAAGGTTTACCCCGGCGCGGTATTTCCGCTGATCAACAGCAAGGAAGAAATCGCGCGTTGGTCGAAACTGTATGGAGCGGTGCGTTATCAGGGTGCCTGGACGAAGAATGGCACCGGGAAATTCGTGCGCGAAGTGCATGGCCCGTGGGAAGTACCGCCGCTGCCCGAAGGCAATCCAACTCTGAAGCCGGAAGACGAGGATGCGGCGCATTTCATCATTCGCATGGTGCACAAATATCCGCACGAAGTGACCATCTACGCAGGCGGCCCGCTGACCAATCTGGCACTAGCCATTGCTCTGGACCCGCATATGCCGGAACTGGCGCAGGAATTGGTCATCATGGGCGGAAGCATCGCTCCACAGGTAAGCGCGGAGTGGCAAACCTCGAACCGGCGCGAGTTTAATTTCTGGTGGGATCCGGAAGCAGTACACATTACCCTGCGCGCAGCCTGGAAGAAAATTACTGTAACGACCGTGGACATTTCGGTTAAGACGCGCATGACCAAGGA
>DATBBY010000158.1:0-6784 GCA_036270765.1 Candidatus Acidiferrum sp.
GGCCGTTTCTGCTTGCCAGGTATTGACGCCGTCGACGAAATCCTGGCCCCACAATTCGCGCGGCGCCATATCCACAAGATGCTTGATGTGGATGGTGGACACTACCGCCTTGTCCGCGCGGTAGGAACTGCCGTCGCTGCACTCCACACCCACACATTTTCCATTTTCGATAATCAGCCGCTCTACCCACTTATTGGTTAGCAACACGCCGTTGTGCGCTTCAATGAAACCGGACAGCGCCTTGGTTAGCTGTCCGGAACCACCCTTTGGAATTGGCCGTCCAGAGTGTTGTTGACGAGCAGTGGCATAGACGAGGCGCCCGGTGCCTGGAGCGTCAGCCGGCTCAGAAGCAAGATGAGCCAGGAACAGCATGAACACGCGAGTGTGCTCATCTTCAAAAGTGTCGCGAATAATTTCCCAAGCGGACATTGCTAATCTTCGCTGCCAAAGTTTCCCGCGCGGCTGCCCGGCTAAAACTTCGTTCAATGGCTTGCCAAAACCGATAGGCGTAAAAGTGGCACCCATCACCACGGGCTTAATGGCGTCAAACTCGGCCAGCATCTTCCGGTACGCATCGGCATCCTTCTTGGAAAATTTGGCGAACTCTTCGCAGGTGCGACCGAGATCGCGCCATTGCGTCAGATAACTGCCATCCGCAAATGGAATGTGAAAGATGGGATCCGGATCGATGTATTCCAGGCCGTAATCACCAAGGCGCAATTCGTTGTCGCGCATCATAGGGTTATCCATTAAAAAAGAGTGTGCAGAGGAACAAACATCGTCATGGAAACCTTTCAACATCAGTTCTGCAGTTTTTACCCCGCCGCCCAGCAGCGGACACCCTTCCAACACCACGCAGCGATAACCCGCCTTGGAAAGATACGCGGCGGTGATGAGACTATTGTGGCCGCCGCCCGCGACCACGATGTCAAAGCGATCGGCGCCCTTGGCTGGCGCGCCTGCTTGCGTTTTTGACTGCGGCGCGGATTCTTGCGCATCACAGCTGGAGCCGAGCCCCAAATGCGAAACGGCTAGCGGAGCGATGGCCGCTCCTTTTACGAAGCCGCGTCTGGTGATGTCCTTCATCGTCTCTCCTACATCCCTGGGCGCTGAAATTCAGGTTCTCTTTACGACTTCCGCAATGCTTGTTCCAAAATCCTTGAGCATCACGGCGGCGGCATTCCGCCCCGGGCCCCCCGTAACCGACCCACCCGGATGAGTCGTCGCGCCCGTTTGATAAAGGCCGGGAATGGGCATGCGGTGCTGCGCCCAACCGGGCATTGGGCGCATTGCGCCGCTTTGTGCCAGGCTCGAACCTCCCGCGTGGCAACTGCCGTGCCAGTTGTGCGGATTCATGCGCTCCAGATCGAGAGGGCTTTCAATCGTGCGCGCGAGCACTTTGTCGTCCGTCAAATTTGTAGCGAAGCGTTGCAAATATTTTAAATTGGCGTCCGAAACTTTTTGTTTGACGGCGTCCCAGTTCTGCGGACCTTCTTTAAGCGCGTACGGCTGGTAGGCCACTACTTTTACGGTGTGCATACCGACAGGCGCTCGTGATGGGTCGGCGAGGCTACAACAGATCACGTGTAGCGGCGGATCTGCTAAATTTACCGCACCAGTCGCATAATCCACGCTCATGTGCAAAGCGCGACCGGCGCTGGCCATCATTCCCGAATGTACCGGCGATAGAATCCCTGCGTCGGTACGATATTTGGGCGGCTCTTTCGTGGCGTAATTCGTGGCGAATAATGTCAGCCCCGCGCCCCAGGTATCCACGCCATCAATGAAATCCTGACCCCACAATTCGTGGGGCGCCATGTCTACGAGTTGCTTGATGTGAATCGTGGAGAGCACTGCTTTGGTAGCTCGATAGGTCGAACCGTCGACACACTCCACACCGGTGCATCTGTCGTTTTCCACAATTAGAGAAGCGATCCATTTGTCGGTGAGAATCGCGCCGCCGTGAGCTTCGATGAAACGACACAGCGCTTCCGTCAGCGCTCCCGAACCTCCCTTGGGCAGCGGCCGGCTCTCGCGCTGCTGATGTAAAGGGATATAAGCGGCGCGCGCGCTCCCGGGATCCTGAAGTGGCTGCAAAGCATACGGACAGCCCATCATGAAAGCACGGCAGTGATCATCTTCAAACGTGTCGCGCACAATCTCCCACGCAGACATAGCTAGCCGCCGTTGCCATAGCTTTCCTTGCGGATGTTCGGCAAGACGCTCGTTGAGTGGCTTTCCAAATCCGATGGGATTGAAAGTTACCTCGCTTAAAATTGGCCGGACCGTTTCGTATTCTGCGATCATGCGCCGATAGGCCGCGCCATCTTTCTTGGAAAACTTTGCAAACTCCTCGCAAGTGCAGTCTAGATCCCGCCACTGCGTAAGATAAGTGCCGTCGGGAAACGGCATATGAAAAACCGGGTCGGGGAAAATATATTCGAGGCCATAGTCCCCGAGCTTCAATTCATCATTTTTTAGGACGGGATTTCCGTGAATGCCGTTGTGGGCGGAGGAACAAACGTCGTGAATAAATCCGCGCAACGTCAGTTCCGCGCTTTTGACGCCGCCACCCGCAATTGGGCGGCCTTCCAGCACCATGCAGCGAAAGCCCGCTTTTGACAGGTAGGCCGCCGCCAAAAGGCTGTTGTGCCCTGCGCCGGCCACCACAATATCGAATTGCTCAGCCACGATGCGTATCCATTTGGTTTATTTGGCGGCTGATTTTCCTGCTCGCGCACGCAGCAACGGTTGCAGATCGCAAGCCTCTTCCCAGGAGCGCATCTGCAGTGAACGGGCAAATTTACCGACCCCGTCGGTCTGCGCGCACAACAAAGCCAGTTCGATAATTTCCTCTTCCGTGAAATGTTTCTTTAAGTCGTCATAGACCGCATCGGAATCGATGGCGTCATCTCCCGTTTTGAATAGCGTGGCGAATCGCAGCGCGGCTTTCTCTTTTTCATCGAACTGATCGCTGCTTTCGAAATGCATAGTGGCGAGTACTTTGTCCTCGGTCAGGCCACGAGCGATGGCCACGTTGGAACGCACCGTCGAGCAGTACCCACAAAAATGCTTAGTAGAAATGAGCACGCGCACCGCTTCTTTGAGCGGAATCGGCAGGATGCCGCCATTGAGCAGTTCGTTCCACATGCGCAGCCAGTTGCGCCCTGCTTCGCTACGAACGTAAATCCTGGCGCACAACGGATCGGGTGCTCCGTTGACTCGCGCACTCTCAATCAGCAGCCGTTGCGTTTCAGTTGCTTCGGCATCTTCAATAGGACGAATTCTGGGCATACTTTTCTCCTAAACTTGCGCGGCCAAATTCTGAGCGGCCAGATTCTGTCGCAGCGTCGGCGCGTCAATTTCTTTTTCCCAGCGGGACACCACTACGGTAGCCACACCGTTGCCGATCATATTGACCAGCGCGCGCGCCGTGCTCATGAAGCGATCGATGCCCAGCAGCAGCGCCATCCCCGCGACGGGAATTGTCGGCACCACCGTGAGCGTGGCCACCAGCGCGATAAACGAAGCGCCCTGCACTCCGCTTGCGCCTTTCGATGTCAACGTTGCGACCGCAAAGATCGTCAATTGCTGCATCAACGTGAGGTGCGTATTTGTGGCCTGTGCCACAAAAAGCGCCGCCAGCGTCATGTAAATGCTGGTTCCGTCGGTGTTGAAGGTATAGCCAGTGGGCAGCACCAATCCCACCAGGCCTTTCGAACAACCTAGCCTTTCCATCTTTTCCATTAATGTCGGAAGCGCGGCCTCCGAAGAAGTCACGCCAATGACGATCAGAATTTCTTCCTTGATGTAATGCAGAAATTTAAAGACGCTGAAGCCTGCGAGACGTGCGATGACTCCCAGCACCACGATTACGAACAGGATGGACGTTAAATAAAATAGTCCGATCAATTTGAGCAATGGGCCCAGCGCCGCGATGCCGTACTTGCCGACCGTAAAAGCCATGGCTCCGAAGGCGCCGATAGGTGCCAAACGCATGAGAATTTTCACGATTCCGAATACCGCTTGCGTTAACGCGGTAAATAATTCCAGAAGCGGCTTGCCGCGCGTTCCGGCCATGGAAAGCGCGAAACCGAACAAGATGGAAATGAACAGCACCTGTAGAATGTCGCCTTTTGCGAAAGCATCCGTCACCGTAGTGGGAATAATATGCAGAATAAAATCTGAAACACTTTGCGCCTTGGCCGGTCCCGCATAATCTGCAATCGCTTTGGGATCCAGCGTTTTGGCGTCGATGTTCCATCCGCTTCCGGGTTGCACCACGTTTCCGACAATCAATCCAATCAACAGCGCCACCGTGGATACTGTTTCGAAATACAGCAACGCTTTTCCGCCGACGCGGCCGACCTTTTTCATGTCTTCCATGCCGGCGATGCCGGTCACCACCGTGCAGAAAATCAGCAGCGTGATAATCATGGTGATCAAGCGGATGAACGCATCGCCCAAGGGTTTGAGCGCGACGGCTCTGGCGGGATAGAAGTGGCCCAATAGAATGGCCAGTAAAATAGCTAACAGTACTTGGAATGACAGACTCGCGTAGACCGGTTTCTTGTGCGCAATGGCAACGCTCGTGGGCACGCCTGGCTGCAAAGTAACTTGGGAAACCGCGGCGGGCTCCTGCCCTGTGACGCTATTCACCGACCCATCCGTCTGGTTTTTGAATTGCTTCGGTCAGGGTGTTGAGAAATTCCGCGGCGCGCGCGCCGTCGAGTACGCGGTGATCGCTCGATAACGTTACGGTCATCATCGGCCGGATCGCGGGCTTGCCTTTTGCGGCCACGACACGGTCGGCAATCATGCCAACCGCTAACGTCGCGGCTTGCGGCGGCGTGATGATGGCGATGAACGCATCTACCTGATACATGCCCAAATTTGAGATGGTGAACGTGCCGCCCGAAATATCGGCCGGACGCAAGCGATTGGAACGCGCACGCTCCGTGAGGTCGCGACGTTGCGCGGCAATGTCACTAATCTTGGCGGAATCCGCCTTGCGAATCACCGCGCCAACGACGCCATCTTTTACGGCCATGGCCAAACTGATATTTATTTCCGAATTTTGGCGTATACCCGACCCCGCCCAACTTGCGTTCATAACTGGATGCTTGGTGATCGCATGGGCCACTACAGCGATCAGCAGGTCGGTAATGGTCAGTCTCGCACCGTTGGATTTCTCGACAGCAGGCCCAAGCTTTTTGTGGGTGGCCATCAATTCGGTGCAATCCACATCTCGCGTCAAAAAGAAATGCGGAACAGTGGTCCAACTCTGCGTCATTCGTTCGGCCATGAGCCGTGCGATTTGACTCAGCGCTTCACTTCCCGGTGCGGCGAATGACGAAGCAGGTGACGACGCTGGCGCTGCCATTGATGAAGCCCGGGCAGATTTCTTCCCGTCCGCCGCAGTTTGCACATCTTCAGCAGTAATAGTTCCGTCGGGGCCAGTTCCGCGCAAACCGCTAATTTCGACCCCCAACTCTTTTGCCAGCCGCCGCGCCTTGGGTGAAATTTGTGTAGGTGTTTGTGTCGGCGCCGCGGCAGTCGCTGCACCCCTAGCCGCAGCAGCAGCACGCTCTGCCGCCGGCGCAACGCTGGTGGCCCTCGCCGAAGGAGCCGCTACCGCCTTTAACGCCGGAGCTTTCTCGCCTGCCTTTACCAGCCAGGCGATCGTTTCACCAACTGGAATCACCGCACCTTCATGCGCGGTAATCCCAGCAAGAAAGCCGTCCCCCGGCGCCTCGATTTCAACCACCGCTTTATCGGTTTCGATTTCAAGAAGCGGTTCACCTTTCTTCACCGCTTCGCCTTCTTTTTTCCGCCACGCCAGCAACTTCCCCGTTTCCTGCGCCATCTCAAGCGCGGGCATTACCACACTGATAGCCATAAATTTTTTGGCGGCTTGGACGGACCATCAGTCCGTAGCGGCGACACCCTCCCTTTTTGCGCTGGCTTCCACCATGCTCACTACGTGTTTACTGGGAGCAGCGTCATTCTCTCGCGTAGTCGCCAGTGGGCCGTCCACAGTGTGATAGTGCGCGCCAGCCACCATTAATTTTTCAGCGGGAAAGCGGGTGATAACTTCGTGACCGGTTTCCGTCACCACGATTTCTTCCTCGATGCGCGCCGCGCTCCAGCCATCTTTCGAGGGCCAGAAAGTTTCCAGCGCGAAAACCATGCCTGGCTTAATTTCGTGCGAGTGCTCCAGCGAAACCATCCGGCTGATCACTGGCTTTTCCCAAATCGCAAGGCCGATGCCATGGCCAAATTGCAACGCAAACGCCGCCTCTTCGTCGGGAAAACCAAACTCTTCCGCTTTCGGCCACACCGAAGCGATTTCCGCGGTAGTCCGTCCCGGCTGAATCAACGAAATCGACGCGTCCAGATAATCGCGGCACCGTTTATAAGCGTCGATCATCGCGTGCGAGGCATATCCGATCGTGAAACACCGGTAATAGCACGTGCGATAGCCCATGTAGGAATGCAGAATGTCGTAATAAACCGGATCGCCCGGTCGCAGCACGCGATCGGAAAAAACATGCGGGTGCGGATTGCAACGCTCGCCCGAAATCGCGTTTACGGCTTCTACATACTCCGAGCCCAGGTCATACAAGACCTTGCTCGCCAGGCCGACCGCCTGGTTTTCGCTCATGCCCGGTTTCATCGCGCGATATAACTCGTCGTACGCCGCGTCCACCATCATCGCGGAATGATTCAATAATGAAATTTCGTCCTGCGTTTTGATCACCCGCGCGTCGGACATCAATTGCTG
>DATBBY010000159.1:0-60257 GCA_036270765.1 Candidatus Acidiferrum sp.
CGCCGTTTCATTGCCATTGAACAGCTTGCGGTAGAGGTAACGTGGGTTCCAATCGATTACCACACCCCCCAGATCGAAGATTGCGGCACAATCTTTTGTCATTGCAAATACATTCTATCTTTCTTGCGTGAGTCGTCCATCGTGCATGGCGTTCTCCTCTCCGCCCTGAAGCAGGACAATGGCCCCGCGACGATTGCTAATTGTTTGTTAACCCCGTACTTGATTTCCTGACGAGACGCCGCCATATCGTTACTAACCTAGCGATTCACTTCCGCGTCCGCCCCTCGAGGGGTTTCCGTGAGCTAGCCGTTTTCGACGCGCGCTTTTATATCCGAGTAGGCCGCGTCGATCAGCCTTCCCAGCGCTGTGGCGTTTGTGGCTGTTCCTCGTTTCAGCTTCACATGGCGCATGAACTTGCCGGTGCCTTGCAACAAGTGAGCCGGATCCGGCAGCGCTGCGCCGTGAAAGAACCCCACGTTTACATGCAAACGGAATACGTTGACATAGCCGAAGGGCGCATCTCCCAAACATACAACCGGGCAGCCGTCATGCAAGAGCTCCCGAACTTCGTCGCCACACTTTCGCATCACCTCAAACCACTGCCGCGCGATGCCGCCCAATTCACCTGCATGCTCTTTCATCCACGCCTCGATGGCGGGGTCCCGCTCGACAGCGCCGTTGAATCGCAGAAATTCCGTTCTCATCGTCGCTCTACTTTTTTTCTTTCGAAGTTTACGGCTAACGTAGAGTATATCGCTGCGGGGGCGTGAAGGCTTTTAGTCGTGCAAGACAACGTTAAGCAGCGAGCTGTGCACCTGTAGACCGCCGTTGTAGTGAATGAAACCCAACTTCCTGAATTTGTTCATGAAAAAATTGACGCGGCTCCGGGTGGTGCCCACCAGCTCGGCTAAAGTTTCTTGCGAAATTTTCGCGACCAACGTTTCCGGCTCGCCCTTCTTGCCGTAGCGCGCCAGAATCAGTAGCGCGCGAGCAAGACGTTTCTCGCTGGAATTAAATAGCTGGTCAACCAGATCGGCTTCAATCTTGATATTGCGCTCCAACATGTAATTGATGAATTTTTCCGCGAATTCCGACTGCTCGTGAAGCACCCGCATCATTTCTTTTCGATCGATAATCGTGGCGCTTAACGCAGCCAGCGCCGTGGCGGTAGCCATACGCACCGGATTGCCGATGATGCAGCCTTCCCCAAGAAAATCGCCAGGACCGAGAATGGCCAGCACCGCTTCTTTGCCTTGAGGATTTACGATGGTCAGCTTGGCGTTGCCCGACTGGATGTACCAGACCTCATTGCATGGGTCGTCTTGCGAAAAGAGCGCCTGCCCTTTTTTGTATTTGATGACGCGCCGCGAGGTTCCCGCGTTGGAAAGGTAGTCCTCAACATTGAAACTCGAGCTGTTCTTGGTTTTTCGGGCAGTTTTGGCCACGGGCATTTGGGTCTCTCCCGCCAATAATGTCACGATTAGTGTCAAAGGTAAATGCACTCTAGGCCCCTGAACATTCCAGGGCGGTCGTTGGCCCCCAACGCGCGCGTGGGTTGACTACGTTAACGGTCCGGGGTACTTTGCCAAAGTGAACTTCGTTTTCGCAATTTTGTGTTGTTGTCCCCCCTGTTCTGTGTCGGTAGAGCGGGAGGCGCTCGCATAGTTTGGCTGTCGAGACGTCAAAGCCTTTCAAGCCCGCTTATCAGAACAACTGATGGCGGGCCTTTTTCGTTTGGGATGCATTTTTTGATAGGGAGTCGGCGGCGAAAGCCGCAAGGAGAACGATAATGGAACTTTGGAAGCCGGACCCCACTTTTTATCCTTCAGCAAAATTGGCAAGTCAGGCGCCGCCGGAAAAACACGCCTTCGTGACGCTGCTAAATCCTACATACGCCGGCCGCGCAGACGCGATCGGCGTCGTGGACGTGGATCCTTCGTCGTCCAGCTACGGGAAGCTGGTCGGGAAAGTGGAGATGCCTAATGTCGGGGATGAATTGCATCACTTTGGATGGAATGCTTGCAGCGCTTGCCTCTGCCCGTATGCTCCGCACCCGCACACCGAGCGGCGCTATCTGGTAGTGCCGGGGATACGATCGTCGCGGATCCATATTATCGACACCAAACCCGATCCGCGAAAACCAAAAATTGTTAAGGTGATTGAGGCCGAAACCATCGCGGCGCGCACTGGCTACAGCCGCCCTCACACCGTGCATTGCGGCCCCAATGGCATTTTCGTTAGCGCGCTTGGGGCGCCCGATGGAAACGGACCGGGCGGCATTTTCATTCTCGATCCGAACAGCTTTGACGTTTTGGGGAAGTGGGAAATCGATCGTGGGCCACAGCAGTTCGGTTATGACTTCTGGTGGCACCTGGGATACGACACACTCATCAGCAGCGAATGGGGCACGCCCAACATGGTGGAAAAGGGAGTAAACCCGGAAATTTTGTTGAAGGGCGGCTATGGTCACTCGCTGCACGTCTGGGATTTACGCAAGCGGCGGCATGTGCAGGCCCTCGATCTCGGCGCCGAACAGCAGATGGTGCTGGAGCTGCGGCCCGCCCACGACCCCGCGAAAGCGTATGGATTCGTCGGCGTGGTTGTTTCTCTCAAAGATCTTTCGGCTTCGATCTGGTTGTGGCACCGCGAAAAAGATAAGTGGGCAATAAAGAAGGTGATCGAAATTCCCGCGGAGGCTGCCGATCCGGAAAAACTTCCGCCGCTTCTGAAAGGGTTTAAAGCGGTGCCGCCCTTGGTCACGGACATCAATCTTTCACTGGACGACCGTTTTCTGTACGTCTCTTCCTGGGGGACGGGAGAATTTCAGCAATATGACGTCTCCGATCCTTTTCATCCTAAACTCACAGGCACCGTGCACCTGGGCGGGATCGTCCGCCGCGCCGCGCACCCGCGCGCTCCGCAAACTCCGTTAAATGGTGGACCGCAAATGGTGGAGCTAAGCCGCGATGGCAAGCGCGTTTATTTTACAAATTCGCTCTACGCGCCGTGGGATGAACAATTCTATCCCGACGGCGTTCGTAGTTGGATGGTGAAACTGGATGCCAAGCCGGAAGGAGGAATTGTTTTGGATCAGAAGTTCTTCCTGGAAACGGATGGTCTGCGTAGCCACCAGGTGCACCTGGAAGGCGGCGACGCCTCTTCCGATTCGTATTGCTACTCGTAATGCACGCGCAATCATGGGCGTGGCTGACGCTGTTTTTGCTCGGCGCATACCACGGAATCAATCCAGCGATGGGTTGGCTTTTTGCGGTCGCGTTAGGTTTGCAGAAAAAGAGTGGTCGCGCAGTGTGGGAATCGCTGCTGCCAATCGCGACAGGGCATGTCATCGCCATCGTGGCCGTAATTCTTGTAGCCGTTTTAGCGGGCTTGGTCGTGCCGGTTCACGTTTTACGAATCGCCGTCGTGGTCATTTTGATTGGCTTCGGTGTGTACCGGATTGTGAGCAAAAGTCATCCGCGCTTTGGCGGCATGCAAGTCGGTTTTCGCGATCTGACGATATGGTCGTTCCTGATGGCTTGCGCCCACGGCGCGGGATTGATGCTCTTGCCAGTTTTGCTGGGTATGTCCGCGATAGGAACAGGGCATGAGGCGCATCTCGCCGCTTTCCCCAGTATCAAAACGCAATTGTTCGCGGTGGCGATTCACACCTTCGGATATTTGTTACTAACTGGAACGATTGCGTGGGTAGTTTTCACCAAGCTCGGCGTTTCCATTTTGCGGAAGGCGTGGCCCAATCTGGATTTCGTTTGGGCAGTCGCGCTGATAGCTACCGCGGGATTGACATTGGTTTTTTCGTGGTTCTGACGTTTTTACCTCGGCAAGTCCTTAGCTAAGTTGTCCATAAACCCTCTGTGGCAGTAATTACTCGACCTGCCACCTGGGGACTGAAGTCCGTATCGATCCATTGCAGCTTGTTATCGACGTGGTTGATCTTGTGTCTCCACTCATTCTTACTTGAAAGCATCAAAGGCATAGTTATTTCTAGTAATCCAGAATAAGTTTGTTCAACAAGGTTTTTATCGTTCCACGGCTTATCGTATATTTTTTGCAAACGGTCGAGTGCGCCCCATCCTGGTTTATTCCCCGCTACGTTGAATATTCTTGCAACCTCGATTACATCAAATTCCGCAACCAGTAAAACGTGAAAAGAGATGCGGCATATCGCTCGAGTGCAAAACATTTTGAGCATTCTTCAACATCATGCCTGACTCTCTCAAACCTGTTTACAGCCGGCACCCATTCGGCATCTATATCCAGGTATCCCTTTGCCTGTCCAGGACTGACATGTAAAAATAGCTCCCTGCTGAGGTCATCTTCAGAACCTTCTCTTAAATCCACCAACCATTGATGTGGCTCGGCAGGCCTAACTTCGTTTTTGCGACTTTTTAGCGACTCAATAATTCTTTTGCATTTCGCCGTCGCTGAGGAGAGTCCAAGCATTTCGCAAACCATCGTAAACGCTTCGACATTGCCATAAACAGAATCCACATGCCTTGGCGCTACTGATTCATTCGGTTTGAGAAAATTGAGTGTGGATAGATTCATTTCCAAAGTATGGAGTATTCGAAAATAAGATATGAAATCGTCACCATGTAATCTGAGCATCGTCAGTAGGAACACCGCCCCGTCAGAAGTCATGGTGCCAAAACAAGGACCGACAACCTCAAGTTCAGGTTGCTTTCCAATTTTGGGCCCGCTTTATTGCCTCTGAGTTCGTCAAACCCATCCCGTCGCTAATTTTTCACTGTGGTTTCTGGCCCGGGCCTGGAGGGGTTGCCGGTTGCGCAGGTGGTGGCGGCGCCACAAATTTTGCGTCATCCACCGGCACGTTCTGCTTCATCTCTTCCACCTGAATGGTGAAGCGGTTTCCCGGCCGCGATACCGTCCACCTGAAAGGCACCTTGACGCCATCACCTTCGCGGTAATCGGCGTAATCGATCTGCGTGGGATTCAATCCCAGCGGACTCTGAGCGTAACGTATTAGCCGCGACAGTAATCCGGTCTGCGCATCGAAATATAATCGCAATGGCGGACGCCCTTCTTCGTACCCCGTCACCAGATAAGTTTCGTGGCCGTCGATTTTTTCACCGTTGTCGACCTTGAATTTCGGATACAGCGTTTTCACATGAACTGGGAAATGCAAATCGGCATCCAGCCGCGCCGAATTATTTTCTGAAGCGGACATCATGTGCGCCGGTCTTCCCGGGACGCTCAACCAGCCGCGCTGGCCGTCGAACGCGGTGACGCTGTCGCCGTCTTTCAAATGCATCACGGAAACGCGCTTGTCCGGGGCTTTCGAATACACCTCCGCCGGGAAACTTTGCCCGCCAAAGGCCATCAGCTTTCCCTCTTGTACCCGGGTGGTAATTTTCTCTATTGCCATTGCTCCGCCAACCGCCGCAAGATATTTGTCGAGCAGCTCATCCGGCTTTGACAACGCCGCGTTTTCTGCCTGTTTTTTTTCTGGCGCTCCAGGGCCCGCCATTTCCTCGTCTTTGATCGCGGGGACGCTCACCGGCATGGCGGCGCCGCGGTGACACGTGTTGCAGGTAACTTCCAGCCGTCCCTCGAAATTAGTTTTATCGATGTCCAGCATCATGGTGATCATCTGTCGCGCAATTTTTTTTGGCTTTTTGTCATCGCTATCCATTTTTTCGTGGACGTGACAGAACTCGCATTCCACGCCCAGGGACGCGGAGATGAATTGCATCGCGGGAATCAGTTGATCGGCGGGTATGCCCTTGAGCGCCTGAATATTCTTAAATTGTTCCTCCGCCAGTTTTTGGCCGGCAGCTCTTTGACCGGCGTTCTTTGGTTCTTGCGCTTGGGCGGGCACCACGGCGAATGGCCCTATCGCGCACAGCAAAATCCCGCAGCCGATAGTAAGCCAAGCAATCATACGTTGCCGTTTCATTTGCAACCTCGTAATACCCACAATCGCAACTCGCAGTCCCTGGAACACGCAGGATTGTAGCAAAGCGGCCACTTCACACGATGCTGATTTTGTTTTCTGGAAACAATTACGCGCTGATCTCGCCGCTCTTAGCCAGCGCAGCAATGCGGTCGGCAGCGCGAAACGCCAGCGCTTCGATGGTCATGGTAGGTTGGCCGCGGCCGGAAGTTACAAAACTGCTGCCATCGCAGAGAAAAAGATTTTTTACATCATGCGTTCGATGATCGGTGTTGATCACCGATGTTTTCGGATCGTTGCCCATCCGGCAGGTGCCCAGCAAGTGCACCGCGAATTCCTGTTCGGTGATCGGGTAACTCCACTTTTTCTTCGCCCCCCCGGCGTCCAGCAATTCGAGCGCGCGATCATTCAGCCATTTCACCAGTTTTAGATCATCAGGATGATCTTTATAGGTCATGCGCAAAGCCGGCAAACCCCAGGCATCTTTCAGCTCCGGATCGAGCGAAAAGCTGTTTTCCTCGCGCGGTAGAGAAGTGCCGTGCGAAAACACTTCCATCGTGCGCGTAAAGTTTTCTGCCAACGCTTTCTTGAAGGCGGTTCCCCATTTAGGCGTGTCCGGCGGCAGACTGTTTAGCGCAAATCCGATCGGAGTAGCGTCAAATCGTCCATCCAGTCCGCCGCCACCGTAGAATCCGACTTTCTGCGCATCCAGTTCGTAGAAATCATGGAGAATGCGGCTTACCGCGAATCCTTTGTAATCGTTCAAGGGATGCTCGAATACTCCCAGAGAAATCGCGGCGCTGTTCAGCATCAAATTTTTGCCCACCACGCCGCTTGAATTATTCGCGAGACCATTCGGAAATTGCGCGTTGGCGGACATCAGCAAGAGGCGCGGCGTCTCTGCGCCGTTGGCACAGACAATCACCGCTTTGGCTTTTTGCAGATGGGTGTTTTTATCTTTATCGAAGTACGCAGCTCCAATGGCACGGCCACGCGCATCGGTTTCGATGCGGTGCGCGTAGGAGTCCGGGCGAATTTCACAGCGCCCGGTTTTTTCTGCGACGCGAATCGCGGCTACCAGCGAACTGCTCTTGGCGCCCACTTCGCAACCAAAACCCAGGCAGAAACCACAATTCATGCAGGCGCTGCGGCCCCGGCGAGGTTGCGACAATATCGCCATTGGCGCGGGAAACGGATTCCAGCCCAACTGCCGCGCGGCGCGTTCGAATATCACACCCGACGATTTCACGGGAAGCGGCGGCATGGGATACGGCTTCGAACGCGGCGGATCAAAGGGGCTCGCGCCGGCTAGTCCGGAAACGCCAATTTCCCACTCCACTTTGGTGTAGTAGGGTTCCAAGTCCGCGTAACGAATGGGCCAGTCCACTAGGTTTGCGCCGGGAATCGCTCCCACTTTGCCGCGCTCAATGAAATCGATTTCGTGGAAGCGCCAGAAATTCGCGGTGAAGTGCACGCTGGTGCCGCCCACGGTTCGTCCATAAACCAGCGCGCGTTGTTGTTTGGCTTTGTCTTGCGGAGTCTTCCGAAAAGTAGTGGGCTGCAACTTCGGATGATTGGTGAGCAAATCCTCGGCCAGAATTTTTATTTCGTTGTGCGTGTAGTCCGCCTCGGTGAGATATGGACCTTGCTCCAGCACCACTACGCGAAAACCATTGGTCGATAATTCCTTGGCCAGGATTCCGCCAGCCGCGCCCGAACCGATGATTACAAAATCCACTTCGTCTGACGTTTTATATTTTGGCTGCTCGATTTTCATTCCTTATCCGCCATTTTCGGCGCGGGCTGCCAGCCGGGATAATCCTTGTCATAGTAGCCAAACGGCGGCTGATAGGAATGCGCCGGTTCGCGGCCAATCACTTTCCAACCTACGCCGTCGCGATTCCCGATGCCGGCCTCTGGATCGATCAAAAATCCGGAGATGGTCGCAATCCGCAGCGCCTCGAGAAACGTTTGTGCAGTGTTCACTCTTCTTCGCCGCGGAGCCTCTTCCGTTTGGCTTGCTTCGATACTATGCAACAACTCATCCTGTTGCTCCGGCGTCAAAGCCGAAAATTTTTCGACGCCAGGGAACTTTGCGCGCACCTGGCTCTGCAATTCGGGTAAGCCCTCGCGATATTTCTGCTGATCACCGCTTCCAAACGTCACTAGCGCGCGGTCGATAAAATAAAGCACTCCAGCCTCGCGCGCGCCGGGTGTGTCGTCGGTCGGAATGATGCGCGCGGAGAGTGCGTCAATTTCTGCGGCTTCCGCAGGAGTAAAAAATTCAAATTTGTACGCAGCACCTGATTGCGCCGCCTGATGAGCGTGGTTCGCAGCGGCAACCATCTCCGGCCAGTGTGCGGAAACCCACGCCGCGCTGACACCGATGCCCGCTTGGGACAAAAATCTGCGACGGCTTAATTCATTAATCATTGGCGACCTGAAGTTCGTAAGGACTGTAGGCGCTGCCCATTATAACGTCAACCCTAAATAGCTGCTTCTATCTTGCAGTTTTAGCGATGCAATTTCATGCGACGGGATTTCGCGAATCGTGCCTGGATTTGAGACACTACTGACCGACGCTTATGCCCACATTTACAGGCGGGATTGGCACTGGCAGCAAATGGCTGCTGGACCGGATTGTCGGGATCGTGGCCGCCACCGGCGTCAATCCGAATGTCCTTACATTTCTCGGCTTGGTTGTTAATTTCGGCGCGGCGGTCAGTTTTGCCGTCGGCGGATTTCGCACCGGCGCATTCATTATTCTTTTTGCAGGCTTTCTGGATATGCTCGACGGTCAGGTGGCCCGCCGCCAGAATCGCGTTACCGCGTTTGGCGCTTTTTATGACTCCACCCTGGATCGCTACGCGGATATGGCGTTGTACATGGGCTTGCTTGTTTATTTTTCGGTGAGTGGTCGCACCCCGTACGTAGTTCTCGCTGCGGTGGCTACTGCGGGTTCGGTAATGGTCAGCTACGCGCGCGCCCGAGCTGAATCATTAATTCCGCTTTGCAAAGTTGGATTCATGGAGCGCCCCGAACGCCTGGTGCTGCTGATCATCGGCGGACTCTTCAACCGAATGGGTGCGGTTCTGTGGGTTATCGCCGTGGTCTCC
Organism: Candidatus Acidiferrum sp.; assembly: GCA_036270765.1. Lineage (GTDB taxonomy): Bacteria > Acidobacteriota > Terriglobia > Acidiferrales > UBA7541 > Acidiferrum. The sequence continues at coordinate 9,049 of DATBBY010000159.1, forward strand.
ACCATCACCGTAATTCATCGCATCGTGTACACGTGGCAGGAAACTCGCGCAGGCCGCACCCTGCCAGGCATCAAGCTCACGTTATAACTCGGTCCTCATTTTTTCCGCGAGACTATCACTTTCCTCTGTGTTCCTCAGACGTGCTTCTACGGGCTCTGAAATAATACGGCGCACCTGATCGCGCAGTTGGGTGACTTCGGTTTTCTTCATCGCGGTGGTGTCGATGGTGTCGTGAAAGACTACCGTAACGGTCGCCGGCCACAGCATCCAGTGCCCTGTGCGGTGATGTTGATATGACCCTACCAGGCTGACCGGCACAATCGGGATGCCCAGTTGCTGCGCTACACGAAAGCCGCCGTCCTGGAATTCGCCGACGTGGCCATCGCGGGTGCGCTTCCCTTCAGGAAAAATAATCAGGCTCGTTCCGCCATCAATGGCGTCTTGGGTCAGCCGCCACATGCGTTTCAAATCCGAGGGGCGCCGTACATCCGGCACCGGCACGTTGCCAAATCGTTTCATCAGCCAGCCGTACGCCGGAATTTTGAAGTGCGATTCCAGTTCCCAGCCGCGCACAAACTGCGGGACCGCGGCATACAAGAAAAAAGGATCAAAGACGTTGACGTGGTTCACCATAAACAAACAGGTGAGCTTAGGGTCGAAGCCCGGCGCACGTTGCACCTCCAGGCGCGCGCCGGATAAAAACACGATGCGGCGGCACAATCCGCGCTGCAGATAATCATGCTTTCGCGGATCGAGAAATATCCCCAGAAAAACCAACACGGGTGTGACAATAAAAAAATGCAGCAGGCTCAGTACCCATAAAATCGCGGCGCGCACCGCCAGCAAAGCGCGCTTCATATGTACACGTCCACTGCCCCAGGCACGATGTCGAGCGTGCGGCATTGCAACGCCAGCACCTCGCCATCGACCATCACGTCCACCGCAGATGGCATGTTGAATTCCACGTGGCGCACCGCGCGCCGCGAAGCCTGCGGATGCTGCATGTGCCTGCCATCGTAAATGGTCGGCAACATACGCAGCGCGGCGAATCGCCCGATGGGCCCCCAATGCACATACTCGATCAGGCCATCGCTGGCGTCGGCGCTGGGCGCGATCCACATAGTGCCGCCGGTATAGGCGCTGTTGTTAAATGTCAGAAAGAGGCAGGGGCGTTGGTCCCACTCGCGATCGTCGTCGCAGCGAACTGCAAAGGTGAGCGGCCGCAACTGCGCCAGTCGCACAAAAACCCCCAGCAAATATCCGAGGTGGCCGAAAGGTTTGAAATGGCGATTCGTCAACGCGCCCACGTTAGCGGTGAAGCCTACACTAACCAGATTGAACGAATAAATTTCTCCCGTGGAATGCGTCAGGCGCAGCAAGTCGATGGTGCGGGTGCGACGCTCCAGCAGCGCCTGCAACGATGCTTTGGCGCCTTCGCGGGTGTAGTCGCGCAGAAAAGAATTGCCGGTGCCCAAAGGAAGAAAACCCATGGCCACGCGCTCGGCCGATGGGCTTTCTACCCTCGCGCCTTGTGCCGTGAACCGGCGTTCCGCTCCCGAGTGTTGTGCCCCTGCACGTTGTGTACTTGCCGTTCCGCCAAAAATTCCATTTAAAATTTCGTGTCCGGTACCATCACCGCCCACCGCAAGAAAGCGTCTGTAGCCTTCCGTATACGCTTCGCGTGCCAGCAGCACCGCATCTCCAGGAGCGCCGGTAGTTACCTCGTCCACTTCCAGCCCGCTTTTGCGCAGACGCTCCAGCGCTGGCCCCGCCAGTTTCGCGGAACGTCCTCCGCCGGCTGCCGGATTCACGATGGCAAAAAATCGTTCCATGCGGGCTTATTCTCTCCCGAAAATTGATCTTTACTCTGCAGTGTGGCTTTTACAGTTCCAGAACTGCGCTGCCGCGGTCGAGTTTCGCGAGCCGCTCCGCCAGCACGTTTCTTTTGATTTTCATGGAAGCGGTACGAGGAAAATCTTCGTTCACCAGCACGATTCCGCGAACGCGTTTGTAGTTCAACAGCCGGTTATTTCGCGCCGTAATTTCCTGGCGCAATACGGGCGTCAGCGATTGTCCCGGTTCCAGATGTATGGCCAGAATCAGCTGCTCGCCTACCATGCTTCGTTGCGGCCAAATGTAATTCGCCGCGAACACGCAAGATTCCTTTACCGGCAAGCTTTCGAACACGTTTTCCACGTCCTCCGGATAAATATTTTTGCCTTCTTCCGTGACGATCATGTTTTTCTTACGCCCAAAGAGCTGCAAGTGGCCAGTGAGATCGAATCGCCCTAAGTCTCCAGTCATCAGCCAGCCATTCACAATCGTTTCCGCGGTCAACTCCGGTTCATTCAGATAACCCGACATCACGGTTTTACTTCGCACCGCCACTTCGCCGATACCCTCGGCGTCCGGATGCACAACGCGCACTTCCATTCCCGGCAGCGGCTTGCCCACGGTGTCGGCGCGAAACGGTTTCAAGTCGTTCACAGTAATGGCCGTGCCGACTTCGGTGAGCCCGTATCCGTTCGCGACGGGAATTCCCAAGTCGTAAAAAAATTGCAGCGTCTCCGGCTCGGTAAACGCCCCGCCCACAATAATCGCGCGTAATTCCCCGCCGAACGCTTCGTGCACCTGCTTCAATAAAAGCCGGCTCAGTGCCAGATGCGGCCTGCGTTTCGTCAGCGTTTTGTTGACCGCCACCAGTACATCGAACACCTTGCGTTTCCCCGGAGCGAGCGCATCGAAGCGCGCTTGCAATCCTTTTTGCAGATTCTTCAGCACCAGCGGCACCAGGCTTACATAGGTGATTTTGTATTTCAGAAATGCTTCGCGCACATATTCCGGGCGCAAGGTACGCAAATGCACCACTGCCGCGCCGCAAATAAACGGCCCAAAAAAGCCAACCATGAAATCGATCGCGTGATTTGTTGGCAAGATGCTCAGGTAACGCATTCCGGGAGCGAACGGGTAAAGCGAAGTCAGCGCGACGCATTGCTCCAGATAATTTTCGTGTGTCATCACGCAGCCTTTTGGGCGGCCGCCGGTCCCCGACGAGTACACGATCGTCGCGGCATCGCTGCGCGTGCGCGGGCGAAATTCCGGCTCGCCGGCACGCGTGCTGGGTATTTCCCAGCGCACGCCACCTAACAAATCGGTATCTATCGGGGCTTCGGTCACGATCACCATTTGGAGTTCGGTGGCCTCGGCGCGGCCTTTTGCAGCGCTCAATTGCCGCCAGATCGGATATTCGGCGATGAGCACGCGCGCGCCAGAATGTTTCAACAATTGCCATTGCTCATCCGCGGTGAGTTTGTAATCGAGAGGCACCAGCACGCCGCCGGAATAAAATATCGCGTATGCCCCGATCAGCCACTTGGACTGGTTGGTCAGGATGATCGCGGCTCGATCGCCCGCTGCAAATTCCGCGTCCTGCAAAGCCTTCGCGACCGGCATGGTGCGATCTCGAAATTCCCGGTATGTCAGCCGAAGATTTTCGCGCTCGCGATCCGCCTCGATCAAGCAGGTTTCGTTGGCAAACACCTCTACGGCGTCTTTTAACGCGCCTCCGATAGATTGGTATTTGGAAAGATCCAGCATTACAGGCGGGATTGTATGCGCGAGGCCAGCGTGCGGAAATCGCTCACGCCCTGCACTTCATAGTCGGGCAGCTCGATGCCGAAATGATTCTCCAGGCGCGACAGCAATTCGAGCGCTTGCAGGCTGTTGATCCCCAGCTTTTTAAAGAAATCGTCATCCGGCGCCAGCGAACCTTGCGCCACTTGAAAATGTTTCGCCGCCAGATCGAGAACTTCCTGAGTAGTTTGTTCCATCGTGCGCATCATTACTCCCATTATATCTATCCGAAACATGCGCTGCAGCCTTACGGAAGATATGGCATAGCGTCTGTGGACTCGACGAATTTCTTCAGGGCGGCCATCACTGCGGGCCGGGTAAACAGTTCGCAGAACAAATCGATTTCGCGGCGTAATTCTTCGTGCGGAATGGGCTTCAAGAATTTTTTTGCGGTTGCCCGCGCATGGGGATCAAACTTTTTGATCTGCCCGGCGTTCGAACGAGCCACGTTTAACGCTTCACCTTCCGCAGCCAACTGCGATACCAGTCCTACCGCCTGCGCTCGGGTGGCGTTTACGCTGCGCCCAGTGAACAACAAATCGCGCACGAATCCATTACCCAGGTCGCGTTTCAGTCGCGGTATGCCACCGAATCCGGGTATCAGCCCCAGCCTCAATTCGGGAAACGCCAAGCGCGCCATCTTGTCGGCCACAATAAGGTCGCAAACCAACGCAAGCTCCAGTCCCCCGCCAAAACAAATTCCATGCACCGCCGCAATAGTTACAAAAGGCGCCGCGTCGATGGCATTTAATACCGCATGGATTCGTTCGAGAAATTGGCGCACGCCCGCGAATCGTTCCGGGCCTTCAAGCCGAGCCGCACCTTCGTAAAGCTCGCGCAGGTCGGCTCCGGCCGAAAATCCATGCTTTCGCGCGCTGGAAATTATGCAGACCGACGTTTCCGGCGCCAGCGCATCGAACGCGGCGACAAACTTCTCGAGGTCCGCAAGCATCGCGGTGCCAATCTCATTGGCGGGCTCGCGGTCGAGCGTCAGCTCCAGAACGCCGTCATTCCAATTCCATCTCAGCGTTTTCCCGGTAAACGATTTCATGCGGACTTCCCGCGGTACATGGTCGCAATTTCCGCCGAGTAGCGCCGGCCAATCGCGTCGCGGCGCAATTTTCCGTTGGTGGTTAGCAGGCCATCCTCCGCCGTAAAAGCGACTGGGAGTATCCAGAAGTTCCGAATCTGCCGGTAATGCGGCAAATCGGCATTGACCGCATCAATCACTTTTTGTGCGTCTAATTTCGTAACTGGCCCGGTAATCAACGCGCACAAATATCCACGGCCGTTGCCCACGAGCACCACCTGTTGCGCCCCCGCGAGCTGTTGTGCGATTTTCTCTTCTATAGGCTCGGGCGGCACATTGTGCCCGGAATTCAGAATAATCAGATTTTTTATTCTGCCGATAACCCGCCAGTTCCCGGACTCATTCTTTTCTCCCTGATCGCCGGTATGAAACCATCCGTCCTTCATCACTCGCGCAGTTTCCTCCGGACGCTGCCAATAACCAGGAAAAATGTGGGGCCCGCGCACTACAATCTCCTCGTTGTCAGCCAGCGTCATTTCAATCCCGCTGATCGCCGGACCCACGTACCCGGGTTCGACCGGAGTTCTCGGATCATCCATGGTACAAATCGCGGTAGTCTCCGTTAGTCCGTACACCTGCAGCACCGGTATGCCCAACATCATAAAAAATTGCTGCGTCTCCACCGCCAGCGGCGCGGAACCACAAATCAGCGCGCGCAAATTACTGCCGAAGCGCTCCCGGACCTTCACAAAAATCAGCCGCCGGCCCATCGCCAGCCACATGGCATCCAGTGGGCCTGATCGGGTCCCACTACGTTGGCGTTCCCAGCTTGCCTTAGCCTTCGCAAATAACACGCGAACCGGAGCGGCACGTTTAGAAATGGAATCCAGCACCCCGCGTCGCACCCGTTCCAACAGCGTCGGCACATTCAAACAATAATTTGGCGCGCTATGGCGAATCTCATCCGCGAGCTTGTTTAAATCCGTCGAAAGCGTTAGCGTACTTTCCCGCGACAAACACGACAGCAACAAAATCCATGAGCCAGCAAAGTTAAACGGCAAATAATGAAACACTTTGTCAGCCTCACCACTTCCGCCCGCCTGCTTTGACGCACCCATCAACTGATCCAATCGCTCGCCAGTGCACCGCAGCATGTGCGTAACGTTTTCCACGTTCAGGCATACGCCCTTCGGTTCGCCAGAAGTTCCGGAAGTATAAATAATCGTCACCAAGTCGCCATCCGAGCGGGCGTTCGGCGCTTCGGTTACCGGTTGCCTCGCGGGTGCGGCGCGCAACACTTCTTCCATCAAAACTCGATGCGGCCTCTCCGGCCATTCGCGCTCAATGGCCGCGCCCAACTCAGCGTCGCCCACAATCAGCAAACCGGGCGAGCAATCCTTCATCATGCTTGCCAATTCGCCGGCAGCCTGCCTCGAATACAGCGGCACCACGATAATTCCTTCCGCCATTAAAGCCAGATCCACAGCTACCCACTGAATCGAATTTGCTCCGAGAAGTGCACAGCGGTCTCCGGGCACCAGGCCGAATTTGCGTATATAGCTTCGCGCGCGTTGCACCTGCGCAAGCAGTTCCCTGCCGGTTACATTTGTAAATGTTTCGCCGTGAATTTCGCGCAACACTACGCGCTCGTCCGCGCGCTGCAGTTGAACGACAATTGATTCCAGGAAATTAGCCATCGAGATTCAGTGGTTGGCCGCCAGCACCGCGGCAGAGGTGTCGTAACGTTCCGCGAGCTGCAATAAATTTTCATCCAGTGGAGGCAAATAATCTTCCCAGGACAATACCCCGGAGCGCAACGGGAATTCCGGATATTGCCGCCGCACCGCGTCCTCCAACAAAACTCCCATGCGCGCCATCACCTTCAGGTTGCGGACCACGGTGCTGCCGATTCCTTCGCGCACCGCATCGCGCTCGGTGACCAGCGTCTCCATGATATGCAGTAACTTCGGCTCGAGCTCGGGATCGTCCACGGTCAAAAACAAATGCTCGTGGCCGCGCTCGCGCATCAAGTTGCGAATGCGCTCGTCCATGGTCACGCCCGCGGAAACCACCAGACTAGGCATGCAGGTCACGATGCCGTGATACCGCGAAGAAACCATATAGGTGCTCACGCGCAAAATGGAAACCATCTGGAACATGTCGTAATCGTCGGAAGTAAAAACCGGCGTGCCCGGAATTCGCGCGGCAATTTCGCGGCAGGCCACGGCATCTAACCTTTCCATAGCCACTAGAATCGGAAACACCTGATGCCGCTGCAAAAACGCTTTGGTGGCGTTGGTGATTCCCGAAACATAGCTATGGAATTTTCGGTCCACCTCGCGCCCAGATTCGTGAAAATAAACAGTGCGGTACTGGCTTTCTTTGTAGGCACCAGTGGTTATTCTCGCCGCATACTTAGCGATGGAGGCCTTCACCGGCCACACAAATGGATGGATAGGGCAAATTGCCAGGATCGGCGTCTTTCCATCCCATCCCGATTCCCGCAAAACTTTTTGCGCGTATTCCGACGGATGCGGCTTAAATGTCCACGCCGTATCGGTTCCCAATTCCGCCTGGATGCCCAGAGAGTGCAGCAAACTCTGCGATTCGGTGTTGCGCGTGATTATCAGCGACTCGGAAACATAGCGCGCACACATGTTTCGAATCAACGGATCCATGTGTCCCGCCTCGCCTCCATAGCCTACCGACAATTTATTTTCCGCCGAAGCTAAACCAAGCGATCCGATCATCATGGTGGTCAGCGCGTTCGCGAATTTGCTCTTGAACATGGACCCTTCGCAGGCGATCACACCATGACTCTTCCCCACTTCCCGGTAAAGCATGGGAGGAAATACATCCGGCAGGTGGACTTGATGCGTACCGTCGAAATATCCCTTGGTGCGTCCAAAATCCTGGGTCATCACACTGAAATCCACATTTTCCGCGCCCAACACGTGCCGTATCTGGTGCAGCATTTCATTGACACGCACGTCGCTGCCGGTATTACGTGTGCCGTTATATCCCGCGAACAGTAAGCGCAGTTTTTCGTCGCGCTTCCAGCGCTGGCCGCGACCCAGCATCCATTTCATCCGCGCCATGCCAATCAGCGCGCTAACCCATGCCACTAAAATGAAATCTGTCATGCGTGCACCTGCCCGGCAATCGCCGGAATTGGATTGCTCGCCGACAACGGCCACGACTTTGCTGGATACCTAAATTTATTTTCGCGGCTGAATTTCAGCAGCGGATACGCATAGGTAGAGAATTTCGCCGGCGCCTCGCCGCCCAGCTCTGCCACCACGCGAGAATTATCGAACACCGTGTTCCAATTCAAATACGGCCAGAAAACTTTAAGCAGCGAAGCGCCATACCCCGTCGAGCCTCTACGCCGTGAAAGCCAATTCACCATTCCGGAAAATGGTGCGCCAAGCCACGGCCAATAGCTAGGCCTGCTGGTTCCACCAGCGGCAGCCAAAGCATCCGTCAGTTCGCGAAATGTCTGCGAGCCTACACCTGAAGACAAATGATAAATGGTATGAACCGGCGCATCCTTCTGGTGAATGGTCACAATGGCTTTGCCCACGTAATTCGCGGGCACAATATCGATGCGATCATCCGGCCGCAGCGGCAGCACCGGAAGTCTCGCAAGCACATCGAAAGCCTGCACCATATCGAATTGCGTAGTCTGCGGCCAGCGACTATCGCCCAACACGATAGCAGGCCGGAAAATTGTTACCGGCACATCCGGCAGTAGTTGATGCACCATGTGCTCGCCGAATTTTTTGGTGCGCGCGTACGGATCGTAATCGGACCGTGCCCAATCGATGGACGCATCTTCCGTGACTATCTCATCTTGCCTGCGTCCCGCAACCGCCACCGTCGACACATGCGAGTAGCGCCGCAATCCATTACGGTTTTGCGCGCGCCGCGCCAGTTGTATCACTTCCAGTGCCCCACGCAGATTAACGTTCAGGCATTGCCGCTCTGATTTGCGATTCAGCGAAGCGGCGCAGTGAACGACGGAATCCGTGGAATCCACGAGGTCGTGGTAGCTGTCATCCGGCAGTCCGAACCGCTCATTGGTCAGGTCGCCCAGAAAAATCCGCACCCGCATATTGAGGTATTCGGAAAATTCCGGAAATTCAAAATGGAGTTGCAGCGACTTCCACAATCTTTCGCGTGCTTCCTGCTCCGATTTTGCGCGCACTAAGAGGTTCAGCGTCTCATGGTGCTCGCGCAAAAATCCGGCCACCAAATAACTCCCCAGGTAGCCCGTCGAGCCGGTTACAAAGATAGCCATGTCAGAAAAAGAACCATGTCACGAAAACCATGTCAGGACGATCGCCATAGCGGATCAGAAGGCGCGGCAGCTGTATTCGAAAGCGAAGCGCGTGCCGGCGCGGCGGTCCAATCCAATTCTCTCGGAGCCCGCGATTCCAGCGGCCGGCCCTCCATCAATGGATAGCACCAGCGGCGCAACGCTGGAATGTGCACATTGATCCAGTAATCCCACCAGTCGATCACCTCGGGCGCGAAATCAAATGCGTCACTTTCCTCCGGCGGAAGCGCTGCCGACAACATGCGCGTGTTCTCGCATTCGAACACGTGATCGTTGTGCAGAATAAACGGCTCGTACAGCTCAATCAATTTTTCCGCGCGGTTCAAATCGCGCTCTGCCTTGGCCAACGGCGGCTTTTTGACATTCAACGCCACAGCCACGCGATTGATGCGCGACACCACCGCTTTCTGCATGGGAATGGACATGCGCTCATATCTCTGCTTGGACACTGGAATGGTCTCGAACTTCACCTTCAACCAGTTGTCCACACTTTGCTCCATGCGGTAATACTTGCGGTGCGCCAATCCGGTCAGCTCAATACTACGGCCCATGTTTACAGGGTTCACCGCTGAGGTTGCCAATTGATACATCCGCGCATTGCTGCGCGCGATTACCGCGGCCGCAATTAGGCTCATCCCGCGACACACCATGTCCACGGGAATTACGTCCAGGCATTTGCGCGCATTGGTGGGCAGTTGCCGGAAATTTGTTCCCAACAAATAGGAAAGAGGCCCGGAAGTATTGATTCCTTCATTCCATCCCGAAAACGGTGGACGCTCCGAGCTTTCCACAATCGACGGCCGCACGATGGCAATCGGCAAATCGTCGCCACGCGTGGCCAACACCGACTCGCCCAAACTTTTCGTAAACGTATAGGTGTTAGGCCAGCCTAGATGTTGCGCCCGTCGCATTCCTATACGCACCAGTCGATTGCGCGCCCAACGGATGCGGTTGCGTCGCAATACGCCATCCAATTCTTTCGCAGGCACCACTGAATCATCCACGCCGCGGCCCAACGCCTGGCGCTTTAGCGCTTTTATGAGTTCCACACCTTCGGCGCGTTCTTCGACGCTGCGAATCGTTTCGCGCAGCGAAGCAATCTCACGGTCAACGTCAAATTCCGGATCGTCCGCAGGGTTGTAGTTTGGTTTCAATTCCTCGGTCACGCGCCCGTCGCGCATGCCCACCACGTAACACGTGGAAAGGTGCATCAATCCCGCGTGATCGCACCGGCGAATAAATTCCAGCAGGTGCACCGCGGAGTCCACGTTCGACGACAGCGCTTCCCGCAAGTCGGGATTAAAATCCGTCAAGCCGGCGCTGTTCACAATCAAATCCAGTGACTTCGCCAGTCGCGCCTGAGTCGCTTCGTCCAGGCCGAGGCCCGGCTCGCTCACATCGCCTTCCACCACTTCAACTTTTGCTTTTAAGAATGCGCCGAGACTCCGTCCGTAGCGCTCTTGCAGCGTGTCGAATGTGGGTGACTCTTCGACAATTTTTTCGAAGCGCCGCTGCGAGGAGGTCGTGCGGTTTCGCCGGATGAGCAACGTGATCTTGCCAATCTCCGGAATATTCTCAAGCAAGTTCACCAGCCACACTTTGCCGATGAAGCCGGTAACGCCGATCAGCATGATGTGGCGGTTCGCCAGGGTGCGCTGCACCGAAAGCTTTTCGACGCGCGGGCTTTCCCCGAACAACGCGACCGATGTGTCGGTAACGATTCGTGGACGCTCGCTACTTTGCACCGCGGCTTCTGGCAGTTGGGGCTTCCGAGTCCAGCCAAGTTGCCGCAGCAATTTCTCGCGCGTGATGCTCCCATCGGTGGATCCACTGGCGATCCAGGCCAGCGGTCCTCGCGGACGAACCACCGGATCAAGCAACCGGCCGGTGGCGATGCCGTCACGAAAATCCAGCCGGTTCGCGACGATGGATTCGACGCCAAAGTGTTTCGCCAGCGGTTTCAAGATATGATCCAGCAGCTGGCTGACCAGCACCACCCGCTCGCCGGAACGAATGGCCTCCACCAATTTATCCACCGCCTCGCGCCTCATCTGCGGCTTCAAAACGTACTGAAAATATTCCTCGCCCAACAAATCCAAACGGTCACGGCTTACTCCGCGCAGCAACGTATGCAAAAACCGAGTCGCAAATGTGCGGTTGGCCCCGTACATGAAAGGACGCAGTAGCGCCATGCCGGCCATGCCCGCACGGCGCGCCCAGCGTTCCGCGTAACTCCGCGAATTCCAGGTAAAGAACAGCACTGGACGGAGCGCCCCGAGCTCCAGCAGAGAGCCCTCTACACGCCAGTACGTCACGCTCCGCGAATTGTCCGCGGCACGATTGGTACTGGAACCATCCGAAGGGTAAGGTGCACTATTCGAATTGTGGTGTGAAGTCGACATGCAGGTGCGTAATCCGCTTGTCAAACGCCGCCAACAGTTGCAATCAGCAGTTACATTTAATCAGATCAACACGAGACGGTGCGCATCTAAAGCTACCATTGCGTCGCCCTAGAAATTGACGGCCGCAAGCTCGTGTTATTGTGCCAATTGTTGCGCCCACAGGTGAAATGGCCCGGACCGGTCGTCAGCCGCGTCCAGACCCCGCTGGCAACTGCCAGCGCCCCAAAATACCGCCTAAAAGTAGCACTCCCCGCCCGCTTCCCGCAAGACGGGGGAACGCCGTTGGCCGGTCGATTTTCGATGAATGCGTCGATGATCCGGACTTGGGACTCTTCTCTGGCGTTGGGTCACCCGCGCTGAACAGCATAGTTCGCCACAACTCGTGACACCCTGCCAATCGCCGATAATTCCATGAACTCGGCCGTGCGTGTCCCCTTTTGATTTGTGTATAAGAGCACCACGCTGCTTACACCCAAGAATACGTCCTCGAGACGAAAATACAGTTCTGGATAAGCTTCCAAGCCTCGTTGAAAGTAGGCTCTCAAATTTGCTTTTCCAATCAGCTTGGCACCGGGCTCTCCCAGCAGTTGTGCGACGACCGGCGAACTCAACTCAATTGAGTCTTCATAGTGAGTCATGATCAGGTCCAGATCATGGGCATTCCAGGCGGTAATCCAATGTTCAGCCAGTTTCCAAGCCTCGTCTTTCGTCATGGCATTTTTTCCGAATTGCCTCTATAGATTTTCCCGGCGAGCGGCATTCTAACAGTCTCAGTTCGGTTCTTGAGCGTGATAGTTGTGTTGTTGGTCGTCGGGTTGCCTTTGGTTTTTGCACAGCGCATCATCAAGGCCCATGGACGCGAAAAATCTCGGTAGGGTTAGCGCCGCACGCGTCATCACCATCCGGCTCGGATTTATCCTTCTACCGCTTACGTTGGCTCTAGGCATGGTGGTGTGGCGTGCGCCGCTATGGGTCGGCGCGGAACTCACGCTGTTGCGACTGTTGGCCGCTGGATTTCACCAACGCTCAATGGTTGTCAACAGTGATCACGTATTTTATCTCGAGGGCGGCCCTGAGAACGGCTCTCCGGTCGTACTTATCCACGGTTTAAATTCCAAAGCGCAACAGGATTGGGTTGTGCTGGCACCATACCTGGTGCGCGCTGGATATCACGTGTATGCCCTGGACCTGCTCGGCTACGGACGCTCGGCCAAGCCCCCCGAATTCAGCTATTCGATTCACGACGAGGCGAAATTCGTAGAGTGGTTTCTCGCCGCTAACCATTTAACATCGGTGGCATTGGGTGGCGTATCAATGGGTGGATGGATAGCGGCCACCGTGGCGCTCGACAGACCAGACATGGTTACGCGATTGATGCTGCTCGATAGCGCCGGAATGAAGTTCCAGTTGGGTTTCGATCCGGCAGTTTTCACCCCGCAGACCAGCCAGCAGGTGGATGAATTGATGGATGTGGTGTCGCCCAATCTTCCGCGCGTGCCGCAATTCGTGAAGGCCGACTATATTCGAAAAACTAAACGTTACGGCTGGGTGACCCAGCGAGCCTTGGCTTCCATGACCACCGGGGCCGATGATCTGGACAAGAGATTTTCAGCGCTGAAGATGCCTTTGTTGATCGTGTGGGGCAACCAGGACGTCATGACGCCGCTTTCACTTGGGGAGTCCATGCATCGCGCCGCGCCACAGTCGATATTGGCGATTTATGATGGCTGCGGACACATTGCGGTTGTGACTTGCGGTAATGCAATCGCGTCGACGATGCTTGGTTTTCTCTCGGGCGCCGGCGTCGAGCCTGGTAAAACCATCGAAGTGCCTGCCAGGAAGCATTTCTTGATGCCCTGACGGTTCAAAAGGAAAACATGCGTTCGCCTAAATCGCTTCCTTTTGTGCAACTGTTAGCCGGTTTGGTGGGCTAAAATTGAAGAAGCTAGACGCCCCAGCCGTAGCGTTCGGCGTGTTCTAGCGAGCGCAGCATTTCTTCGCGCAGCAATTCTGTGAAGACGGAGCCGCCGATGGCGCGTTGGCCGGGCTCGGCGATGTCTGGCGTGCGATAGCCGCCGCCCAGTACCCGCAGCAGCGATTGCTCTACCCACTCGGCTTCCAGCGAAAGCCCAAACGCGTCGCGCAACATCATGGTAGCGCTCAGAATCGAACCAATAGGATTCGCGGCGTCCTTGCCAACCAACTGGGGCGCGGAGCCATGAATGGGCTCAAACAATGGCGCGCCGGATCCAAAGCTGGCGGAAGGCACGAGCCCGATCGAGCCCACCAACGCCGCGGCCGCGTCACTCAAAATATCGCCAAACATGTTGGAGCTGAGGATCACATCGAATTGCGTGGGCTTCAGCGTCAGCTGCATCGCGGCATTGTCCACGTACATGTGTTCGAGCTTCACATAGCGATACACCGTGCTCATGGCCGTGACGGTGCTCCGCCACAGTTGCGAACTGCTCAATACATTCGCTTTGTCGACCGAGCACAATCGCCGCGAGCGGCTCTCTGCGCGCGAAAACGCAAACGCGGCGATGCGCTCAATTTCCCGCGTCGAATATGACTCGGTATCCCATGCGCGCTCCTCGCCTTTTTCCGTAGTGCTGCCGCGTTCGCCGAAGTACATGCCCCCGGCCAACTCACGCACAATTTCAATATCCAGATCGCCGAGCCGCTCCGGCTTCAGCGGCGAAATTCCGCGCAGTGGCTCCAAAACTTTGACGGGCCGCACGTTGACATGCAGCCCCATGCCTTTGCGCAATTCCAGCAGCCCGCTCTCGGGACGCTTACCGACCGGCAAAGAATCCCATTTCGCTCCACCCACCGCACCGAGAAAAACCGCGTCCGCTTTGCGGCAAGCCTCCAACGTTTCGGCTGGCAGCGGCACACCGGTAGCATCAATCGCCGCGCCACCCATCGGAAATTCGTGCATATCGAATTGATGCGAGAATTCGTGCGCGCACTCGCGCAAGACGGCAGCCGCGGCCCTGGTCACTTCCGGACCGATGCCATCACCCGGTAACAATACGATGTTCTTCTTCATCGAAAATTCCGGTCCCGCTGCTTTCTCATGTGGTGCCAAGCGTAGTGCCAATGTCAATTATCCTTAAGCCGTGCTCGATGCTTCCGCAGCCACGGCTGCGGGGCGCCGCCGCAAAACTTCATGCGCAATGGCAACCAGGTCGCGCGGCCGCACGTTCTTCGATTTATCCGCAAGCGTATTCACGCGCTGGTAAACTTCCCCGAGTTCCACATCACTCGGCTCATATCCTAGGTCGCGCAAGCTCATGCGCAAAGCATTTCGTCCGGAATGCTTCCCAAGCACCATCAGCCGCGAAGGCACGCCCACCGTTTCCGGGGAAATGATTTCGTAGGTCAGCGGATTTTTGATGATGCCATCCTGATGAATACCCGCTTCATGCGCGAAAGCGTTCGCGCCCACCACCGCTTTGTTGGGCGCTACCAGCGCGCCGGTAATTTCCGTGAGCATGCGGCTGGACGGAAATAAATGTTCCAGGCGAATGTTAGTGGTCACGCCAAAACTTTCCTTGCGCACCGCCAGCGCCACCGCGATTTCTTCCAACGCCGCATTCCCCGCGCGCTCGCCAATGCCGTTGACGGTGCACTCGATTTGCCGCACTCCGGCGCGCACGGCGGCCAGCGAATTTGCCACCGCCATTCCCAAATCGTCGTGGCAATGCGCGCTCAGCGTAATGCCTTCCACGTCGCCAAGCGACGCGCGCACCTTGCGAAACATTTCGCCGTATTCTTCCGGTACTGCATACCCCACGGTGTCCGGCAGATTTAAAACGGTCGCGCCAGCCTCCACTGCCACGCGGCAAACCTGGCACAAAAAGTCGATGTCCGTGCGACCCGCGTCTTCCGCGGAAAATTCCACTTCCTCGACGCTATTCCGCCCGAGCTTAACCATCGCGCCAATGGCCTCTAGCGCTTGTTCGCGCGTCATGTGCAGCTTCACGCGCAGATGCAAATCCGAGGTGGCTAGAAAAATATGCAGCCGCGGAGCCGCCGCGGGTTCGAGCGCCTCAATCGCGGCATTCACGTCGTCTTTACGCGCCCGCGCCAGCGCCGCGATCGGCACGGTGCGAACTTCTTGCGCCACTTTGCGCACTGCTTCCAGATCGCCACGAGAGGAGATGGGAAATCCCGCCTCAATTACGTCCACGCCCAACGTCGCCAACTGGTGCGCCATGCGGATTTTCTCCGCGGTATTCATGGAGAAGCCCGGCGACTGCTCACCATCGCGCAGCGTGGTATCGAATATGCGCACTACGTCCATAGACACTCCCATGCATAAGTAACGCACCTGGGCCAGCCGCTAGTCAAATTTATCTTTATTCTGCTTTTGATAATCAGGGCTTATACTGCTTTTTGAGGGTCTTACGTGGATCTCGGCGAATTACAGGTGTTTCTCACCGTTGCCAAGGAAGGTAGTTTCTCGCGTGCCGCGGAGCGCCTGTATCGCACGCAACCCGCCGTCAGCCTGGCTATCCGCAAACTCGAAGACGGCCTCGGCCAGCCGCTGTTCATACGCGGCTCCCGCCCAGTACGCATGACCGACGCGGGCACCTTATTAAAGGACTACGCCGAGCGCCTTATCAACCTGCGCGATGAAGTCAAGAAAGGCCTCACCGAGCTCGAAGGCCTGGAGCGCGGCGAACTATCCCTCGGCGTGAACGAAAGCTCCATCCACGCCTTGCTGCCGGCCCTGGCCATCTTTCGCGAGAAGCATCCTGGCGTGCAGGTGCGAGTGCATCGCATGTTTTCGCGCGATATTCCTCATGAGGTGCTGAATTATCGACTGGACCTTGGCGCCGTCTCCTACGTTCCGCGCGACCCGCAATTGCAGGCCACGGAAATCCTGAAAGATGAGCTGAGCCTGGTTGTGCCGCCCAAGCATCCGCTGTCCCGCAGGCGGGAAGTCGATATCGCCGACCTCGGCCGCGAAGTGTTCATCGCCCACATCGTCGAATCACCCTTCCGCCGCCGCGTCATTGAGCTCTTCGCGCGCAATCATACCGAGCTCAACATGCCCATCGAGATGCCCACTATCGAAAGCATCAAGCGCTTCGTGCAAATGGGAATGGGCGTAGCCATCGTGCCGCGCATGTGCGTGCAATGGGAAATCGAACACGGCTGGATGAAAGAAGTAAAAGTGAAGCAGCTCAACATTCCACGCCACGTGTACCTGGTCGGCCGCCGTGGCGCGCGCCTTCCTCACGCCGCCGCCGAACTCATGCGCATCCTCCGCAGCGGCCACACCTCGGAGGTATAGAGACGCAAAAAGAGCCCCGAGACCATGCGAAAAACATTCCTTGTTAGTTACAGCCGCGGATCAATCGGCTCGCTCTCGAGGGCTAGAATTCCAAACACGCACTCGTGAACCCGCCGCAGCGGTTCCCGTCGAATGAAGCGCTCCAGAGATTCAATGCCCAAAGCAAATTCGCGAAGTGCCAATGAACGTTTCGTCGACACAGAGCGGCTTCGTAAACGTTCCAGATTTTCCGGCAACAAATATTCAGGTCCGTAAATGATTCTCAGGTACTCACGGCCACGGCACTTAATAGCGGGTTGGACCAATCCACGCCGTCCACGAACGACGAATTCGAAAGGTTTCAGCACCATCCCTTCGCCACCATGATCCGTCAAGTCTTCCCACCACCTGGTCGCTTCTTGAACGCTTGCGACGTCGGCTACGTCCACTTGCTTGTGGGGCGTAGTAACCAGCAAGCCGTCGCCGGCTTTGCAAATCTCTGCAATCTTTTCCATATGCCAAACGTGATCGTGCTGGCTGTGAACCTGCCCTTCCGTCGCTAGAATGTGGAACGGTGCGAGTTTCAAATCGTTGACAGATTGCACCTTCCAACAGTAGCGGCGGTAAGAATCGACGTAGAGATTCACGGCCTCCAGTCGTTTCTTGTAGCGGTCGAGAAGAGACTTAGCGTCATGGTTATCCGACGGAACCTGTTCTAACGCGGCGACAGTTTCCGTAAGCGATGCCTGGGCAGCGGCTCCGACCGCCGCATACTGCTGGCGCAGCAATTCTTGTGCCTTGGCCGACCAAGGCATCAGTTCTGCGTCAAGGCAGACCCAGTTTGTTTGAAACTGATTCCAAAAATCGGTGGCGTCCAAAGCCGCCCGCACTCTTTCGAGGAATTCCTTCTCAACCTTTGCGTCGTCGAAGAATCGTCGTCCCGTGCGGGTATAACAGATCCCGATGCCTTCCTCGACGACTCCGAAGCGCTGTCGAGTAACATCCACGTCGCGGCATACGATCACAATAGCCCGCGAACCCATATGCTTTTCTTCGCAAATGACGCGCGCTACGCCTTCGCGCCGAAAGTACTCGAATGCTTCGACTGGATGCTCAAGGAGTCCTGGTTGTGCAGTTGTCTCCGTGGGTGACATAGTCGGCGGCAGGTAAATCAACCATTTTGGGTTCGCGGCGAATCGACTCATGACCTCGAGAGCGGCCAACGCGTTCTCTTCGCGAACCGTCACGTTGTGATGGAGCCGCGTTGTGACAATTCGTTTTCCAATTACGTCGTCAATGTCGAGAAGATCATCATGGACCTGCTGGGAAGTAAGTGAAGGCGTGGATTCTACCACCGCGCCAAGAGGTCTCACCGGCTGCGCGTAAGCCGTGCGGGCGGCGACAGAGACAAACTCCTTCTCGGGATAGCGCAGTGCCGTCAGGCTTCCTCCGAAAACACAGCCGGTATCGACGTTAATTGTTCGATTGAGCCACTCGGCGTGCGGCACCGGCGTGTGACCGTAAACAACCATCGCCTTGCCCCGATACTCGGCAGCCCAGTTATAACGACCGGGCAGTCCAAATTCGTCAGTCTCGCCGGTTGTCTCCCCGTACAACGCAAAATCGCGGACTTTTCCCGAACCTCGACCGTGCATCTCCTCTTTCATGCCAGCATGCGCAACGACGAGTTTTCCATCGTCCAAAACATAGTGACTGATCAAGCCATCTATAAATTCAGAGACTTGAGCACGAAATTCTGTTGGCTGCTTGTCGAGTTGCTCCAAAGAATCAGCGAGCCCATGCGTCATCTGCACGTCTTTGCCTCGAAGTTTACGCATTAACTTGATGTCATGATTGCCGGGAACACAAAGCGCCGTACCAGCGTCGATCATGCTCATTACCAAGCCGAGTACATCTGGTATTTTCGGGCCTCGGTCCACGAGGTCACCAAGAAAAACAACTTTTCGCCCATCTGGCGCCTTCACGGAATAATCGACGGCGCGTTTACTATTGGATTGTTTCTCAACGGAATAGCCAAGTTGCGTTAGAAGGTCGACGAGTTCGTCGAAACATCCGTGTACGTCGCCGATGATGTCAAAGGGGCCATGCTCGTGCTTCAGGTTGTTCCAAAGCGGCTGACGCTCGATTACGGCCGCATCAACCTCCTCGGGCGAGTGCAAGACATGCACTCTCCGAAAGCCTTCTCGCTCCAGCCCGCGAATCGATCGGCGCAACTGTTGCGTATGTTGGCGCACGACGTGCGGACCAAAGTCTCGGTCAGGTCGATTTCGGTTTCGCTCATGACAGAGCTTCTCAGGCAAATCAAAAACTATCGCGACCGGTATGCAGTGATATTGCCGGGCCAGAGCAATGATCGGCTTGCGCGCTTCTACTTGTACATTCGTGGCATCAATCACTACTAGCTTGCCGGCCGTTAGCCGTTTAGACGCGATAAAATGCAAAACCTCAAAGGCATCCTTAGTGGCTGCCTGATTATTTTCTTCGTCGGAAACGAGACCACGACAAAAATCCGAGGAAAGAACTTCAGTCGATCGAAAATGCTTTCGTGCAAAACTTGATTTGCCCGACCCCGATGCGCCGACTAGTGCAACTACAGCAAGTTCTGGAATTGTTAAGGTCATTGGATAGTGAAGATAGCCATCTGTGTGGGGCTGCCCACTGTCAGATCATCTGGTCCGATCGGCAAGTAACGGACGGAATAACCGAATCGCGCGACTATTCCGGAAGCCCAGGACTGAAAATCGGCACGCGACCACTCGAAGCGATGATCCTTGTGTCGCATTTTGCCCGTTGGCAGTGTCTCAAATTTCACGTTGTACTCGACATTGGGCGTCGTTACCACCACGATGCGCGGGCGCGCGAATTCGAATAGGACCCTTTCGAACGACGCCAGGCGCGGCGGGTCTTGATGCTCAATGACTTCGATAACTGTTGCCGCGTCATAACCCGCCAGACGCTTGTCCTTATAAGTCAGGGACCCGTGGATGAGGCCGATGCGCTTCCGTTGCATCGCGGGCAAATCCTCGAGATGTAGTTTCTGGGAGGCTATCTCGAGTACTCGGTGCGACACATCCATGCCCTCGATGTCTGCAAAAGCTTGGTCTTTCAAAAGCTCACGCAGCAGTCGGCCCTCACCGCAACCGAGGTCCACGACGCGTTTCGCGCCGCTACTCCGAAGGACAGCGATTACTGCTCGGATACGCTGTTCTGCCAAGCTGATTTTTTTCTCAATGGCTTCCTCTTCAAGTGTATGAATCTCAGCAATTTCATCCGCTGCAGGCTCTTCTTCACCTATCAGGCGACTTAGCGCCTCGCGACTTAGACGTTTCTGATGTTTCAGATAGCGATTTGTAATTAATTCACGCTCAGGATGCTGGCGAAGCCATCCCTCACCATGCCGCAAAAGCTTTTCCACTTCCGCGTCGCCTACCCAGTAGTGCTTATCGTCATCCAGTACCGGAATGAGTACGTAAAGATGCGTAAGCAAATCACTCACTCTGATCGTGGATTTAAGCGTGACAGTGAAATATGGGCTCTCTCCCCACTCTGGGAATTTCTCGTCGAGCGGGTGACGTTTCGCGGATGTTTCGTAACCTAATGGTTCGAACAGGCGTTTTAGTAAAGATTCACCGCCGCGACAAGGCACTACCGCGATCCGCGCCACGAGTTGCAACGCTTTATCCGCTAGTTCTTGACGCTCTTTGCTTCTACCGGTAAATGCGGTGCCAAAGGTACGGGCGAGGGCGACACTTAGAATGGATGATGCAGCATAAGGTCGATCGTTTACATATTGCTCAAAGATGTAGCCTTCGCCACTCGGACCGCGTCGATTCCGAACGAGTCCAATCGGATCGATGTCGAGCGTGAGAGCAGCAGTGCAGCGATCGGAGGAAATTTCGGGATAAAAAACATGGGTTTGTCCGAAAGCCTGCTCTAAGGAATGGACCCGAAAAGGACTCTTGTGCAGCAAATGACCTAGGTCCGTTGCACTCTCGCCCGCGGTGTATGAGATCGTCAGCAACATGTATCATTATTGCCGCGCCAGGCGCGTGTTGGACTCACGTGGCGCAGAAATGTATCTTGATGATACTTGTGGCCATTCGTGAACTGCAACGAGGGATCGAGATAGCAGAATTAGATGACTAGCGGCCTCGCCATTTTGACTATCGGGTTCCTGCTTGGCATGCGTCACGCCACCGACCCCGATCATGTGATCGCGGTGTCCACCATCGTCAGCCGCGAGCGCTCCATCTTGAAGGCCGCGCTCATTGGCATTCTCTGGGGTTGCGGCCACACCATCACTATTGTTGCCGTAGGCGCAGGCATAGTTCTATTCGGCATGGCGATTCCGCCACGCGCAGGGCTCACCATGGAATTTTCCGTCGGCTTGATGCTGATCCTGCTGGGAGTATTAAATTTGACCGGAGCCATGCACTGGCTTACACAAAAATTTTCACCGTCACATCCCAAAGTGACCGGCGACCACGCCCATCTTCACCAACACAATTCTCACCTGCATCTCCATTGGCACTCGCATGGTCCTGGCGGTGAGCACCACGGTGAAAGCGTGGCTCCGCCGACGCGCCTTCGTGCCCCGTTCGCGCGGCTGGGAGTCTTTCACACACTGCGGCCGCTGTTTGTCGGCATCGTCCATGGACTCGCGGGCTCCGCCGCCGTGGCGCTGCTGGTTCTGAGCACTATTCGTGACCCGCGATGGGCGGTCCTTTATTTGTTGGTCTTTGGAGTAGGCACAATAGCGGGCATGATGTTCATCACCGCCGCCATCGCGCTGCCTTTTTCCTTCGCGGGATACAAATTCGCCTGGCTCAATCGAGGACTCATTACCGCTTCCGGCTTGGTGAGTCTGGGCTTCGGCTTATTCATCTGTTACCGCATCGGCTTGGTCGATGGCTTGTTCACCAGCCATCCTACTTGGACGCCGAGCTAGACCTGCTCTCGCGCGTTGACCGCCGCTTCTACGGTGGGATATGTGGGAATTAACTTCAGAATCCCCGACACTTGCAAAACGGCGATTGCCTGCTTCGTTAAACTCGCCAGCGTCATGGTTTTTCCAGCGTGCTTACGGGTGACAAACAACGAAACCAGCGCGCCCACTCCCGCCGAATCCAGAAACGAAAGGCCGCTCATTTCCAGCACCAGATGTTTCCCCTGCTCTTTGCGCATGGTCTGAAGAAAGGAGTTCACCGTCTCGAGACTCAGCTTTCCATCGAGTCTCGTAACCACAGCCCCATTCCCATTGTCTTTGCCTTGTTGCAACTGAAGTCTTGCGCTTTCCATGAGTTATCGAGCGTACCGCGAATTTTAGAAGTCACAATATTAAAATTCTGTAAACGACTAAGTCCACGAAGCCGTCGCACACTACGCTCGCGACGTAGACCACCCTTTCTCTATTTTTTGTACTACTTAGTAGTATATTATTGACGTAACCATAAATACCTCGTATGGTGGGTTCTCCACGCGTCTCCGGTTTGCGACTAGAAAGCACAAATGCCTATCCGGTCCTTCCGCTCGCACACCGCCCGTGGTCTGTCTCTGTTTGTCCCCTCGAGTTCGATCGCCGACCGAATCTGTCTCCTCTTGACTGTGTTGTTTGTCTTGGCAAGCTCCGCCGACGCCCAATTACAACAGCCATTCGTGTACACCACCGGCGGAGCCATCGCCATCCGGGACGACGCCACAGGTGCCCTTGCACCGACGCCCGCGTCCCCGCTTGCTGTGCTTGGTTTTCCCGCTGTCCTCGATGCCAAGGGCCGCTTCCTCTTCGCAGGCGGCAATAACAGCATTCACATGTATCAGGTGGATTCCGTCACCGGGTCTTACACCGAAGTCCCGGCCTCCTTCACTTGCACCGGGGCGCCCTTGGGAGCGACATGCCAGCCTCCCGCCTCCGTGGTTCTCAACACCGGGGCGCAGGCGACTTTCACAGTTACGGTCGTAACCAGCGGAGGCGCGATGGGTGCTCCGAACACCGCTTCGCGCCGTTCGCCGCCGACAACCGTGTCACCAAATCCGTTCGCCGCTGCACTTAACGTTCTGTTTTTCATTTTGGTTTTGCGTTTATACCGCGAATGGGGCGGATCGACTTACGCCAATGGTTTGAATGCATCGCGATGGAAAATCGCTTACGCCGTTGCGGTGCTGCTTTTCATTCCTCTTATATTTGCAACGAATGGCTGCGGAGGCGCAGCGGCAAATGCGCCTGCAACGCAAAAATCCTCCATAGTGACGCCCAGCGGCACTTCCACTCTGGTCATCACTCCGACAGCCACCAATGCTTCAGGTAAAGCGCTGCAACTCCCACTCATCCAGCTGACGCTGGTAGTTAACTAACGCAACACCATAAAATCGCCCGGCGCAAATATTTCAGTCTGATATTATTTCGCGACCGAAATCCGATAAACGTTTCCGGCCATGTCGTCGGACACCAGTAATGAGCCGTCGGTGGTCACCGCGACTCCCACCGGACGTCCATACACTTCGCTTTTGTTGGGGTCCGGCACCAACCCAGTCAGAAATGGCGTGGGTTCCCCACTGGGTTTCCCGTCCTTAAACGGCACAAACACCACTTGGTATCCCGCGCGCGGCGATCGGTTCCACGAACCGTGCTCGGCCACGAACGCACCGCCATGATAGCTAGCCGGAAATTGATCCCCGGTATAAAACGCAAATTGCAGAGGCGCGCGATGCGCTCCCAGTAACACGTCCGGCACGATTGCTTTTGCGACCAGCTCCGGCTTCTGCGGCTTCACTCGCGGGTCCACATTGTCCCCGATGTAACTATACGGCCACCCAAAAAATGCTCCGTCCTTCACAGACGTAAAATAATCTGGCGGCAGATCGTTTCCCAGCCCGTCGCGCTCGTTCACGCTGGTCCACAAGACTTTGGTTTTTGGCTCGAGCGCAATCCCGGTCGGATTCCGGATTCCCGTCGCGTATAACCGCGCATTCTTGCCGTCGAAATCACAAATGGTAATCGCCGCGCGCCGCGTGTCGCTCTCAATACTTATGTTCGAGGCTGATCCGATGCCCACGAGAAGATGCTTTCCGTCAGGCGTAAGGGACAGCGAGCGCGTCGAGTGTCCGCCGGTCGGCAAATCCATCAAGTGCTCCGCTTCGCCCTGCCGCTTGGAAGTCTTCGCATCATATTTGAAGCGCAACAAAGCATCCGTATCGCCTACGTACACATAGTCGTCATGGAATACAATGCCATATGGCTCTCGCAGCCCACTTGCAAACAATTCATTTTGCTGCGCGCTGCCGGTATGTTGCGGATCGCGCAACACAACAACTTTACCTGCTGCCGTATCCGCAAGAAATATATCGCCGTTGGGAGCGATGACCATCCATCGCGGCCCTTTAAAATCCGCCGCGAAAATATTTATCTTAAATCCCTCCGGCACAGTGGGCAGAAATCCCTGCGGCAGCTTCCCCTCTTGCGCGGGATTCGTCGCGGACTTGGACGCAAACGGTGGAGGAAGCTCCGGCTTTTTACCGTTGGTCACTTGAGCGCGCAACCCGGGTGCCATGAGCAGTCCCAACAGCAAGCTGGCAGTCGGCGCCATCCGCCGAATCAACCATGCCGCCCCCTTATTTTCCCGGGAACTCGCCTCGACGTTACCTTTCATGATGCTTCCTCCTGTATATTGTGCCCTCATCTGTGATGTCACCAGACCTACCTAGGTTCTATTCGCGCATCGTGCATCTTCGTTCCTCTGCAAGTCTCGCCTGTCACAATCTAAACCAGTTTGGACATCACCTGACGAAAATTTCAACCACAGAAGCGCGCGCAAACTTCGCCCCGTTGGCGGTGGCTCATCGCCCACCGCGTCTTCCCTTTATTCCGACTCGCGCATCCAATCATCAAGGTTTATCGTAGAGTTTGAAAGAAAGGCTCCACCGTCATGGAAAGACCACACCTTGGCAAGATTCTGGCAACGGCTGTAATCGTAATTTTCTTCGCATGGACCGCCATCCGCGCTCTCGGCGCCCGGCCCGCCGAAACGCCCAACGCTTTCTTGTTTCCCAAGCCCACCATCGACGCGCCGCTCGCTAACTCCTCCAGCTCCGAGTCTGCCGTCTTTGCTGGCGGCTGTTTTTGGGGCGTGCAAGCCGTCTTTGAGCATGTCAAAGGCGTGAAGTCTGCGACCTCCGGCTATTCTGGCGGCCGGGTCAAATCGCCCTCCTACGAAGTTGTCAGCATGGGCGTGACCGGACACGCCGAATCCGTCCAAGTCACCTACGACCCTTCGCAAATCACTTATGGCCAGCTGTTGATGATTTATTTTTCCGTGGCGCACGATCCCACGCAGTTGAATCGCCAGGGACCTGACACCGGTTCGCAATACCGCTCAGCAATTTTTTACTCGAGTGGCGAACAGAAACGCATCGCCGAGGATTACATCGCCCAACTGAATTCCGCCGCGGTCTATTCGCACCCAATCGTCACCAAAGTCGTGCCCTTCGAAGTGTTCTACCCTGCAGAGGATTATCATCAGGATTACTTGAAGAAAAATCCCGGCAATCCGTACATCGTCTTCAACGACCTCCCTAAACTGAAGCGCCTGCAAAAAGAATTTCCCACCCTCTATCGCGCCGATTAGCTTCGCTGCGTCCAGCCTTGTGCGGCCCAGCTTCTACCCCAGCCACGTATTTTTACCGCCTGGCAAAAGACACTGTTAGAATCCCAATCAATAAGTCCGTCTAGCAAACCTCGCGGCACCACATTTGGAGGAGACTAAATGAAAACCTTTGCGTTGGCAGGGTCGTTCTTTCTGGCCGCAGCCGCATTTATTACACCGCAAGCCCGCTGCCAGTCGAAGCCAATTTTAGTGAATCTAAAAAACTCGGAAGGCCAGGGCGTCGGCACCGCGACGCTTACCCCCTCCGAGCACGGTGTAAAAATCAAACTCGACATCAAGGATTTGCCCCCAGGCGAGCATTCCATTCACATCCATCAAGTAGGCAAATGCGACCCGCCCGATTTCAAATCCGCGGGTCCACACTTCGGTGGTGCGAAGGCCGATCACCAACACGGCACCGTACCCGCCGGCGACATCCCGAATTTTTCGTTGATCGTCGCGCCAGATCACACTTCGCATGTCAGCGTCGTGGCTCCTAACGTCACCCTGGGGAGTGATGATAATTCAGTATTCAGCAACGGCGGGACTGCCATCGTGATTCACGCGGTCACCGATACTTCCTCAGCCAGCGCTCCAGCACGCATCGCCTGTGGCGTAATCGCAAAACCGGAATAAACCGCCAGAATTACTTTTTCTCTGGTCGCTCGGTGACCGGTTTGTCGCCACGAGCCGGCAAGGAGGATTTTCTGCCATCGGCCGATTCTCCTGCGAAGAGCGCTGTAAGATTCGGATACGCGTAAATCGTCGGCGCATGATTTTGCATCAACCCACCGGTATCGGCTGTTGGCCCGTAGTTACTGTGCAGCGCGTAGCCAAACATCCTGAGCATGGCCATTTGCTGGCCGCGATGATGAGCGCTGTGCACAATCCTGCGCGTCATCACCCACGCGCGCGTGCGCGGCACGTCGAAAAATTGAGTCTCACCGGACCACCACGATTCGTCTTTCGTGCGCAAAACCGCCAGCCGCTTTTCGCTGTCTTCCGCGTAGCGTTTCATGAATTCCAGCCGCATCTCCGTCTGCGGCAAAGGTGGAGCGCTCACATCAATGCCTAGCATGTTGCGGAACCACAAGTCTTCGCTCACGCACTGATGCACCATCTGTTCGTGCACGCTGCGTCCGCGGGGATCCCCCTCGCGCGGTCGCTGATGCATATCTTCATCACGGAATTCGCTCCACATACTCACAATCTTGACTCGTTCTGTTTCGTAGGTTTCCACCAAAAAGTCGTAGGTCATTGGCGTGCCTCACGACTATTTCTACCAGCGAGTTCAGTCAGTCGCAATCACCACGAAGCCGGTAGACATAGTTTTAAAAAAAAGAGGGAGGACAAAATTCCCTCCCTCTCCTATTCAATTAAATTGGAAACTACCTTATCGACGGCAGCTTTCGCTGACCATGCTTACATCCGTCACGCTCAAATGACCGTGCTCAGTTGCATTGGGGTTTGTCTCGTCCTTGGCTTTCTCCTTCGCGCCGTGCATACCTGCGTGCCACACTCTGCCGTTCACTGTTATGGTATGGCCCACATGTTCGCCCAACTTGGCATTCTTGGAGTTCAGCACCCAGGTGCTGCCGTCCTCTGCCGTCAAATTGTATTCGCCTGCTTTATCGCCCGTTGAAAGGCAACCGGTCAACGTGCGCGTCGAGTCGCTCTTTTTTTGCTCGTCTTGAGCCGCGAAGCTCGCTCTCGGAATCATCGCCATGCTGGATAGCGCGAGAAAACTCAGTGCTAATTTTGCTTTCATCAAATGCCTCCTGTTGATTCGTTTCTAGGGCCAGGTGGGCAGGGCCGCTTAATCACCAGCGATTCTTTCATTGCCACTGCCGGGCGGCCATACCGGGAAGTACTGAGAATTTTAAAGACTAACAATCTCGGATGCTCTTGTGGATTCAGGACTTGCACAGCCAAAACGTGCGACGGACTTTATTCTTGCTCTCGCACCCGTTCAAAGAGACAAACTCCCGACCACGGGCGCGACCCCTGCGGGCCTTTTTTTTCCGGAAGCAGAGAAACTAAACGCAAAGCAAATGGAGGGCGTTTAAAACGCGCGGCCGTTTTCAGCAAACCTTGTACGTCAATGGCACGCCAACCATATGGCTCCAAAAATTGTGGACCTTCCGGGGGCCCAAACTTAAATGGCGCGCCAACCTCGCTAAGTTGTTTCCCGGTGGTGCGCTGCATCCTGCGCAGCAGCCCCGGTGAATGCATGTCGAGAATCCAGTGCTGAAACTGTGGATGTCCGGCAAGGTCCTTGGCCAGCGCGATTACCTGACTGGGCTCCAGATAGATAAGCAATCCTTCGGTGAGCACCAAAATTTTTCGGGCGCGCCCGGCAAGTTCTGCAAACACCGGCTTGCGAGCCTCCACATCGGAAAGGTCGAGGCGAATACGTTCAAGCCGGCAAGTCGGTTTTTCTCCGCCAAGAATTCCCTCTTTATACGCCAGGATTTCCGGCAAATCGATTTCCACCCATTGCAGCGCAGGGGGCAACTGCATGCGATACGGCCGCGCATCCAGACCTGCGGCCAGATTTATCACCATGTCAGCACCCTGCTGAATTTCTCGCAAAATAAATTGATCGAAGAGATAGGTGCGGGCTACCCACGCCCACGCGTAACTGTTTCCTTCAGGCAACGTGTTAGCAATATCTATGCCTAGCGCCCCCGCGAGCCGCGCGGCGTAGGGATCACGAAACAGTGCGTCAGGACGCAGTGTTTCATTGGCGCGAAACACCGCTGCCCATCGCGCGGTGTCTGAAATATTGCGAACTACAATCGCTGGCTCGGACATAGTTCAATGGATGGAATCGCGAACACCATTAAATCTCGCGATGAGCAATTATACCGTGCCGCTCTTGGCCATAACTGTTATTAATATTTCAGAGGAACAATGGCCGCAAAAATCAGCGCGGGATTGCTCATGTACCGGGAACGAGACGGCCGGATGGAAGTGCTGCTGGTACATCTCGGCGGGCCATTCTGGAAAAACAAGGATCGTGGAGCCTGGTTCGTCCCCAAGGGAGAAATTAATCCCGGCGAAGATTTACTCGATGCGGCGAAACGCGAATTTCTGGAAGAGACCGGGCTCGTTCCACGCGGCAATTTTGTATCTCTCGGCAGCGTGCAACACAAAAGCGGCAAAACTGTGCACGCCTGGGCGTTTGCCGGCGATTTCGACCCTGCTTCATTGAAGAGCAACACATTTGAAATGGAATGGCCACCAAAATCCGGAAAGATGGCCACATTTCCAGAAATTGATCGAGCCAGTTTTTTCACACTCGAAGCCGCGCGGGAAAAAATGCATCCGGCCGAATTTGAATTTCTGTCCAGGCTTAAAAAAGTCTCTCCAGGATAATAACCAGCGGCTCGGATTTGAGTTAAACAATCGTGCGGAAGACAGTTGCGGCCCTCTGGTTTCACCTCCCAGGGTTAGAAATTTTGACGGTTGACTTCGACGATGCAGTTCGGTATTACCAGCAGACGCGTCCTTTTTCTATGTGGGGCGCCAACCGTTAGGAAAGCTTAAGGAGGACTTATGGCAAACAATGTTCGGGCGATCCCCGAAGGCTATCACACGATTACTCCCGCACTAACTTGCAGAGATGCCGCCAAGGCCATCGATTTTTACAAGAAAGCGTTGGGGGTAAAAGAAATTAGCCGCATGGAAGGGCCGGACGGAAAGATTGGGCACGCCGAACTGCAGATCGGCGACTCCAAATTCATGCTAAGCGATGAATATCCACAGATGGCGTCCGCGCCTGATCCAAATTCAAAGTCGGCGCCGTCCAGCTATCTATTCATCTACACCGAGGATGTGGACACGGCATTCAACAAAGCGGTTTCCGCCGGCTGCAAGGTCACCATGCCGCTGCAGAATCAATTCTGGGGCGATCGCTACGGCAGACTGTCTGATCCCTTCGGCCATCATTGGGGTCTGGCACAACATGTGGAAGATGTTGCGCCAGCAGAGATGGAGCGCCGCGCCAAGGAATGGCAGGCAAAAATGGCCAAGTCCGCCGGCGCTCACAATTAGTCTTAACAAGAGTGTTTTGTTAAGACTCAGCAGCAAGTGAGTTTGTTTTGGGAATGCGCCCCGCGTTAACTTCTGAAACGCTGGGCGCATTTCCATTTGTAGGCCAACCGATCGCGGTGGCCGGATCACCTATCGTTCGGTTCGTTCGATGCGAAATGTAAAGCATCCGGCAGTGGTGCTGTTCACCTGCAAATAATCCACTTCGTTGTCCGAAAACAGCCGGTCGATAGCTGGCTCGAACTCTCCATTGGCAACATATTCTTGTGTGATCAATCTTCGGCCCCGCGCATAAGCCTCAAGCGTGCGCGCAGTTCCACGAAGTTCTTCAGGGAAACCGCCCTGCTCATCGTATCGAGAGCATTCTCTTACGTGCACATAAACCGGCCCAGGCTGCGGCAATTTTTCCACGCCAGTGAATCGGTCATACGTAAACAGAATGGCCTCGTCCACTTGTGGCGTTATTAGGCGCAAGCAATGACGGCATGGCGCAGCGTCGGTTGCTAACTCCTTACGCGCCGGAAATCCATCTACGGGCGCGCGCATGGTGCGGCGAACTGTTTCGGCGACTTCGGTGGAGATGGCCACAATTTTATTTGGCATCACGACTCCTCGATTGCTGCCATGAAATCTCGAACAGACCAGTTAGACTTTGTATTGCTCCATTTGAGCCTGATCGTGTATGCCGTTCGATCCGCTTTCCGCGTTCAAACAACGCCGAAACAAAAGGTCGGCTATTTTTTTAGTCTGAAGACTAGACGCCCTGGCGCGAGGTATCAGGGCGATAATCTCACGCCATCGCGGTGGTCTCCCCTGGGACATGGGCCGTCGGCGCGGCGACGCGCACGATTCGAAAAATGTTCACGACCGCAATCACCACTCCGAAGATGACGGCTGCGGGAAACATCTTTACCATCCAGAAATTGATCGCCGCTGTCAGTTGCAACGCTTTCGCCGGTGGGATACTTGCGCCGGCAATTTCGATTAGTAAATTGGCTTTCAACAGCCAGCAGAAAAATACGGAGCCCGCCATATCGCTAACAAATCGAATCGCGGCGCGGTGTGCCGTCCAGTAGGGACGCGCAAGGTTGGCGATGGCCAGCCCGATGTTGACGAATGCGATGAGCAAAAACCCCCAAAAGAAATACCGCCAGGGAGCCGGAGCTAACGCAATTCGTAAATTCACCTGGTTCAGAACCACACCTGAGGCCATGTGTCCCGTCCACCAAACGCAAAAGAACATGTTGGCAGCCAGTTCAACGACGGAATTGAATCGCGAAATTACGTTCGGATTGTTTACAGGTGGCAGCTTGCGCGGGTTCCATTCTTCCAAAAAATGAGACTTGCGCTGCACTCGTTCCAGAATGGCGAAGACCAGCGTGACTATACCAGCCGCTAGGAACGCGGTGCCCCATAGCTGCGCCCACAACGAGCCCAATATCTCAACCCAGGAGTGAGCAGCGAATTTCGCGGCGTACCCGGAATTGAAAACTAACAAGGCGATCCATGTCACCGTCCAGGGCACCAGATAACACAACATGACAATTTTCAGCACCAGGCGATAAATCGGAAACAGCACTGGTCCGATTAATTGCTCCTGTGGCAAATAGCGATTGGCCACAAGTATTGGCCGGCCGAGCTGTTTGAGAATCGACTCCAGTTCGAGTTCATTCAGTTTGCGGCCGAGTTCGGCTTCCTTCTCCTCGATTTGAGAATGGATGTCCTCAGACAACTCCGCGATGATGTCTTCCTTTTGTCCCTTGGGCAGCCAGAATTTAACGGCTTGCAGATACCGTTCGAGAAGTTGCATGACCATACTCCTTTAAGATCGAATTTATCGAGGAATCCATACTTCGCCACTCCGCCAGCAACTGCTCCAAGATTTGCTTGCCCGCAACCGTGAGCTGGTAAAAACGCTTATTACGCTTTTGTTCTTCGCGCCATTTGCTTTTTAGAAGACCTTGGCTCTCCAGCCGCCGAAGCAGGGGATACAACGTCCCTTCGTCAATCTCCATGCCATGGTCAGCCATGATTTTTCGCAGCGTGTAGCCGTACTGCTCTGAGTGCAAAGCCGCCAGCACCGCCACTACCAGGCCTCCCCGCCGCAGTTCGAGACGGAGATTGTCAAAGTTTTCTGAATTCATAATGTACAATGTGCGGCATAGGATGCGACATATACTATGTTTCACACAGTATGTTGTCAAAGCCTTTTTTACACAATCTTGCGTGCCCGTCAGCGACTACCGGGTTTCAAACGCGGAGGCTTGGAACGACGATGCGGTGTCGAGAGAGAATCGCGGATTTTTTTGGGAAGCTTGGCAACGATGAGGTCGTAGGAGTCCCGCACCAGCGCCGCCAATTCGGCGGAAGAAAGCGCGTCCTTCGTTTCCAGCGCGACCCACTGCGCTCGAGCGAGGTAAGGCGCGGGAATAATATCCGGCCGTTCAGTTAAGTTATAAAAGTTTTCCGGAGAAGCTTTGAAAGATAACCACACAGGAGCGGGCTCAAGAACCGTGTGGGCGAACATCTTGCCCGCAACCTTAAACGTCAGATCGCTGCCCCAGATCACATGTTCCGTGACGGCCGGAAAAGAAAGGCAAAGGTCGCGGATCCAACTGGCATCCATTCCGCGAATCTAAAAGAAAACTCCGCGGGCGACAACAATTTGTTTACTTCGTCAGAATTTTGTATTGCGCCGAAGTAAGCGGAACGACGGAAAGCCGGCCTTGCCGTACCAATGGCGAATCCTCGAACAACGTGTCGGCTTTCATCTCCGCCAACGAAACCGGACGTTTGATCGGTGGCCCTGCCTTGATGGCGATGACGGGGTTTTTGGGATCGTCATTATTTACCGATACGACGGTCGCTGTCCCTACGGCGCTCTTGACGTCGCCAGTTTCGTAAATGATTAATCTCGTTCCTGGCTTCATCTCGCGGAGATTTCTTAGCGCCACGGGATTAGACACGCCGTCCCATTCAGTGACGGAATCGCGCTGCAAATCCGCGAACGAATATCCGGTAGGTTCTGTTTTTAGCAGGTAAAAGTCGGAAGCCATCGGTGCACCTCTGTTTAGACGGAGTATTCTAGCTATTCCTCCTTAATTTATCGTAGAAAAATTGTTGGCAACGATTAAACGGAAGGAAGCAATATCCGAACGTTGAGCTGGCGCGACAAAACAGTGCTCGCTCAACGCAATTCGCGAATGATTTCGCGCGCGGCGTTGGCGCCCGATGCTCCGGTAAGCCCATTGCCCGGGTGCGTTCCAGAACCGCACAAGTATAAGCCGCGAATGGGAGTTTTGTAGCGCGCCCAATCCAGAACTGGGCGCATCGTGAATAACTGATCGAGCGCCAGCTCGCCATGGAAAATCTGCCCGCCGGTGAAACCATATGTGGTCTCCAGGTCCTGCGGCGTAATAACCTGCGAGGCTTCCACACGCTCGGCAAAATTTGGAGAGTACGCGGCAATTGTTTTGATCACCGTCGCGCTCAGATCATTGCGCCGCGCGTCCCAATTTCCATTTTTTAATTTGTACGGAGCGAACTGCACAAAGGCCGACAGGACATGCTTACCCTCAGGCGCGAGGGACGGATCGAGAAGCGTCGGAATCGTGAGATCGAGATAGGGAGCGTCTGAGAATTCTCCATACTTGGAAGCGTCAAAGGCCCGCTCAAGATAATCAATCTCAGGTCCAATGTGAATGCGTCCGGAGAGCGCCTGACGAAAACCGTCCGCTCCGACGGCGCCGGCAAGCGAAGTAAAAATTGGCAGATCATTGAGGGCCAAATTCACCTTAGCAACCGTGCCGTTGGCGCGTATATTGCGGATGCGCAAAGCGAAAGTGGGATCGAGTTGCGAAGGATCCATGAGCTGGAAAAATGTGCGTTTGGGATCGACACCGGAGACGACGGCCTCAACGGCAATTTCATCTCCGTCAGCGAGCACCACGCCGGCAACTGCGCCATTTTTTATTCGGATGTGCAGCACTTCCGCGTTGGTGCGAATTTCCGCTCCGGCCTGCTTGGCAGCTTCAGCCAGTGCGTGCGTGAAGGTTCCCAGACCTCCGCGACAAAACGCCGCAGAGCCAACCGGATGTGCGTCCGCCGCGGCGCGCAGAAGCAACACCGCCGTAGATCCCGCAGACCACGGTCCCAAAGCTGTTCCAAAAATCCCTCGAGCGGCAATCGTCGCGCGTAATAATTCTGTCTCGAAAAATTCCGCGACAAAATCCGCCACGGCCATTGGTCCCCAGCGCAGCAAATCGAAAATACCGTGCTTGCCCAGGCTGCGAACGCCTCGGCCGGTCTTTAGCAGGTTCCAGACGTCTTGCGGGGAAGGGCTGTCGATAGACGGAGGGGTGATGTTAGAGAGTTGAGCGAAGACGTTGGAAATTTTCGCGAGCGAAGCAGCGAACCCCGTATATTTTGCGGCGTCCTTTGCCGACAAGCGAGCGATGCCGCCGGCAGTCTTGCCTGGATCGTCGTAGAACAGCAACGATTCGCCATTGAGCGTGGGAGCAAAGACGCGAGGGTCAGGGCGAAGAATTTCGCAATTAAAGTTTTCAACTTTTAAGTCGCGGGCGACATCCGGCCGCAACGGACCAAGCGTGTGAGCTAATGTTGAAGCGCGGTACCCGGGATGGAACTCTTCCGTGACGGCTCCGCCGCCTACAATTTCACGCCGCTCCAGAATAACCGGCTTGAATCCGCCCTTGGCCAAATAAAACGCGGCGATGAGCGCGTTGTGGCCGCCACCGATGAACGCTACGCGTTGTCCGATGGGCATATCAGTTGTGCTCTTTGACAGAACTCGCGGCTACTGATCCTACCGGCTGGGTCGAAGACTGCGCGCCTTTTGTCACGCCATTTCTTGTCTGGCGTGGCACGGCGGGCTTTTTCCATTCTTTCAGAATGACCTGGCTGGCGATGCGGCCGTTGGCGCCCATGATGCCGCCGCCCGGATGCGTTGCCGAACCGCACATATAAAGGTTATCGACCGGAGTGCGGTAATAAGCCCAACCGGCCACGGGGCGCAGAAAAAATAATTGTTCCAGCGAGAGTTCCCCCTGAAAAATATTTCCTTGGGTTAGGCCAAATTCGCGTTCCAGATCGAGCGGCGTGAGAATTTGGCGCCCGACGATAATGTCTTTAATATTGGGCGCATATTCGGAGATCGTATCAATCACGTTATCGCCGAACGCTTCGCGTTGCTCGTCCCAGGTGCCTTCCGCGAGCTTGTATGGCGCATATTGCACGAAACAGGAAAGAACATGTTTGCCGGGAGGCGCAACGCTCGGATCGGTCAAACTTGGAATCACCATGTCGATATAAGGACGGCGCGAATAGTGGCCATACTTGGCGTCGTCGTAAGCGCGCTCCATGTATTCCATACTGGGAGAAATGGAAACCGCGCCGCGAAGATGCGCTCCATCGCCCGGAAGAGACTTAAATTCGGGCAGCGCATCCAGCGCGATATTTACTTTGCCGGATGAGCCACGGAATTTGTAGCGCCGCACGCCTTCCAGGAAATCTGCGGGCAACTCTGAAGGTTCCAGGAATTTTTCGAAAGTAAGATGCGGATCCACGCTGGAAGATATTACGTTGGCGGTAATTTCTTCTCCGGATTGCAGAACGACTCCTGCCGCGCGGCCTTCTTTCACCACAATTTTGCCGACTGGAGCTTTGGTGCGAATTTCGACCCCGGCTTCGCGTGCCGCTGCCGCGATGGCGTTGTAAATCGCGCCCGTTCCTCCACGGCTGAATCCCCAGGAACGAAATGCTCCGTCTATCTCGCCCATGTAGTGATGCAGCAGGACATATGCGGTCCCCGGCGAGCGGATGCCCAGAAAAGTGCCAATAATTCCGGACGCGGACATGGTGGCCTTCAGCACGTCCGTTTCGAACCACTGATCCAGAAAATCCGCGGAACTCATAGTCATGAGCTGAATCAGCGTGTAGCGTTCGTCGGAAGATAGTTCGCGAAATCTCTGCATCAAAAAGTGTAGCTGCCTCAGATCGCGAGGCTTCATCGTCGTCGGATCGGGTGGCACCATGGAAAGCATGGGCTTCACGAACCGGCACATCGGCGTCATCATCTTCGAAAATTCGTCGTATGCTTCGGCATCGACGCGCGAGTGGCGCCGAATTTCACGGACCGATTTGGCGTGATCGTTCATGCGCCACAGATGATTCCCATCAGGCATGGGAGAAAACGTGCCATCCAACGGAAGAATTTCAAGACCATGGCGAGGAAGATCAAGTTCACGAATAATTTCTGGGCGCAACAGGGAAACCACGTAGGAGCATTCCGAGAAAAGAAAGCCCGGAATAATTTCCTCGGTAACCGCCGCCCCGCCGAGCACGTGCCGGCGTTCGAGAACCAAGACTTTTTTCCCGGCTTTCGCCAGATAGGCAGCGTTGACCAAGCCGTTGTGACCGCCGCCAATAACGATCACGTCGTAATGCTGCGTCATTTTGTTAAAGCTCCGTAAACATATAGCGCGAGGAATCGACCAATGGCACGATCGCAATGCGCGCCAGTGAAAGTAAGAAGGCTGAGGAAAGCAAAAGGCATTCTACTGGCAGCGGCAATGCGGCACAAGTCGCGCGACAATTTTCCGCTGAAGTTCCCGCCATAGTTCATCGCGTATACTGCAAGCATCATCGGTGCGGCGCATACTCAGGCGAGTATCTCGTGAACAAAATAATCTCGGTAAATGTTGGGTTGCCGCATACCGTCCTCTGGCACGACCGTGAGGTCATTACCGGCATATTCAAAGATCCCGTTGACGGGCGCGTCTTTTTGCGCAAGTTAGATCTTGATGGCGACCGCCAAGCCGACCTCACCGTGCATGGTGGCAAGTACAAAGCCGTATATTGCTATCCACTGGAGCACTATGCGTATTGGAAGCAGGAGCTGCCCGGATACGATTTGAAGATGGGAAATTTTGGAGAGAATTTTACAACCGAGGGCCTTCTGGAGGATACCGTCCATCTCGGCGATCGATTTTCTATTGGCTCCTTAGAGGTAGTGGTGACGCAGCCCCGCTTGCCTTGCTACAAGTTGGGTATCAGATTTCGGTCGGACGCCATGGTGAAGCGTTTCCTGGCCAGCAAACGGTCGGGCTTTTATTTTGCCGTGACGCGCGAGGGCGAGGTTGGAGCGGGTGATGAGATCAAAGAAGTTTCACGCGATCCGCAGCACGTTTCGATTTCAGAAATTAATCGCTTGTACTTCGCGCACAACTACACAGACGCAGATGTTGAGGTGGTGCGCCGCGCCTTGCAGGTTACATTTTTTCCTGAAAGTTGGAAGGAAGATTTTCGCGCCCGGCTACCCGACTGAATTCAGTTAGTAATTGAATGTCACGGGGCGAAATAAAAACTCACGTGCGCGAGCGCCTTGCGGCTGTGCTGAACCAACACCTATAATTCAACAGTTTCGTAACACACTATGTTTTTTGCAGCGCATACTTTGCGCCGCGGTCACTGGAGGGCTCGTGCCGGTTGGTACTGCGTTTCATGAGAGAACACTCGCGCTCTGCGAGAGCCTGAATTATCGCGAATGGTCCGGCTACTACACCGTCAGCGTGTATGAAATGCACCACGAGCACGAGTACAACGCCATCCGCAATTCCGCGGCGCTAATCGATATTTCTCCGCTATACAAGTACAAAGTAACGGGAAAAGACGCGACAAAATTCGTGAATCGTGTGATTTCGCGGGATATCAATAAAGTCGCAATCGATCAGGTAATTTATTGCTGCTGGTGCGATCCCGAAGGCAAGGTCATCGACGATGGCACCATCACGCGGCTGGCCGAGAACGAATACCGCTGGACGGCCGCGGATCCCAGCTTGCGATGGTTCCAACAAAACGCACTGGGCCTGAGCGTAAGGATAGAGGACATCACCGAACAGGTCGCCGCACTTGCGCTGCAAGGACCCACGTCCGGAAGACTGCTGAACGCTGTGGCGGAAGCGACTATCAGCAATCTAAAATATTTTCGCGTGACCCGTGGAAAAATCGCGGGCGTGTCAGTGGACATTTCGCGCACTGGATATACGGGAGACCTGGGATTCGAAATCTGGATGCCCTGGCGCGATGCGGTGAAAGTTTGGGACGAACTAAATTCCAAGGGTAAAGCGTTTGATATTCATCCCGCGGGAATGATCGCGCTGGATATCGCGCGCATCGAAGCCGGTCTGATTCTGATTGAAGTCGACTACACTTCCAGTAAGAAAGCGTTGATCGATGCGCAGAAATTTTCTCCCGCGGAGATTGGACTGGGCAAACTGGTGGACTTGAAGAAAGAGACTTTCGTCGGACGCGAAGCGCTGGGCCGCCAGGCGAAGAAAGGCGCAGATCGCGCGCTGGTCGGACTCGAAATTAATTGGAACGAAGTGGAATCGCTCTACGACAAAGTCGGCATGGCGCCGCAGGTGCCGAGCATGGCCTCTCGCACAGCGGTGCCGCTGTATCGCGGCGGGCGAGTCGTTGGCAAGGCAACGTCCACAACATGGTCGCCGACGCTTAAGAAAATGATCGCGCTGGCGTGCGTTAATCGCGAGAGCTCCTCCGTGGGTACGACGCTGAATATAGAGATCACCGTCGAAGCCGTGCGGCACACCGTGTCAGCAAAAATCGTGCCGCTCCCGTTTTTTAATCCGGCCCGTAAAACGGCCGTGCCGGTGATTTGAGTGCGGCGCGTTTATCGCGGGCGTCCGCCGAAATTTCCAAGACCGTCTTCATTCATTCAGGCGATTGTATTTTTTCAACACCGCGCGCAAACGGTCATGCGGAAGCGCGATCACTTTATGATTTTCGATGCCCGTCATGGTTTCGGCGGCGACCATTGCATTGATAATGGCTTCTTCGGTGGCTTGCACAGTAGCAGCGAATATCGGCTCAATTTTTTCGTTGGGCAGCATTTTCAAATCGACCACGTGGTCCGCGAAAGCGGCGCCAGGGTTGGCAGTTGAAAAAGCGATAAAAATATCGCCGGAACCGTTGCCGGAAATGCTTCCGTCGCGTCCCAGGCCCAGAGTTACGCGGCGAGCCACTCGCTTCAATTGATGAGCCACCAGAGGCGCATCCGTGGCGACCACCACGATAATCGAACCGCGATCTAGTTCATTGAATGCGGTCGAAGCGTAGGCACGATCTTCGGGAATTTCTTGGCCCACCGGAACGCCCGCAATGCGCAGATTCGGGCGTGATCCATAATTGCACTGCACTAGCACGCCGACCGTGTAGCCGCCGAACTTCGCATCAAGCTTTCGCGACGATGTGCCAGTGCCGCCTTTGAATTCATTACAAACCATTCCGGTACCGCCGCCAACGTTCCCTTCCGTCACTGGCCCGGACAATGCCGAGTCGATCGCGTGAAAAGCGTCGGCGGGTTTGACATGAAAACCGTTTATGTCATTGAGCCAGCCGTCCCAGGTTTCCGCGACCATCGGCAGCGACCACCAATACCCCGCGGGATCAGGCTGCCCGTGCGCAACGCGCCACTGAATTACCGAATCGCGCACGACTCCGACGCTGTGCGTGTTGGTGATCATCACCGGGCCTTCTAAAAAACCGGATTCCTCCACCCAAGTCGTGCCGGTCATTTCTCCATTTCCGTTTTCTGTAAACCAACCGGCAAAAACAGGATTGCTCATGGATTGCTGCCCTCGCGGCAAAACAGCAGTGACGCCGGTACGCACCGGACCTTTGCCGATTTGCAGTTTTCCTTCGCCGGAAATAAGTGTGGTCTGACCGACGGTCACGCCGGCTACATCGGTAATAGCGTTGAGTGGGCCAGGCATGCCGTCAAACGGAACGCCAAGATCGCGAGCGCGTGGTTTAGCCTTTTCCGGAACTTTATCTTGGGCGCGAAGCGCGACCGTGAATAAAACAGAAGCAAAAAGTGAAATTAGAATTCTGGAATTACGCCGCATGATCAGAAGTTATCTCCGGGAGTGAGAAAACGAAAACGTAGGTTGCAACAGTAATGCAACGCTTGCTGAAAGAGAAGAAGGATTCCGGGCGAATTTTCGACCAATACCAGACTGCAAATCCTGAAATTTAGGAGGCAAATACTTTTGCCAGTGCGGATTTAATTGCTTTTGCGATGAACGTGGATTCTTCACTCTTCAATATAAACGGGGGGGCCAAAAGAATGTGATCCCCGCGCCGGCCGTCGACGCACCCTTGCGTGGGATAGGTAAGCACGCCTTCTTCGATAACGGCCTGACGGATGCGCTCGGCAATATTTTGCGAGGGTGGAAAAGGTTCGCGGGACGCTTTTTCTCTCACGAATTCGATCCCGATTAGTAAGCCCATCCCGCGAATATCACCGACATTCGGATGTGTTCGCAAAGGCTCCAGGTCGCCGAATAGAGTTTTTGAAATTGACGCCACTCGTTCGAACAATTTGTGGGCTTCCAGGTGGTCGAGTACCGCATTGCCGGCCGCAGTACAGACCGGGTGCGCCTGATACGTAAAACCGTGCTGAAAGATTCCAGAACCGCGTTCGAATGTTTCGACGATACGCGCAGAAACCATAACAGCGCCGAGCGGTGCGTAACCACTGGCGATTCCCTTCCCCACCAGAATCATGTCCGGTTCCACGTTCCAATGTTGAATGGCGAAGGGCTTCGCGGTCCGACCCATTCCCGACATTATTTCGTCGGCGATTAGAAGAATTTTATTTTCGCCGCAAATTTCAGCGATGCGCTCCATGTATCCAATGCTCGGTACAGCCGCGCCAAGAGTCGCGCCGACCACCGGCTCTAAAATAAATGCCGCCGAGGAAATGCCATTGGGGCCGCGAAGAAATTTCTCCAGATCATTAGCACAAGCGAGGCCGTATTCTTCATCCTTCAAATTGTCAGCACGATGATATGGGAAACACTCGGAGACGTGCCCCCATTCAGAGAGCAACGGTTGATAAGGAGCGCGGCGCGCGACATTGCCGCTGACAGTCATCGCCCCGACTGTGCTGCCATGGTAGCTCTGGCGCCGCGAAATCACCCCGTAGCGCTGCGGCTGGCCGGACTCCAAATGAAACTGCCGCGCAAGCTTGATGGCTGTCTCGGTGGCTTCCGAGCCGCCGGACGTAAAGTAAACGCGGCCGCCATTGTAAAAATTTGGAGGCGCCAGTTGCAAAAGGCGAGCGGCAAGTTTCTCGGCCGGCCCAGAATGGAATTGCGAAGTATGCGCGAATGCGATCTGCGATGATTGCTCGGCCATGGCCCGACCAATCTCGGCAACGCCATGCCCAATGTTGACCACCGCGGCTTGGCCGGCGGCATCCAGGAAACGCCGTCCATCTGAGGAAATGACCCAGCAGCCTTCTCCCCGAACAGCTACGGGATAATCCTTTTTAAAATTTCGCGGGAAGATGCTGGAGCCGCTCGCCATAGTGGATTGGTGCGGAAATTGTAACAGACGGAAGACTGGACATCAGCCCGTCATGATCGCGTTAGCGATATCGGTAGTTGTGCTACGCTGGCAACGTTTTTCGCTGGCTGACGATTTAGTGCTTCGCATAATTGCAAAAATTTCGAAAATGGAGAGGCATTGGGAGCACCGTCTTCCAGTGGTTTGGTTCGCACCATCGGCCGCTGGAGTCTGTCGGCATTAATCGTAAATTCGATAATCGGCGGCGGTATCTTTGGCCTTCCCAGTGTGGTCGCAGGCCGCCTGGGTAAGTATGCCCCTCTTGCATATTTGGTGGCAGCCGCAGGCATCGCGTTGGTTGCCGCATGCCTAGGCGAAGTCGCTTCGCAATTCAGCGAAACGGGCGGCCCTTATCTTTACGCGCGGATGGCGCTCGGAAGATTTTGGGGCATTCAAATCGCCTGGATGACGTGGTTGTCGCGGATAACGGCGGCGTCTGGGACGGCCAATCTATTTGCCACTTATCTTGCGGAATTCTTCCCACGCGCATTACGACCCGTCTATCGCGTGACAATTTTGTCCGCGTTAATCGGAATCCTCGCAATTATCAATTATAGGGGCGTGCGTTCAGCAACGCGCGTCAGTGATTTTCTAACCGGCATAAAAATATTTCTTTTGCTGACATTTATTGGCGCGGGACTTGGGTGGCTGGTCGCACACGGCCAGGTTGTTCCAGCACCGTTGACCCACGCGGTAACGCTGCAAGATTGGCTAGGCGCTGTTTTGGTGCTGGTTTTTGCTTACGGAGGATTTGAAGCGGTTTTTTTCGCCACCGGCGAAACCCGCAATCCGCGCAATGACTCGGCTGTAGCGCTCTTTTACGCGCTGACGCTAGTGACTGTGATCTACACCTTGGTACAAGTAGTCATCAACGGTACGCTGGTCAACCCGACTGCGACCGAGCGGCCCCTTGCGGAATCGGCGCGCCACGTTTTTGGCAACGGCGCTGCGGCGGCGATTGCTTGCGGGGCGCTGGTGTCCATCTACGGATATTTAGGCGCCAATATGCTGCACACTCCGCGACTAACGTTTGCACTGGCAGAGCGCGGAGATTTTCCTCTTTTTTTTGCGGCCGTGCATCCGAAATTTCGCACTCCCCACCTGTCTATTATCGTTTACACGATTTTGTTGCTTACCTTCACCATAGTAGGAAATTTTCGATGGAATATTACCCTTTCCGCGGTAGCAAGATTGCTGACTTATGCCTCATTTGCCGTGGCGCTGCTGGTGTTGCGAAAAAAACACCCCGAAGCGGATGCGTTTCGCCTTCGCGGTGGTCCTCTGATCGCGATACTGACACTGGCGTTTTGCGTGGTGTTATTTATGCAGACGCCGCTCAGCAATTTGTCCGTCGTCACCGGAGTCATCGCCATTGCCGCACTGAACTGGGTGCTGGTGCGCAATAACGATGCGAGCTCGCATGCAGGCGCCTAGTCCAAATTGGCAAACCTGCTTCTGATCATGAGTTTTTGTGTGCAACTCTTGCCCGGTCGTCCGCATGAGAGGATTCTATTGTTCGCGCGTTTGCGAAGATCGGAGCGATCTAGTTATGACCATGACGCGTACCGGCGACGGCTGGATGCCGGCGGATGAATATGGCCGGGCTCTGCCAAAATTCTCCGTAAACCTGCTGGTGCGAGAGTTATCCCGGTCGCTTTCTTTTTATCAACAGGTCTTGGGAGCCACGCTCCGTTATAGCGACACCGATTTCGCGGCGCTGCTGTTGAATGGTGTGGACTTCATGCTGCACGCTGACCACACCTATGACCATCATCCTCTGCATAAGCGACTGCAAGGCGGAGAAAAACGCGGCACCGGAGCTGAACTTCGCGTGATGGGCATCGACCCGGACAGTTTGCAAAAACGCGCGGAGGCGGCAGGCGCGGTCATTCTTCAGCCAGCGGCGGATTTTCCGCATGGGTGGCGCGACGTAATCCTGGAAGATCCGGACGGCTACATCTGGGCGGTAGGCGTAGCGCTGAAAAAGTAATTTACAGCGAAGCTGATAAACACATTAGACTCGCCGGAATGCATTGCATCTAAACGAAGGTTCAAGAAAAATTTCTCTTGGTCCCTTGGCATCGGGCATGAGTCGTGACACTATCCAAAGCCCTGCAAGGCAAATTCCCAGAGTCACTCACAAGGAGAAACGCATGAAACTGGCGGCGCTGCGGTCCGGATTCGTGGCGGTGGTATTGAGCGGCGCGTGTCTAGCCATATTCGCGCAAGACACCGCCAGCAAACGGCCCATCACCTTTGACGACTTAAGAAGTATGCATCGGGTGGCGAGCCCAACCGTTTCACCCGATGGAAAATGGATAGCCTATTCCGTAGCGACTCCCGACATGGATGCCAATCGCAACGCCAGCAATATCTGGGCGGTACCTGCGACTGGTGGCGCGGCAATACAACTGACGCAAAGCGGCCACGATTCCGCTCCAGCATGGTCGCCGGACAGCAAAACGCTGGCATTTATTTCTTCGCGCGACGGAAATTCCCAGGTTTACGTGCTCTCGATGGAAGGCGGGGAAAGCCATGCGATTACGCATATAGCGGGCGGCGCCGATTTAGTGAAATGGTCGCCTGACGGATCGACGATCGCTTTTACATCATCAGTTTACGTGGACTGCAAGGACGATGCGTGTAACAGCGCGCGCGACGCGGAGAAAGAAAAAAACAAAGTCAAAGCGCGAGTCTACGAACAGCTTTTATATCGCCATTGGACGCATTGGTCTGAAGGAAAGCGCAGCCATTTGTTCGTTGCCCCAGCAGATGCCAGCGGAACCCCGCGAGATTTGACCGCCGGTGCAAATTACGACGTGCCTCCCGACGAACGCGGCGGACCAGACGACCTAAATTTTTCGCCAGACGGAAAAGAGATTTGCTTCACCGCCGTGCCGGACAAGGTAGAAGCGCTCAGCACGAATGGAGAACTGTTTATAGTTCCGGTCACGGGCGGCGAAGCTAAAAAAATCACCACAAACGCGGGATTCGATGGCGATCCGGTATATTCGCCGGACGGAAATTACATCGCCTACCACGCGCAGTTGACCCCGGGATACGAGGCGGACCGCTGGCGGGTGATGCGCTACGACCGGCACACGGAAAAAACTGAAGATTTGACCGAGAAATTTGACCGCAGCGCGGAGGGCCTGACGTGGTCCCCGGATAGCAAAACGATTTACTTCTCAGCCGAAAACGAAACACTTTCCCCGATTTATGCGGTCGATGCACGCGGTGGAACAGAGCCGAAAAAAATTGTCGCTGAAGGATTCAATACCGCAGTGTCCATAAGCCGCGATGGGAAAATTTTGGCCTTTGAACGCACGAGCCTGACCATGCCGGCCGAAGTTTTTGCAGCGTCGGGCGAGGGAGCGAATGCCCAGCAAGTGACGCATCACAATGACGCTTTGCTGGCCCAACTAGATATGCATGCGCCGGAAACGTTCTGGTTTGAAGGTGCCGGCGGTTCGCGCGTACAGGCCATGCTCATTCGGCCACCAAAATTTAGC
Organism: Candidatus Acidiferrum sp.; assembly: GCA_036270765.1. GTDB lineage: Bacteria > Acidobacteriota > Terriglobia > Acidiferrales > UBA7541 > Acidiferrum. The sequence continues at coordinate 53,410 of DATBBY010000159.1, forward strand.
GCCACCAAAAAATATCCACTGCTGGTGTTGCTCCATGGCGGACCACAAACGATGTGGTCGAATGCCTGGAGTTATCGATGGAATGCTCAGGTATTTTCCGCCGCAGGTTATGTGACCCTGATGATCAATCGCCACGGGTCAACCGGCTATGGCCAGAAATTCATCGACGAAATCACGAATGATTGGGGTGGCCAAGCCTACACCGATGTGATGAAGGGCGCGGATTACGCGCTGGCCAACAATAAATTTATCGATGGTTCGCGCATGGCCGCCGCCGGCGGTTCCTACGGCGGATTTATGGCCGACTGGATCGCCACGCATTCCGGACGCTTCAAGGCAATCATCAGCCACGCGGGCGTTTACGATCAGACCTCGATGTACGCCACCGAAGAGTTATGGTTTGCCGAGCACGATATGCAGGGAACGCCATGGAGCAATCCGGAAAGCTACAAGAAGTGGTCGGCCTCCACGTTCGCGGCGGAATTGGGGAAATACAAAACACCGACGCTGGTCATCGCCGGGGAAAATGATTTTCGTGTGCCGTACACGCAGTCCTTGGAGTTTTTCAATACGCTGCAACGGGAAGGAGTACCGTCGAAATTAGTAATCTTCCCGGATGAAGGTCACTGGATAATGAAGCCGCAGAATTCGCAATTCTGGTACAAAACTTTTCTCGATTGGCTGGCAACTTATTTAAAGTAAGCCCCAATAAGTTGACCCGCTCAGGCCGTGGACAAGCGGTGAAATGCGCGACGCGCGAACCGAAATAAATGGAAAATCAGAAACGCGGAGAGAATCAACAGTGCGCCTACCACGATTGCGGTGGTCAACGGATGAGCGCCGGCCATCCAGGTAAGCCACACGGCCAGCAAATCTTCGGCAAAACTTAAAATCCAATTGCTGAACGGTTCAGGACTGCTGTTTACGGCTGCGCGTGTGGAAGCCTTTGCGCTATGCGAAGTGAGCGCAACGCCGCCCGCAAGCAAAGCGGCGGACCAGCGCCATTCCGGTGATACGTCGCCGACCGAAGCATAAGCAAGCAGCGCCGCGGCTGGCGGACGAATAAATGTGTGGATGGCATCCCACACCGTGTCGATATACGGCACTTTGTCCGCGAAGAATTCGACAAAATACAGAAGCGCAGCAATTCCCAAAACCAGAGGATGCGAAAGAATCTCCAGCGATTTGGAGAGATGAATAAAGCCATATAGCTGCAGAAGCCCGAGAGTGAGTATTGTGGCGTAGAGATTCAGACCGGATGAGTATCCGGTGCCCAGTACAGAGCCGAGCGCATTCAAGACATTCATAGCACGCTTGCCTAACGCGATTGGAGTTTAGCAAGCAGTATGGAGATGTTGTAGAGGGGGCCAGCAAATCGGCCGCCACCGCAACGGCGGAGAATATGGTTCGTCCACGAAATCGTACAAGTTCAGATCTGCGCAAAAAAAAAGCTGGCCCGATCGGGCCAGCTTGATCGATATACAACACACCTACTAGGAAACTAGGCCGATCCAGCACCGCGGCTCTTGTCGCGCCGGGCGTTTTCATCGCGCTGTGCGGCGTTGTCATCCGAAAAAGAATTACCCCAATCATTCACTTGCCGTTCCGCTTCATCCTTGGCGATACCGTAGCGTTCCTGAACTAACCCAACGAGCTGCTCTTTCTTGCCGCTCAGCGTTTGCATATCGTTATCTGTGAGTTTGCCCCATTTGGTCTTGGCTTTGCCTGCATACTGCTTCCACTTGCCTTCGATTTGGTCCCAGTTCATTGAAGCCTCCCTATAGATTCTTTGCTGACTAAATCAAAACAGCACTGCACTTGATAGAGCAGACCATACCGCTCGTAGTCCGCAAATACAGCGTTCGGTTGATATGGGCAGACTGGCTCTTGTAGGTTTACTTGACCAAAACTGGTACTTTATTGAGCGCTCGTGAACTCACAAATCGAGCTACATTGCTACACGATGCAATCGTTCGGGCTAAAGGTTTTCAGGTATGGAGCCTTAGTTCCGGATAACGTACAAGTAACAGTCTCGCCGTAAACCTCATGATTACTCCGGGGTATACGTGTGAGGAATGGCTGCGGCAGCAGCTGCGAAATATATCAAGAATGCTCGGTGCCAACGGTAGGACGGTAAATGAACGGACGAATGCTCTTAGGTGTAGCCCTGATCGTGATTGGAATCATCGCGCTGGTTTACCAGGGTTTCACTTACACGACGCACAAGAAAGTGCTCGACATTGGTCCGATACAAGCAACCAAAGAAGAACACCGGACCATACCGGTTCCTCCCGTGATTGGCATCATTGCAGTAATCAGCGGAGTTGCGGTTCTAGCCCTGGGGCGCGGCAAGTAAAAATTCAAATTTAATGGAGGAAACAAAGATGAAGAAGTGGACAATTGCAATGGCGGGAGTGCTGGCGTTTTCAACGCTGGCAGTCGCAAGACCAGCCAGTGAAAAAGATGAGAAAGAACGAGTGGCGAACGCCGGCAAAGTAATGAAAGAGATCCTGGATGTTCCGGATAACATCCCGCAAGACATCTTGGATAAGGCTCGTTGCGTCGTGGTGCTGCCTTCGGTGGTCAAGGCTGCCTTCGTGGTAGGCGGCAGCTATGGCCGCGGCGTTATGGTTTGCCGGCGCGGCAAGGATTTCACCGGCCCCTGGGGCGCACCGGCGATGATGGCCCTGGAAGGCGGCAGCGTAGGATTCCAGATCGGCGGACAGGCGACCGACTTCGTAATTCTGGTGATGAACGATCGCGGACTCAGCAGCATGCTGCATAGCAAAGTCAAGCTCGGCGCCGACGCAAGCGTCGCGGCGGGACCCAAGGGCCGCACTGCTTCCGCGGAATCTGACGTAGCTTTACGAGCAGAGATGTTGAGCTATTCTCGCTCTCGTGGAGCGTTCGCTGGTGTATCGCTGGAAGGTTCGACCTTGCGTGCTGACGGCGGAGCCAACGAGAAGCTGTACGGCAAGGGCGTAACCGCGGCGGAGATCGTTGAAGAAGGAAAACGCGAAGGTCCCGAAGAAGCCCGAGAGCTGGATGCGCGCCTGCAACAGGCGTCGCCTCATCTAGTGAAGTAACGGCTGCAGTAACGAGCCAGCACGGTCATGAACGGCGAAAGGGCGGAAAATTTCCGTCCTTTCGCTTTTTAGCTTGGGCCTGCTCACCTTAACCGCTAACAAAAATGTGCTTACTGTTTGTTAGCCTACAAAATTCTCAGTGGCGGTGTACACGGTCCTCTGTATTGTCCATTTGGCGTCTACCCGTTAACTTCAATTTTGAGCTCCGGGAAGCAAAGCGAAGAAGTTCTAACTCTCGTAATTTCGACGTCCCCCCTGACCGAGAGTCAAATTTTAGGGATTGTTCGAGGAGCCGTCTAACATGAAAAACGAAGTGCTATCTTCGGAAGACAAACTGATCGCGATGGCCCGGCGTGGAAATCACGAAGCCTTCACCGAATTGGTGCAAAAGCACTCCGGTAAAATTTATGGTGTTTCTCTGCGCATGCTGAAGAACCGCGAAGACGCCGAGGACAACGTGCAAAATGTCCTGGTAAAGGCCTATTACAATATCGCCCGCTTCGAAGGCCAGTCCCAGTTTTCAACCTGGCTGTTTCGCATCACCATCAACGAAGCGCTCATGAAATTACGCCGCCATAAGCCAGAACGGTTTGTGAATCCATCGGATACCGGGCAGGACAGCGGAACGTTTGCGAATTATCCTGAGATTGAAGACCAACGCCAAAATCACGAACGTGAATACATCAACCGCGAGCTGGCAAGCAAAGCGTTGCAGTGTCTCAATCCTTCGCTTCGCCATACCTTCGTGCTGCAGAAAGCAGAAGGATGGACAAATCGCGAACTCGCCCGGGCCATGGGCATCACGGTAGAGACTGTGAAATCGCGGGTGTTCAGAGCGCGCACACGCTCGCGACGCCGGCTTGAGATGCTCGCCCGCACGCGGCCCCTGGCGGCATATAGCGCGTAGGTCCAGTTACTTGGATTCGGAGCCGGTCTTTCAGACCGCGCCCAATGGCTTATGCTGGCTGGCACACTGCTCAACCGGAATGGTAGCCCGCACCGCGGTGCCCCTAGAGGCCCGCTCAACCTCCAGTGTTCCATCCAGTTCCGCCAAACGTTCTCTCATTCCCGCGAGACCCACCCCAGAAGCCCTGCCCGAACTGAAGCGGGTGAGAACCTCCGCCGCCATTCCCACGCCATCGTCGATCACGGAAAGCACTATATGTCCGCTTGAGCACGTGAGAACAACTTCTATGGACTTCGCGTTCGCATGCCGGTGAACATTGGTCAAGGATTCCTGGAGCACCCGAAACAATGCCAGCTCTACTTCTTTCGGTAGACGGTTGATGATGGAGTCGAGGTGCAGGCTTACCTTTAGAGCGCTCCGTAGTGCAAACCCGTCCGCGTACCAACGAATCGCTGATTCAAGCCCGACCTCATCCAGGAGCGGGGGATGCAGCAGATGCGAGATAGTTCTTACTTCCAACATGGAACGCTCGGCCAGCTCGATCGTTTGGGCCAAGAGGTTTTCATGCGCGGAAGTCAAATTCGCGCGACTGCCTAGTAGCTGCTCCAGATTGATTTTCAGTCCGACGAGATATTGCCCGACGCTGTCGTGCAATTCTCGCGCGATTCTACGCCGCTCGGCATCCTGAAGATCGAGAATACGCGCGCTGAGTGCCCGCGACGAGAGCACGTTCTCACGCTGGATAAGTTCCAACTCCCGGGTTCTAACGATTTCTCGGCTTAACAAACGAAAGTTGTAAGCAAGAAATCCAAGTGCTGCGAATAACGCCAGCGTAAGAACAACCGAGGTGCGCCAAAACTCGCGGTTCCAGGTACCCAGGCGTCGGCTTAGAAGACTAATTTCCTCCTCCTCCATGCGGATTACTAGACGATCCACTTGTGATTCTTGCGAATCGAATTCGCGAATGGCGGCCAATTTGGCGGGCAAGTCGGAATTTGGCTGTACGCCGGGTGCCAAGTCCCTTTGCAATTGTGCGACGTAGTTCCGCGACAAAGATTGCAGCTCACTCAAACGCTCTTGCTGCCGTGCATTGTCAGCGGTTAGCTTGCGAAGATGTTCAGAAGCCTTTTCGATGTACTCGGAATGCTGACGGAAAACCTGACGCTCGGTTTCGTCTCCGGAGCCGCTGTACGCCAAGGCGCTGACACGAATTTCCGCTAGCTGGGTCCGCAGATTCTGCAACTCACCGCGAACGTCATATGTGTGCACCACCCAATTGGTGCTGTTATTGATCCCGCGTTGGGTCAGGAAAGCCGCCACAGCTATAACGGCTAGGAACAAGAAGCCCAACAAAACTGGAATCAGAGAAGCGGGACGAGCAGACCTAGGCGGCGCTTTCTCGTTCGCAGCCGATGCCAGATTATCTTCGGCCATTGTTCTCCGAGCTGGAGTCAAAACATCGTTTCATGGAAGCACACTAGGTCTGTGGTATACCACACGTGGTAACAAAGTCGAGCAGTGCGCCGGGTGTTGTTGGAGCTTCCGGGCAAAAAACAAACCGGGAGCGAAGCTTACGTAACCTCGCTCCTGGCCGACAACTTAACGACGGGAAGAAGTGGCCTTCTGTCCCTTCACTTCCATTTCGTTGACCACCTGTCTGACGTTGGGCACGCCGCTGGCGACTTGTTCGATGGCCGAGCGGCGGTTCTGAGTCCCAGCGTCACCCTTTAGCGTAACCACTCCGTTTTTAACATCGTAGTGGACGCCCTTATCCAGTTTGTGTTTTACGAGCACGGCATCCAGATTTTTGTCGATGGCCTTGTCGAGGTCGGAGTCCACCGCTTTGGCGGCGCTCTCATCACCGGGAGGGCGAACCGCGACAGCATTGGCTACTACCAGGCCGCCGGCTGCGGCTTTTGTGAGCGCTTCGGCTTGCGCCTTGTCGCTCTCAGAGGCCACCGTGCCAGACAGCGTGACCACCCCTTTATCGCGATCCTCACTGACGCTTACATCTTTGTAACCGGACTGATCCAGCGATCTGCGGACACTGTCCGTGACATCCGGTGATTTAGTCGGGGTGTCCGAGCAACCCAGCACCCCCCCAGCCAACAGCACAGGAACGAGGGTCAACATCGATCTAAGCGATTTCATATCTCTCCTTGAATAATTCCTACGCATTCAGCCGGAGTGTAACGACGCTTTATCCGTGAATCCGGCTGTGCGCGGTACTGTGACTCGCAAGCCCTCCAGCCTCAATCGGGGATTACACGTAGAATTGCGGGAGACTAAGGGTAAGAACATCACCGAAAAATTTAGACCGCGGCCGGGGATAGCTTCCAGACAGGTCAAACTGCAAAGGCCCTGCAGGGCTACCGTGTGCAGTCACTCCCGCGAAGGACACCGGCCAGCGGTATTGCAGTCAATGTGGACAATACCCCTATCGCATGCAGTGTAGAATCCAGTGAAGACCGTAGACCGGACATTTCTTTCTTAAGATTTTCCCGCCTCGTCGAGGCACTCTGCGGGTGACTGGTACGTCAATGCGGCCCGCACATCAGCCCGTGCACGCGGCGAAGGCAAAGCCGTTTGCCTGTCCCAGACTGAAGGGCGGCAAATGCTCAAGATCGCGGTCGATCGATTCGAGCACGCCCCAAGTTTGACCGCTCTGGGGGATTAAGCAGACGTAGCGCTGTTCGGGAAGCCGCCGCGCAGTTAGGCGATCTGTGTGATTCGTCCGTCTTCTTCGACTTTCCATTTTCCTAGGAGGGGTGGGCCGAGAAGATCCATCCCGTGGTCGTGGAACAACCGACGAAGTTCATCAATTGACAGGGCCTCATGGACGTATGTCTTGCCTT
>DATBBY010000160.1:0-23836 GCA_036270765.1 Candidatus Acidiferrum sp.
CGTAAAATCAAGCAGCAACTGGTGCCGTTGCCAGAGAAATCCAACGGCCCGATTGCGAAATTCCGCGAGCAACGAGTCTTGATTCGATTCAACAGCTTTCGTCGCGAAGTATACTGTACCGCTTGTCGGCATGTCTAGCGCGGCCAGCAAGTGCAGAAGAGTACTTTTACCCGCGCCGGATGGGGCCACAATGGCAATCATCTCGCCTTTTTGCAAAGTGATGTTGGCGTCCATCAAAACCGGCAAAACTTTAGAACCTTGGCCGTAACTTTTCTTCAGATTGCGACCTTCCAGCACGACAGGACCGAGCGGCCCAGCTGCGAGTTGCGGAGTGGCAGCTTGCGCGATGCTAAAACCCGAGTTGGAATCTGCCGTGGTCATTTAAGATCTGCTAAACCTTGCGTGGATTACTTGCTTTTCGCTAAGTTCACCACGCCCCATAGCTACTTAGATGCGTCGATGGTGCCACTTGTAGCTAATACTCTTCGGCGCGAAAAGCTTGCCAAGATTGTCTGCACAACAGGACAAAAGGGTTCCTTTTTTTGCCCTAACTGGATGGTTCGCGAAACCAAGCTGCCGAGTACCATTTTGATACATTTACTAACATCCTTCGTTTCAACTGATTGAAGGGGGCTTTTTTGGAGCTCACCGGCTCGAGGGTTCCACCGGCAGGGCCCGCCTCGCCTAGCACTACTTTAGGAGCAAATTGCGCACCAATCAAACGCGTTTATCATTCGTAACGCAGTATCTCGACAGGCAAGAGACTGGCGGCGGACCAGGCTGGCAAGATAGTGGCACCAAACGAGATAGCCATGGCTATTATGGTGATCCACACGCCGTCCCATATGCCTGGATGGAAAGGAACGTAGGGCACGGCATAGACCTGGGGATCAAGCGGGATTAAGTGGTAAAAACCGGCGATAAAAGCGAACAGATAGCCCACACATAGACCGACAAGTGTGCCCACGGCACCGATGGTGATTCCTTGCCAAAGAAAGATTTTTCGAATCTGGGCGCGACGGGTTCCCAAAGACATTAGAACGGCGATGTCGCGGGCCTTATCGGTGACGGTCATGGAAAGCACGACCAGGATGTTCAGGCCGGCGACGAAAGTGATCAGCCCAATGAAAATCGCGGTAACCAATTTTTCCATTCGCAACGCGCGGAATAAGGCGCGGTTCTCCTCCATCCAGGTGGAAGTGGCAAAACCGAGGCCGGCAATTTGCTGAACTTGTTGCGCAATGGGCGAGGCGGTCTCGGGATTAATCAAGCGAAATTCCAAAACATTGACAGCATCGCCGCCACCGGAAAGATTTTGCGCGTCAGCGAGGGTGAGGAAACACCAATTCTGGTCGTAATCGTAAAAACCGGAATCGAAAACGCCGGCGATGCGAAATCTTCGGGAACGCGGAAGCAGTCCGAAGGGAGTCAAACGGCCCTGAGGGCTCATCAGGGTCACGTAGTCGCCAGGTGAAAGTTTCCACTCTTCGGCGAGTTGTTTCCCGATGAGCAGCGCGCCGATGCCGTCTTTGTCTGGGGTGAAATCGAGTTGACCGGCAATAATGCGCCGCAGCGCTTCGTCGGCGCGGCGCTCTCGCTCGGGGTCGATGCCTTTGGTGACCACGCCGCGCGATTGACCGGCAAAGGTCATAAGCACGGTTTGATACACGGCTGGAGTGACGGAGCGTACTCCGGGTATCGCGGACAATTTTGTGGCGAGCGATTCGTAATCGCGAATGCCGCCGGACCCTGGACGCGTGAGGGAAATGTGGGCGGTCACACCAAGCAAGCGATCCTGCAGCGTTTCGCGGAAGCCGGTATTCATCGCGAGCGCGATGACCAAAGTCGCTACGCCCGCGGCTACACCGATGATCGAAAATAAAGTGACCAGACGAAGAACCGCAGGTCGGTGCGGTGACCGCAGATAACGCCGGGCTACAAACCATTCAAAGCGCATGGGAGCCCCTGCTCGTTACGCTTTCTCGCTGGGATTGGCGGCTGGTGGTTCCGATTGAGATTCCGGAAGCTCCGGGCGTAATAAAGGAAATAAAATAACGTCGCGAATGGATTTGGAATCGGTTAGCAGCATAGTCAGACGGTCAATGCCGATACCTTCGCCGGCGGTAGGGGGCAGGCCATAACAAAGGGCCTGGATGTAATCAACATCGAGGCGCTTGGGAGATTCATCGCCGCCTTCGGCAATTTGCGCGAGGAAACGGCGCTCCTGTTCCGCGGGGTCGTTTAACTCCGAGAAACCATTGGCGATTTCCATTCCGGCAACGTAAATTTCAAAGCGCTCGACCAGCGAGGGGTCTTCGGGCTTTTGTTTTGATAACGGCGAAATGTCGATAGGAAAATCGTAAAGGATGGTGGGCTGAATCAATTTGTCTTCGGCGATGGTTTCGAATAGCAGCCCGGTCCATTCGCCCGGAGTCAAATTCCCCTTTGCAGCGGCATACGGAGCGCCAGTGCTTTTGGCCCACGCGTTGTAGCGGTGGGCGATTGCGGCAGGGCCATCAGGTAACGAAAATTCTGCCAGCGCCGGTACGTGGTGCAGTTGCGCGGGCCAATATTTAATGATGGCTTCGCGCATGGAAAGACGCTCGAATTTTGCAAAATCGAGTTCGTACTCCCCGTACTTTATAGTTGTGGAACCGGTGATGTTGGTAGCCAGCAGAGCAAAGAGATTTTCGTTGAGGTCCATCAAATCGCGATAGTTGCTGTAGGCCTCGTAAAACTCCAGCATGGTGAATTCGGGATTGTGCTGCGTGGAGATCCCTTCGTTGCGGAAATTACGATTGATCTCGTAAACGCGGTCAAAACCGCCAACGGTTAATCTCTTCAGGTAAAGCTCCGGGGCGATGCGCAGGTAAAGATCCATGTCCAGGGTGTTGTGATGGGTTACAAACGGACGAGCGTTAGCGCCCCCCGGGATGGGATGCATCATGGGAGTTTCTACTTCTATATAACCCCGGGTGTCGAAGAATTTGCGCAACTCCTGAATGATGCGAGCGCGGGTGGCAAAAACCTGGCGGGACGTGTCGTTAGCAATAAGATCCAGATAGCGCTGGCGATAACGCAGCTCGACATCGGTCAAGCCATGCCATTTTTCGGGCAAGGGCAAGAGCGCCTTAGAAAGCAGGGAGAGCTCCTCCACAAATATGGATAGCTCGTTGGTGCGAGTGCGAAACAGATGGCCGCGGACCCCAACGGAATCGCCCAGGTCCAACAGGTGAAAAAGCTCGAAACCTTTTTCTCCGACCACATCCTTCTTTACATAGATCTGAATGCGGCCGCCGCTGCCTTGCAAATGGGCGAAACCGGCCTTGCCCATGAGACGAAGGGAAACGATGCGTCCGGGGACGCGAACTTCGCGACGGTTGGCCTCGAGTTCAGTTGCGGATGATTGGGAATAGGCGTGAACAAGCTCTGCCGGAGTGTGAGTCCAGCGAAATTCGCGAGGAAATGGATCAAAGCCAAGCTGTTGAATCTGCTCAAGCTTTTTCTGGCGCTGCACAAACTGATCGCGGGGCTCAAATTGCAAACGGGAAATATCCTTTCCGGTGTTGGAGGGCGAGTATAGCGGCCAATGCCGGAATTGAGCAAGGAACCATGGAGTGGCGAAGTGAGAATTCAGGCGATGCGGCACATTTCGGCTGAACTGGTATGAACACGTATGCGGGTCAGAATGGAGATAATGAATCTTAAATTAATTAACAAAATGCGTTGTTTGCGATATAAGCCTTAATTGCCCGTGGTTTGCCTGCCACGACCGATGAGGCAGGGGAACTAATAAAAACGGGCCTCGACGGAAGGACTTTGCTATACTCCCGGTCTGTCCCCAGGAGACCCAACTTGAGAGACCCCAGCGGCCCGCTCTCAGGTCGTCGTGGCACTGTGCAAGACGACTGGCGTGCCCGCCTACCGGAAGAAAAATTAAGAGTTTTTACCGCGTACGTAAGAAGGTTGGACTGCGCGTACGGGATGCTTAGCGTTTCCCTCAACGAAGCGCTGGCATTGCGTCGCGAAGGCCGACTGATGATGTGTTGCCAGGCGGTGAACGTAACGCCGGGCCTTTGCATACGGTTGACCGAGCCGCTGGCGTCTTTGATTCGAGTGCTGAGCGAACACGCCAAACACTACGGCACGGTACCGAATGCCGCGCCGCTCGACCCGCAAAACTTTCAAACCGTAAAAGGGCAGCGGTCAGCGCGCATGAGCGGGCTACTGAGCAGAGTTTTGCTGTCGCAACGCACGCAGTTTCTACATAAATTGGGCACACTCCTAGAAATGGTAGAGAATCTAGGGAAAGAGTATTGCGCAAGCGCGGAAGAGTTGGGTTCAGGATTATCTCTTGATCCGTTCCTGCTGTGGAATACCATCGATGCCGCTCATTACGATCTCAATACTTGCCTGAGAGAAACGATTGTATTGTTGAAGTCATTCCTGCGGGCCTTGCCAGATGATCAGCTAGGAAGCTTCCAGAAATCTGTAATGGGGGCGTGGAGAGCTGCCACTCAGGAAAGTGAAACTATCGCGAATTATGATTTACGGCATAGACGTATAGCCCACAGCGCGGGAAAATAGCCAAACCTGCTCGCCGGCAGCATCCCGATGGGTCGCTTCGGGGAACAAAACCCGTGGAAGCGGGTTTGTATTTTGGGGCAATGCTGGCCACTGCAAGGACAACTCTAGGAGGGATACGGTGCATCCGAACCTGTGGATGCGCTGCTATTGGACCGTTGGCGCGTAATAGACCAAGCGATCCGAGCGCTTCAGCTGTTTCACAATCGCCAAAACAAGCGACAAGTTCACAGTCGCCTAAGACGATGAGTGAGGCGGACGCTATTCGTCTGGCTCAGGCCGGAGATGCTGCGGCTTTTGAGTTTTTATACCGGCTTCATGGCCGCCGCGTATATGCACTGTGCCTGCGAATGGTAGGTAATCCGAGCGATGCGGAAGATCTTATGCAGGAAGCGTTTCTGCAGCTTTTCCGCAAAATCGGGACTTTTCGAGGTGAATCGGCGTTTTCGACGTGGCTGCATCGCATGACCGTTAATGTGGTGCTGATGCGCTTGCGAAAGAAAACGCTCCCGGTAGCTTCTCTGGAAGAAACGACGGAGCCAGACGAAGAGACCGGAGGGCCGAGAAAAGATATGGGTGCGCCGGACTTGAAGCTGACGGGCGCGGTAGACCGGGTCAATCTGGAACGTTCGATTGAAAAACTGCCCCCGGGATATCGCACCGTGTTCGTGCTGCACGACGTGCAAGGCTACGAGCATAACGAGATTGCAGACATAATGGGATGCTCGGTAGGCAATTCGAAGTCGCAGTTGCATAAGGCTCGAACCCGGTTGCGTGACTTGCTACAAGAGGAAGTACGAGAGCAAGCCAGAAATGAACGCCAGATCGCAAAAACGCAGACGGGACCGGCGGGTTGAGCTAGAATAGGGCGCAATTCGTGTTATTTACTGCGCACGAGAAGTGGGGCGGAAAGCCATCCAGTGTCCTTTCCGCGGGGTGATGTGCAATGCAGTGCAGGGAATTAGAAGTATTCTTTGAAGAAGAGGGTTTGGCGCCACTTTCCGCAGCTGCTCGCCAACACCTTTCTGAGTGCCATGCCTGTAAGCATTTTTTTGACGACGTAACGGGCATCGTGGCGTTGGCACATCAACTTCCCGCCGAGCTTGATCCTCCTGAACACATTTGGATTTCCATTCGAAATGAGCTGGTGCGCGAAGGAACTATTCACGGGCTCTCGGGCGACCGGCTGCCGTGGTGGCAATCGTTCGCGGAGCTGTTCCGGAATCGCAGCCTGGCTACCGCAGCGGTGGCTGTGGTGATGATCGTGGTGGCATTTTTGCTCGGGAGTAAACCGCGCGAGCAGGTTCTGCAGGTACAAGAAGATCCTTACGCTTCGACGGTCACGGCTTTGAGCCAACAGGAGCATGATCTGGCGAACATGCAGCTGGCCAGCACGGGAGAGAACTCCGCGGTGGATGCTTCGCTGCGACAGAATTTGGAGCAAGTTAACGAGTTCATAGCCGATTGCGAGCGTCGCGTTAGGGCAGAACCCTCCGATGAACTCGCACGCGAATATTTAACTAACGCGTATCAACAAAAAGCGCAATTACTGTCTGCGATGATGGATCGCGGGGGGAGCCTGAACTGAAATGAAGCTATCGACGGTGTTGAGGCGAAGTGCAATTCTGCCGGTCATCGGCGCGGGCGTGCTGCTGTCGCCATGGATGGCGGCCAACGCAGCACCGCAGCGAGTGGAAAAGCACTTCACCGTCAAAGGCCGGCCGGTAGTGGTGATTCGCAACGTTGGCAACGGACGCATTGAAGTAAAGTCCTGGAAAAATTCTGAAGTAGTGGTGACCGGTACAAAGGCCTCCGAGAAGATTGCCGTTGAGACGGAACAAGCCGGCGACCGCATCGACGTGACCTCCAGTATTGTCGATTCGACGGCGAACGCCAGGGAAATGGAAGCGAACTTTCAGTTGACGGTTCCGGAAGAAACGGAATTGCAACTTAAAACCCAGACAGGATTAATTTACGTTGAACAGGTAACTGGCGACATGACCCTCGACAGCGTGGCGGGGGACGTCCATCTGAAAGAAGTTTCCGGTTACATTATCGTGACCACAACCGGTGGCTCACTGGTATGCACACAATGCGCGGGAAAATTGGAATTCAGCTCCATCAGCGGGAGCGCTCAAGTATTGCAACCCAGCTTGAGTAACGTGAAGTTGCGGACCATGACCGGCAATATTTTGTTCGACGGCGATTTCGTGCACACCGGGCTGTACAGCATGCGCAGCGGCAAGGGTTTAGTGGAAGTGCGCTTTTCTGGCAACGATTCCTTTGACTTGAACGCGCAAACGGCAACCGGCACGGTGGACAATCAAGCCGCGGAATATCTGAAGCCTGATTCTCACGGCGTAAAGCATATGGCCTCAAAATTTTCAAAGGGCCTTTTCGGCACGGTGGGCATGGGTTTCGCGAAGGTCGAACTTTCTTCCTACAGTGGTACAATCCGCATTCTGAAGCGCGATTAGTTTTTCGCGCCAAACAAACGTGACACAACCTCCGCCTTTGCGCGGGCCGCGCGCCCGTGTACAGATTTTATGCCTTGCAGGGTTTATGGGCTCGGGCAAGACTACCGTAGGCACCCTATTGGCCCGCCAGTTGGCCTGGCGATTCGTGGACCTCGATGCGCGCATCGAAGAATCCGCGGGATTGGCCATTCCGGAAATATTTGAACGGCTGGGCGAGACGGCGTTTCGGCAAATGGAAGCGGATCAACTGCGGGCCGCGTTGGGACGGGCTTCCGAACATAAAGAAGGTATGGTGCTGGCGCTGGGTGGAGGGACGTATGCGCAAGCGGGCTGCCCGGAATTTTTGCGGGCCGCCGGCGTGACGGTATTGTGGCTGGATACGCCAATAGAGACACTGCTGTCGCGCTGCATGATTATGCCGGGGCGGCCGTTGTTTCGCGATGAGTCGAGCTTTCGAATGCTGCACGCGCAACGCCTGCCGTCGTACCAACAAGCAGATTATCAGGTGGACAGTTCCGCGGATCCGGCAACGGTGGTGGCGGAAATATTGCGCCGTGGAATTGTAGGTGGCGGAGCGGGGGAAGAGCACCTAGTCGTGGAGAAGCCGTGATGCTCTGGATGAGATGGACGGAGATGCCGATGAAAAAAGCACCCACAAAAAAGTCTCTGCTGCCGGCACTTGCGATGATTTTGGTAAGTAGTATTTTTGGGCTGGCGCTAACGAATAGTGGGGCAGTTGCTGGCGGGGCACCAGTTTTTAGTCCAGACAAAGGGAAGCTGGTAATTCAGCTCAATGGAGAAACGATCGGTAGCGAGCAGTTCGAACTTTCGCAGACGGGAAACAACTGGCTTGCAAAAGGAACGACGGAACTGAAAGTGCCTGGGACGACTGCCGCCACCAGCGTGAGCGGAACATTGCTGTTGCAACCGGATGGCGCACCCATCAGCTACGAGTGGACGTCGCACGCGGACAAAACCAACGGAGCACACGTGGTTTTTTCCAACGGCACGGCAAAAATTACTTTGCAGATGCAGGGAGCACGGCCGTTCGAGCAGGATCTTTCCTTCAACGTCCCACTGATTGCGATTTTGGACAACAATCTATATGACCAGTACGCGCTGCTGGCGAAGTTGTTTGACTGGTCGAAACGCGGCACGCAAACTTTCCCGGTGCTTATCCCGCAAGATCTGACGCCGGGAACCATTTCGGTGGAAGCTACGGGCTCGCAGACGGTGACTGGAAAGTCCTTTGAGGGATTGCGAGTAACGACAGCTGATCTTGAAGTGCTGCTACTACTTGATTCGAATCACCGGCTGATGCGGCTGGAGGTGCCTAGCGCTAAAGTTTCGGTGATTCGGCAGTAATTCGGCGGAAGAGTTCTCGGAGGGACTGCGGGCTCCAAGGGCGCGACTTCAAAGACAAAATTCAAAGAACAAGTTCAAAAGCTAAGAAAAAGCCCCACCCTTGCAAAAACCGCAAGGATGGGCCACCCAACTTCACTAACTTCAACTTCAAAAGCTAACCCAACATCAAAGGCTAAGTTGAAGACTTGGAAAAGAAAAAGGGGATAAACAATTTTGTTTATCCCCTGTACGTTGAGCTGGTCGCGGTAAATCGTTTACATCTTGGCCAATGAGCGCTGGTAGACGGGCGCACCTGGGCGTCGCATTGGATAACCCTGGGGATTGCCGTGAGCGTGGGTGAGTGCGTGTCCATTCGAATGGCCGGTGCCGATGTGACCGTTGCCATTGCCATTTCCGTTGCCATTCGCCGGCGCTTGCTGCTGAGGCAGCCGCGCCGGATTACCGATAGGGCGGAGCGTGGCCGGAATCGCAGCAACGTGATCGCTGATGGCTTGCAACCTCTTCAGAATGGATTGCCACTGCTCCCAATCCAACTGGCGCAAAAAGGGGCGCAATCCCTGGATGAACGGATCTTCGAGGAGCGCTTCGCCATCGGATTCCGGAATAAAGAAACGATTCAAGCCGACATTGAGCGCTTCGGAAATTTTTTCCAAAGTGCCGAGGCTAGGAGTCATCTGACCACTCTCAATGCGCGAGAGGTAGGAGCGCGAGACCTTGGAGCGCGATTGTAGCTGGCTCTGGGTCATCGCGCGCGATTCGCGCAACTGGCGAATGCGCTGGCCGATATTCTCAACCGTCTCCTGGTTAATGAAGCGGTCAGAGGCCACTTCCGCTACTGCTTCCTCCTCAGGTGCAGCTTGAGGAATCAGGAACTCCAGACGCTGCGGCAGGGCCCGTACACAACGGCGGCAGTTACCGGTACGCGTCCGGTATTGCACGAGGCCACAGGTCTTGCAGCGAATGACTTCCCTGTCCATCTCGAATGAATCCATCGAATTCATAGTTTCTTTATCAATTTGTGAGGACACCGGCACTCCTTGTTGCTGACTGTTTTTCCGGCGTGCGGATGGGATGAGAACGCTGGAACGTTCTAAGGGGGGGAAGACAGTAACTGGCGCGAGAGGGAGTTTCTCCCGAGAGGCGGCTGGTGTCAAGAGTATTTTTAGTTTTTTTCAATTTTTTTTTGAGAGGTTACGCTAAGCGTTCGCCCTGTACGGAGGGACAGGTACCAAAAAAATTAGGTACTCTTTAACGCGGTCCGCAGTCAAGGACAGCCGATCGATTTTGTGCGGAGCACAAACATCAGCAGAAAATTCCAGAATTCAGGAGCTAAAACCTTAAGCCCCTGCCCAGCGCATTTACGTCGCGGCTAAAACCGCCACAAATCTCACCTTAAACTCGGCTGCGTGCAACAATGGAAAAACATTTTTCGCGCGAGAAAAATACTGAAGTGAGCGGATAGTTAAATTTTTCTGTATGCTGATTAGCTTTTGAGAGAGGTGCGAATGCCTACGCGTGAAGATGCCTGGAAATTGCTTTGTGAATACACGAGTTCGGAGAGTTTGCGAAAGCATATGCTCGCGGTGGAAGCATGCGTTCGAGCGTATGCGCGGAAATTCGGCGCGGACGAAGATCTCTGGGGGATTACCGCGCTGGTGCACGATTTTGATTACGAGCGGTGGCCTAATAATGAGCACGCTGCGGACAAAGAGCACCCCGCCGAAGGCGCAAAAGTTCTGCGCGAGCTGGGGTATCCGGAAGAAATGGTGCGCGCGATTCTTTCGCATGCGGATTATACAAACGTGCCGCGCACATCTCAGTTGGAGCACACCGTTTTTGCGTGCGACGAACTTGCGGGATTTCTAACGGCATGCTCGTACGTAAGGCCATCCAAGAGCATTCTGGATCTGGAAGTAGATTCGGTGAAAAGGAGGCTGAAGGATAAGGCCTTCGCAAAGGGCATCAACCGCGAAGACGTGCGGAAAGGAGCCGAAGAATTGGGAGTGCCGCTCGAGGAGCATGTGCAGTTTTGTATCGCGGCTTTGCGGGAAAACGCTGACGCTCTGGGATTACGCGGAAGTTTGTAATCGCCGCGCAAACGCAAATGAAATGGCGAATTTTATTGTCCATCAGTTTGGATAGGCAGAGTGCAGGTTCCCTGCAAGGGGTGAATCACGTTAGAATTGAAGAGAAATGTTCACGCAAATAGAAGGGTTTGAGGCCAACGTAAGCAAGCATCCGCGGCGGAAGACTTACGCCGTGAAGGTCGGGCATGTGCGCGTAGGCGGCGGCGCGCCCGTAGTGGTGCAGTCCATGACCAATACGGACACGGCGGACGTGGAGTCTACATTTCGGCAGACCGTGGAGCTGGCCGAGGCAGGGTCGGAGATCGTGCGCTGGACGGTGAATGTGCCGGAAGCGGCCGCGGCGGTGCCACTGATCAAGAAGCGCTTGCTGGAAGCCGGGTGCGCGGTCCCGATCATTGGCGATTTTCACTATAACGGGCACGTGTTGCTGACGAAATATCCGGAATGCGCGGCGGCGCTGGACAAATATCGGATTAATCCCGGCAATGTGGGTGCGGGACAGCGGCGGGATGAGCAATTTTCCACCATCTGCAAAGTGGCGCGCGACCATGGCAAGCCGGTGCGCATTGGCGTGAACGGCGGCTCGCTGAATCAAGAATTGGTTATGCAGAAGATGCAGGAAAATACCGACCAAAACCTGGGAAAAGAATCTGAGCAGATTATCAATGAATGCATGGTGCTGTCTGCGCTGCAATCGACGGAGCTGGCGCTGGAATCGGGATTGAGAAACGATCAAATCATTATTTCGTGTAAGACTTCGCGGCCGCGCGACCTGATTGCCGTTTACCGCGACTTGAGCACGAAGACGGAACAGCCACTGCACCTGGGTTTGACGGAAGCGGGCATGGGCACGAAGGGGCTGGTGTGGTCGGCGGCTTCGCTGGGTGTGCTGTTGTACGACGGGATTGGCGATACGATTCGCGTTTCGCTTACGCCGCGGCCGGGCGGGGATCGCCGCGAAGAAGTGTACGCAGCTTGCGAACTGCTGCAATCGCTGGGGCTGCGATCGTTCTCGCCAAGTGTTACGGCCTGCCCGGGATGCGGGCGGACGACCAGCACTACGTTTCAGGAGCTGGCGGAAAGCGTTCAAGATTACATTCGCAATATGATGCCTATCTGGAAGACGCAATACGACGGCGTGGAAGAATTGACGCTAGCGGTGATGGGCTGCATCGTGAACGGGCCGGGGGAATCAAAAGCCGCGAATATCGGGATCAGCTTGCCAGGGACGGGCGAGGCGCCACGGTGCCCGGTGTACATTGATGGGAAAAAAGATGTGACTCTCGAAGGCACTTACGCGGAACTAGCGCTGGCTTTTCAGGCCCTGGTGGATAACTACATTCAGAAAAAATACCCGCGCAAAGTAGTGGAAGTGGCTCCCGCGGGGCGCTGAGGAATTCAGTGAAAATTACCCGCGAAGACGTGGTGCGTGTGGCGGAACTTGCCTACCTGGACTTAAGCGAAGACGAGCTGGAAAAGTACCGACGACAAATCGACGAAATTCTCGATTACATCGGCAAATTAAACGAGTTGGATACGTCTGGCGTGGAGCCTATGGCGCAGGTATTGGCCGACGACCAAACCGCAGATGCCACTCTGCGCGAAGATCTGGTAGTGCCTTCCGCGGTGGCGGAGAACGTGTTGCGCCAGGCACCTGATCCGGAACCGCCTTATTTTCGCGTGCCCAAAGTGATTGAACGGTAGACTTCACAAACCGCGAATCTATTTAATTGAGTTTAGCTAGACATACCGGGCCAGCCCCATTTCATTTGATTAAAATTTCGCGAAGGATGAGCTCTACTTTGACGACAGCGTGGACAATCGATGGAGTCCGAACAGCGCTTACCGAGAAGAAGATTTCCGCGCGCGAACTTACCGCGGAATTTTATAAGCGCATTGAAGCGCGCAATCCGGAATTAAACGCTTTCCTGGCGCTGGCTCCCGAGCGGACTCGCAAGCAAGCCGACAAAATAGATGCGCTGATCGCATCCGGCAAACAGCTGCCTGCGTTGGCTGGCGTGCCCATTGCGGTAAAGGATGTGATCAGCACGCGCGGGATCGTCACCACTTGCGGATCGCGGATATTGCAGAATTACATGCCACCGTTCGATGCGACGGCTATCGAACGGCTGGATGCCGCAGGGGCGATCATCCTGGGCAAGACGAATTGCGATGAATTCGCGATGGGTAGCTCCAATGAAAACTCGGCGTATGGGGCGGTGAAAAACCCCGCTTCCACGGACCGCGTGCCTGGAGGGTCGAGCGGTGGCTCAGCGGCGGCGGTTGCGGCAGGACTGGCAGTAGCGGCACTGGGTACGGACACGGGCGGGTCAATACGACAGCCGGGCTCGTTTTGCGGGGTACCAGCGATGATGGGCAGCTACGGGCGGGTGTCTCGCTATGGATTGATCGCGTTCGCATCGTCGCTGGACCGCATCGGGCCTTTCGCGACAAACATTAAAGATGTGGCTGCGGTGTTAGGGGTGATAGCGGGGCGAGATCCGCACGACTCAACTTCAACTACGGCGGTGGTGCCGAATTACCAAAACGAGATGACCAAGCCCGTAAAGGGATTGCGCGTAGGGGTTCCGAAGGAATATTTCGGCGAAGGCATGGATGCCCCGGTACGGCAAAAAATTGAAGCGGGTTTGGAGATTTACAGAAAACTCGGATGCGAACTGGTGGAGATTCGCATGCCGCACACCGATTACGCGATTGCCACGTATTACATTATTGCAACCGCCGAGGCGAGCTCCAACCTGGCCCGGTATGACGGGGTGCGATTTGGATTGCGGGTGGACAGCGATTCTTTGCTGGCGATGTATCGAAAAACTCGCGGGGCTGGATTTGGTGATGAGGTAAAACGGCGGATTGTGCTGGGGACGTATGTGCTGTCGGCGGGCTATTACGATGCCTATTATTTGAAAGGGCAGAAAGTCAGAGCGTTGATCGCGAAAGATTTCCGAGATGCTTTTGAGAAGGTGGATGCTATCGTGACACCCACCTCGCCGGTTCCGGCGTTTAAGTTAGGGGAGCGTTCTCAGGATCCTTTACAGATGTATCTTGCTGATATATATACAGTTACGGGGTCGCTTGCGGGGGTGCCAGGAATTTCCGTTCCGTGTGGAAAGGTCTGCGGCAAACTTCCCGTAGGATTGCAGATCTTTGGCGCGCCGTTTGACGAAGCGCGAGTGCTGCAACTCGCGCACGCGTTTGAGCAAGCTGGTGGCGCTTCTGTTTAGATGCACTCGTCTGAATTCCGGGAGCAAAATAATTTTTTGCGACGAAACGGCAAGTTTGAGATGCGCAACGCGGCCGGAAGAATAACCGCCGGCATTCCAGGTTCTGGCGCGTCAATTTTTACTGCCAACATAACGACACAGCGTCCCGCCACGTGGACGGAATTCTGATTCACCGAATTAAGAAATCTGCCCTCACCATGAACGCTTCGTTAACACTCAGTAAAACACTGTATTTCGACGGATGTTTCACTACCTCTAAAATTTGCGGCTACCGAAAAGTGTAGCGACTTTGCAAAATGGGGACATTTTTACGCGCTGGTTTTCACTAACGCACTCCCGCCAAGTCCTGAATTTCCTGTAAAAGGGTGCGAAAAACAGGCGAATTCACTGGATATTTAACGAAAGTACCAGCCGATAGTCTTAAGGTCATAGAACGGAACGACTATTGCTCTGAATTTCGTGCAGCCGATATGATGCTTTCAGCATCTCAGTAATCGGAGCAACTCGACGGAGAGATCGAGGGAGCCATGGTTACCGTAAAATCGAGTCAAAAAATATTCACCGATTCAGAAGTGGCCACGCTAACGGGCATTTGCGTGGATCACCTGCATAATTTCGCCAAGAGCCGTCATCTCGGTTTCATCGCGCGTGCCGCCGAGGCCGCCAGCATGACCGCGGACCAATGGCTGTTCACGCTCTCCGACTTGATGGTGCTGGTAACTTTATTTCCGAAGTGCACACACTAAGAGACACTAAACGGTAACTTTTTGCGGACTGTGGCTCCCGGCTGTAGCCGGGAGCCTTTTTTTATTGCCCGGTTCACTCTCGTTTTTCAGGGTTGGCCGGAAGTTGTCAGCGGAAACTTCAGGCGCTATGCTGCGAATAGGACAAACCGTTACAACACAAAGCGCATCGCATCCTCAGAACTCCATGCGGACTGCTAGAACAACCAGGCTGGCTTTATTTTGCTTCATGGCCGGGACCGCCATGGCAGTTACAGGGAGTTATGGCCAGACGGCAGGGAGTGCCGCAGGCGACTCAGGTAAATCTGGTACGCCGAACACCGACGCGGCAAAAGCGCGCTTGTCGCACGGCACGAAATTGGTGCTGAAGGACGGCAATTTCCAACTGGTGCGGAGCTACGAACGAAAAGGAGAGCGAGTACGGTACTTCAGCGTGGAACGTGGCGACTGGGAAGAGATTCCGGCCGCGATGGTGGACTGGGACGCGACGGAAAAAGCGCGAATTGCGGACGAAAAGGCCGAGGCGGCGCTGGTAAAGAAGGTTCAGGCGCAAGAGCAAGCGCGACAGGTGGTCTCGGTCGTGGACGTGGACGCGAGCCTGACCGTGGGGCAGGGAGTTTTTCTGCCCAGCGGCGAAGGCATGTTTGCGGTAGCGGGAAAAACGGTTACGCCACTGGAACAAGTGGGAGCACAAACAAGGAGCGACAAAAAACGCGTGGTAGCGCAGGTGATTTCGCCCATTCCCATCATTCCCGGCAAACGTAATGTTGAAATTCCGGGGGCGGCTTCCAAGATTCGTGTATCGATCGCCACCGGGCCACCAGAATTTTATTTGCGGGAAGTAGCGCCCGATCCGGACAATCCAACTGCCATTTGGCAGAGCAGCCGCCCGGGCATGGATGGGCCAGAAGTGCAACTGGTGCGGGCCACGGTGAAGGGCGGTAAGAGACGGCTGAAGGCTATCAAGAGTATGTTTGGGCAGGAGGTTTCTTCGGAAATGGATACCATTTCCATTCAACGTTGGGAAATCGCCAAAAATGTTTATCGTTTCACGCTGAGCGAACCGCTGCCGCCGGGTGAATACGCTCTGGCGGAAATATTGCCCGACGGGCTGAACATTTTTGTGTGGGATTTTGGGGTAGACGCGACGCCGGGCCACTAACGAGCAAGGCGTAGGCTGACTGTCTTATATTTTCCGCGCTTTGCCGACGTGCCACGGGGAACTCAGTTAACTCTTTACGTTTACGTTCACGTTTTCGAAGCGCCTGTGGCGCAAACTTCCTGCACCATGGTCAGAACATCTGAAATCCTGAAAGGCTTTTGCAAAATCCGAGACTCGTCACTCACACCCGTCGCGGACGCTTCTGCTTCGACAAAGTCTCCGGTCATAAAAATGGTGGAGGGCTTCTCCGGCCCTACCGCGACGAGCAATTGATCGACAACATCACGACCGCTGACCTTGCCACCGCCCCCGTACCTAAGATTCAAATCGCAAAGCAACACATCGTAGGGCCGCGCGGCCAACAGAGCGGCGGCAGCCTGGGCATCGGCCGCACAATCCACACGCAGGCCGAAAGCGGACAGGCCTTCTCCCAAAAGCATGCGAATACTTTCCTCGTCATCGATGACCAGGACGGAACGGCCCTGAATATCTTTGTGATTATTTTCCGAGAACGCCGGAAGAGGCTTGGCAGAGAGCTCCGGTGACGCGACTGTTGCCGAAGCTATGGCGGGATCCGCGGCAATCGGGAGATCCAGAGTGAATATTGAGCCACCGGTGGGGAGCGCTTTGGCGTCCAGATTGCCGCCGTGTTCCCGAATGATCGACATGCAAATGCTTAGGCCCAGGCCGGTGCCGCCGCCGGGCCTCTTGGTGGTGTAGAAGGGATCGAAGATTCGTGGCATGGCTTCGGGACGAATGCCAACGCCGTCGTCCTCCACGGTGACGGAAATGCGGCCGGCGCGCAGGGCCATGCGGATGTGAATATGCCCGGCATCGCGAACTTCACGGATGGCCTGTTCGGCGTTGGTAACCAGATTCAGCAAAACCTGGATCAACTGGTTGCCGTCACCCATGACCGCGGGCAAGCCGGGTTGCGGCTGAAAATGGACTTCGATCTGATTGCGCCGCAGGGAGTGATCCTGCAACTGGAGGGTGCGCTCGATGAGCACATTGACGTCCAACGGTTTCTTTTGCGGCGAAGCGGGACGCGAAAATTCCAACAAATTTTGGACGATGCGCGCGGCGCGGCGGGCTTGGCGATGGGTCAAGTCCAACTGGCGTTGCATAGTTTCGTCGGCGCCAGAGCGTTCGCGAAGCAGCTCGGTAACACCCAGGATGGCGGTGAGCGGATTGTTTAATTCGTGGGCCACGCCCGCGAGCATCTGGCCCATGGCGGCAAGTTTTTCCGCCTGGATCAATTGTTCTTCGAGACGCTTGAGGTCGGTAACGTCGCGGCCGGAAATAATGACGCCATCGATCTTGTCCATTTCGTCGAAAAGCGGGCTGAAGTGAAAGCGCAAGCGGCGCCACTCGCCTTTTTTATTACGCACACGGGCTTCGACGGAGGCAAATGTTTCGCGGCCGGCCAGGATTTCGTCATACATGGCGCGCAGGGCGCCGCGATCCTCAGGATGAGTGCGGGCGCCTAGTTCCGTCTCGCGTATTTCTTCGGGCTCAAAACCCAAGATTTCCACGACACGAGGGCTGACGAAGGTGTAGCTGGCGGCGTTATCCAACACGAATATCAAGTCCGGAAAGCTATCTATCAGGCGGCGCGCAAATTCCTGCTGCTGGTGGAGGCGGCGCTCCATAACGCGGCTGGCGGTAACATCCATGAGCGCGCCTTGATAACGGATCACGGTACCAGCGCTGTCACGGACGGCGGCGGCGGTGTTCAGACAGATCAGCGAAGTGCCATCCTTGCGCGTTAGTGTGATTTCGCGACCCTGCAAAATGGGTTGGCGTTCGACTTCGTTTTTCAGGCTCTTGCGCTCATGGCGGTCGTGAAATATGTCCGGGACGCGGCAGGCGAGGAGTTCTTCCTTGGAGTCATAACCGAGCATGCGGACTAACGCGGGGTTAGCGTCGAGGATGTCGCCGCTTACATTGATGATGTAGATGCCCTCTTGCAAGGTTTCGAAGAGCTCGGTAAAACGGGCTTCATTTCTGCGCAGGGCGCTGACATCGCGCGCGAGCACGGTAATGCCGTGAACCTTGTCGTCGCGCAACATGGCGTTAGCGGCGCAATCAAAATAAAACATGCCCGGCTGATTTTTAAGACGCACATTGACCACACCGGACCAGGTGCGGCGCTCCAGGAATTTCGGCATCGCGCGCTTGACGAGCTCAGCGCCCTCGCCGGCGGCTTCCTGAACGAATTCAGACAGAGGCTTACCGACGATTTCCTGGTAGGGAGCACACACGAGGTCGGCAAAACTGCGATTGACTGCGCGAATTTCGCCGTCCAACGTCAGCGCGATCAAAATGTCATCAAAGGAATCGATGAGATCGCGATAACCCTGTTGGGAACGAGTGATCCTGTCGAACAGCTGATCGAACTGCTTTTCCGTGGGAGGCTCGGCGTCACGCCTCTCGATGCCTTGAACCAAGCCACGGAGTTCGGAGATCTCCTGCGAGCGCTTCCAAACGTGTGCGCCGAATAAAACAAGCAATACGACGAGCCCGATGGGAAGCGCTTCGTAACGATGTGTGGGGGAGCGCAGGGTATCCCACGAGGTCGCAGCGAAAACCGTAGAGAGGACCAGGAGGATCAGGAAGGTGATTCGCCACAATTCTTTTTGGCGTTTCTCAAACTCCGCCAGGCGCGACGATACGGTAGCCTTTCCGTTCACTGGCGGCGTATTGGACACAGCTTGATTTTTGTTTTCGGTGTCAGACATGACGTGGCGGATACGCCCGTATCACCTGCTCAATGCAAGAGCACTTTGATTGTAGGCAACCTATCCCCGATTCTTCAATGGAAGCGTCCCAGGGACGTTCCTGAACGTACCTAAAAGTACTGCTAAGTACGGTTCAGCAAAGAAAAAGGGCGCCCGCGTTTATGCGAGCGCCCTGAATTTCCTGGATGGAAGTAATTTTAGCCTTCGGTTGCAGCGTCGGCTTCGGTGTCCTTTTGGAGGAAATCGAGCGCGGCTGCCTCTTCGGGTGTAAGTTCGGCAGCTTCCGGAATTTCGTCCATGGGGGCCGGTGGCGGCATTTCCGTCAGCAACTGAATGCTGCGGTAGTGCTCGAGACCGGTGCCGGCAGGAATGAGCCGGCCCATGATGACGTTTTCCTTGAGCCCACGGAGATAATCGACCTTGCCCGCCACCGCGGCCTCGGTGAGGACGCGAGTGGTCTCCTGGAAGCTCGCGGCCGAAATAAAGGAGTCGGTCGAGAGCGAAGCTTTGGTGATACCCAGGAGCAATGGACGGCCGGTTGCGGGACGCCCACCTTCGGCAATGATGCGATCGTTTTCTTCGCGGAAGCGGAACTTGTCGACCTGCTCTTCGAGCAGGAAGGTAGTGTCTCCCACATCTTCGACCTTTACCCAACGCATCATCTGGCGGGAAATGGTTTCGATGTGCTTGTCGTTGATGTTCACACCCTGGAGGCGGTAGACCTCCTGAATGGCGTTCACGAGATAAGACTGCGTGAACTTCTCGCCGAGAACCGCAAGCAAGTCATGCAGGTTAAGCGGGCCGTCGATCAAGGCCTCGCCAGCCTTAACGTGATCGCCTTCCTGAACGTTGATGTGAATACCACGCGGGATGGAATACTCCTTGGTGGTTTTGCCGTCTTCGGCTTCGACGAGAACCTTGCGCATACCCTTGACGATATCGCCGTACTTGACGATGCCGTCGATTTCGCTGATGACAGCAGGGTCTTTCGGCTTGCGGGTTTCGAAAAGTTCGACGACGCGCGGGAGACCGCCGGTGATGTCCTTGGTCTTGGTGGTTTCACGCGGAATCTTCGCGAGCACGTCACCAGCTTGCACCTCGTCGCCATCCTTGACCATCAAGTGGGCTCGGGAAGGCATGAGGTACTTCTTGCGAACCTTGCCCGAAGAGTCGCGGACAAGAATGGCGGGCTGGTGCTTTTCGTCGCCCGGAGGAAGCGTGACGACGTCCTGAGAAAGACCGGTGACTTCATCGACTTGTTCTTCGATGGTCAAGCCGGGACGCAGGTCGTCGAATTTAATGGAGCCGGCCGTCTCGGTAAGGATCGAGAAGGTAAACGGATCCCACTCAGCGAGAATCTGTCCGTGAACGACCTGTTCGCCATCGACAACGCGAAGGCGCGCGCCGTAGACCACGTGATAGCGTTCTTTTTCGCGGCCCTTTTCGTCCACGATGGCGATCAAGCCAGAACGATTCATGGCGATGGAGGTGCCGCCGCGACCTTCGACATATTTGAGGTCCACAAACTTGACGCTGCCGTTGTTGCGGGCCTCAAGAGTGGAACGCTCGGATACGCGGGTAGCGGTTCCGCCGATGTGGAAGGTACGCATGGTGAGCTGCGTGCCGGGTTCTCCGATAGACTGCGCGGCGATAACGCCGACAGCTTCTCCGAGTTCCACCATGCGGCCGGTGGCCAGGTTACGCCCGTAACATAGAGCGCAAACCCCGCGACGCGATTCGCAAGTCAGCACGGAACGGATGCGCACCCGCTCGATACCCGCGCCTTGCACGGAGTTGGCGAGCTCTTCGGTGATTTCCTGATTCACTTCGACGATTACGCTGCCCTCGAAATCCTTGATCTTGTCGAGAGAAACGCGGCCCACGATGCGGTCGCGCAACGGCTCGACTTCGACGCCGGCTTCGATGATGGGCTCGACGAAGATGCCGTCGGTGGTGCCACAATCGCGCTCGTTGATGATTACGTCTTGCGCAACGTCCACCAGACGGCGAGTGAGGTAGCCAGAATCGGCGGTCTTGAGCGCGGTATCGGCCAGACCCTTACGCGCACCGTGAGTGGAGATGAAGTACTGCAAGACGTTCAGGCCTTCGCGGAAGTTTGAAGTGATCGGAGACTCGATAACTTCGCCGGAGGGCTTGGCCATCAAGCCGCGCATACCGGAAAGCTGACGAATCTGCTGTTTCGAACCGCGCGCGCCAGAGTCCGCCATAACGTAGACGGGGTTGATGTTGCCTTCCTTGTCCTGGTTCTCGAGAGCCTTGAACAATTCATCGGCGACTTTTTCGGTGACGTCTCCCCAGATGGCGATAACTTTGTTGTAGCGCTCACCGTTGGTGATCGCGCCGTCGAGGTATTGCTGCTGCACCTTGACGACTTCCTTCTCGGCGTTTTCGACGAGACTGTATTTATTGCTGGGAATGAGCATGTCGTCGATGCCGATGGAGATGCCGGACTTGGTGGCGTAATGGAAGCCCAATTCCTTCAAGTGGTCGAGGAGGATGACGGTGTCTTCCAACCCGAACCGAAGGTAGGCGTAATAAACGAGTTGCTGCACGCCCTTTTTCTTGAGCAAGCCGTTTACGTACGGAAATTTCTCCGGCAAGTGGGAGTTGAAAATTACGCGGCCGACGGTGGTCTGGATGAACTGACGCTCCATCTTGACCGGCACGGTATGCGGCACGTCCTGATCGTCGTAAGCGGTGGTGAGGTCGATTACTTCACCGGTATAGCGTAGGCGGACGGGAGTGAGCAATTCCACTTCGCCGGCTTCCAGCGCGAGGATGACTTCATCGGTTGCGCCGAAGACGCGGCCTTCACCCTTGGCTCCGGGCTTGGACTTGGTGAGGTAATAGATTCCCAGCACCATATCTTGCGACGGAACGGCGAGAGGTAAACCGTGCGCCGGCGAAAGAATATTGCGAGAGCTGAGCATGAGCACAGAAGCTTCCACCTGCGATTCGGGTGAGAGCGGGATGTGCACGGCCATCTGGTCGCCGTCAAAGTCCGCGTTGAACGCGGTGCAGACGAGGGGATGGATGCGGATAGCTTTACCTTCGACGAGCACTGGTTCGAAGGCCTGAATACCGAGGCGGTGCAGCGTCGGAGCGCGGTTGAGCATCACGGGATGTTCGCGAATGACGTCTTCGAGAATGTCCCAGACGACGGGATCCTGCTGCTCGACCATTTCCTTGGCCTGCTTGATGGTGGTGCAGTGACCCTGGGCTTCAAGCTTGTGATAAATGAAGGGCTTGAAAAGCTCGAGCGCCATTTTCTTCGGTAAACCGCACTGGTGAAGTTTCAGCTCGGGGCCGACGACGATTACGGAACGGCCAGAGTAGTCGACGCGCTTGCCGAGAAGATTCTGGCGGAAGCGACCCTGCTTGCCCTTGAGAGTATCGGACAAGGACTTGAGCGGGCGATTATTGGTGCCGCGCAGAACACGGCCACGGCGGCCGTTGTCGAAGAGGGCGTCAACAGCTTCCTGAAGCATGCGCTTTTCGTTGCGCACAATTACGTCGGGCGCGCGCAGCTCCATGAGCTTCTTCAAGCGGTTGTTGCGGTTGATTACGCGGCGATACAGGTCGTTGAGATCGGAGGTGGCAAATCGGCCGCCATCCAGAGGTACGAGCGGGCGCAACTCCGGCGGAAGCACCGGGATCACGTCAAGAATCATCCACTCCGGCTTGTTGCCGCTCTTACGGAAGGCTTCGAGCACTTTAAGGCGCTTGGCGAACTTGATGCGCTTTTGCAGCGACGCATCGGTCTTCATTTTTTCGCGTAGCTCGTCGGAAAGTTTCTCGACTTCGACGCGGCGCAGAAGCTCCTTGATGGCTTCGGCGCCCATCTTGGCGTTGAACTGGCCGGGGTATTCTTTCTGGAGTTCGCGATATTTATCTTCGAGAAGCACTTCGCGCTCGCGAAGAACGGCGACTTCGCCTGGATCAACGACTACGAACGCTTCGAAGTACAGAATGCGTTCGAGATCGCGCATGGAAATGTCCAGCAAGTAGCCGATGCGGCTGGGCAAGCCTTTAAAGAACCAGACGTGAGAGCACGGGGATGCGAGCTCGATATGGCCGAGACGCTCGCGGCGGACCTTGCTCAAGGTGACTTCCACGCCGCACTTGTCGCAGATCACTCCGCGATGCTTCATGCGCTTATATTTACCGCACAAGCATTCCCAGTCGGTGACGGGGCCAAAAATCTTGGCGCAGAAAAGGCCGTCCCGTTCGGGTTTGAAGGTGCGGTAATTGATGGTCTCCGGCTTGGTAACTTCGCCGTGAGACCATGAGCGAATTTTTTCCGGACTCGCCAAACTGATTCGAATGGAGTCGAAGTCCGCTATTAAACTGGCGCGATCATAAGGGCTGCTGCGATACAAGGTTGTTTCCTCCCTCCCGATCCGGTTTGGCCGGAGCGGGTTGCGGTTCGGCGTTTGGCGCCGAACCGGCTGAGAACCCAACTACCAAAATTGCTACTGACTAAGAGCGGAACAGAAGAGGAAAACCTCCCCTTCTGTTTAATCCGCTGCTTTATCCGTTGCCGGCTTTTGCCGCTTCATCAATTCGACGTCAAGGCACAGGGACTGCAACTCGCGGACGAGTACGTTGAAGGATTCGGGCACTCCAGGTTCAATGCCCGGCTCACCTTTCACGATGGCCTCGTAGATTTTCGCGCGGCCATAGACGTCGTCCGATTTCGCAGTGAGCAGCTCTTGCAGAATGTGCGCCGCTCCGTAAGCTTCCAACGCCCAGACTTCCATTTCGCCGAAGCGTTGACCGCCGAACTGCGCTTTGCCGCCGAGCGGCTGTTGGGTAATAAGCGAGTACGGCCCGATGGAACGCGCGTGAATCTTGTCGTCGACGAGATGGCTTAGCTTGAGCATGTAGATGTAGCCCACGGTGACGGGCTGATCGAATTGGTCGCCGGACATGCCGTCGAACAAGTTGATCTTTCCGGCATGCGGGAGACCCGCGACTTCCAGCAGGTGGCGAATTTCCGCTTCACGCGCGCCGTCGAATACCGGCGTAGCAAAGGGGATGCCGTCGCGGAAGCCTTCGGCATACTCGAGCAACTCGTCGTCGCTGAGTTTCGACAAAGTCTTCCAAACCGCGGTTTCGGTGAAAACTTCGCGGAACCAGCGGCGCAACGCTTCGGCTTTCACTTCCTTGCTGAGCAAACGCTTGAGGCTGTTGCCCAGTTCCTTGGAAGCCCAGCCAAGATGCGTTTCGAGAATTTGTCCCACGTTCATACGCGAAGGAACGCCCAGAGGATTGAGAACAATCTCCACTGGAGTGCCGTCAGGCATGTAGGGCATGTCTTCTTGCGGAACGATACGCGCGATGACGCCCTTGTTCCCGTGGCGGCCGGCCATTTTGTCGCCGATGGAAAGCTTGCGCTTCATGGCGATATAGAC
>DATBBY010000161.1:0-11889 GCA_036270765.1 Candidatus Acidiferrum sp.
CAGCATGTACTTGCCAAAAATCTGACAAGATCGCAAGGTGCCGGTCAGGTTGGTGTCCAGAATATCGTTCCATTCATCTTCCGAAAATGTCAGGGTCGGCGCGCGGCGAATCTTTGCGGCGCAGTTAACGAGGATGT
Organism: Candidatus Acidiferrum sp.; assembly: GCA_036270765.1. GTDB lineage: Bacteria > Acidobacteriota > Terriglobia > Acidiferrales > UBA7541 > Acidiferrum. The sequence continues at coordinate 138 of DATBBY010000161.1, forward strand.
CGACGGTGCCAAAGCGCTGCAGCACCTGCTGGAGCAAATCGTCCAGGGAAGCACGACTGGCAATGTCGCAGGTCACGCGCAGTGTGCGGGAATGTTTAGATTCGAGTTCGGCGGCGACGGCGTCGATTTTGTCTTTGCTTCTTCCAGAAGCGATCACTGCCGCGCCCGCATCGGCAAGACCGAGAGATATGGCGCGTCCGATGCCGGACGTGCCGCCGAGTACCACCGCTATTTTGTCTTGCAGATTGATTGAGGCCGATGTCATCGTTTTGTACGTTGCGCGACAAATCGAGAAATAAACATTACGAATATTGTCGCGGTAACCTCAACGGCGCGCAACCAATCGCAACAAGCCAAATCGCTCGGGTACGTGAAACGATTCGCTCAGGGTTGGCTGCCAGGCAATCTCCTTCCGGTTGGAGCGTGGGCCCTGGCTGCGGAAAAAGTTAACTCGCAATGTTTTACCAGGCGATGGAGGAGTCTCGTCCAATGCCGTCCAGGGAATTTTCATTGCGCCGTACCAAATTTTCGTTTGCTGATCGATGCGTGCGGCAACCTGAAATCCGGAGTTCCACTTCCAGCCTTCTTCATGATGCGGTTTGCTCAAATCGATGTCGAGATCGAGCCATTCTCCCTGAGGGGACAATTCGAATTCTCTATAATGTTGGATGTTCTTGAAATCGGAGCCGATGAATACCTCGGCCACGTCCCAATTCCAGAGTTTATTCGTTTTCGTTGTGGCGCTGGGATCAGGACGCAAAAACAGTTCTTCATAGGGGCAACTGAACAAAAAATAAAGATTCTCTGTGGTCCACCGCGAGCGAATCTCGGTACGGTAGCGGGGTAACAACTGATCATACTTATCGCGGTTGGCGTATATCGGAACTGTGTCGCTCCAAAACGCGGAAGCGGGGTTTGTGTCGAGGGCCACATCCTCGTTTGCTTCGGTGGTTGTAGCGACTTTATTGTCCGCGGGGGACACACTGGACAACGTAAGCGCTACAAAAATGATCAATCCGCGTAGGTTCATCACATGCTCCTGGCGGCGCTCGAGATCTTAGCTGGTGATATTCAAAACGTGCAATGCTCTGTGGTAATACACTTTTTGCAAAGTAGAGTACCGTAGGCGAAATTTAGGACATAATTTGTCGGGGAAAACCAAATGAAAAAGAAATCAGTCGACCGGCGAGAGTTTATCAAAACTTCTGGCAACGCTGCCGCAGGTATGGTGGTGACTGCTGGCCTGTCTACAACCGCCGCACGCGGTTTGCGGGCCACAAGCGGCCAGAGCGCAGCGGACTCACGTGTGAAACGATCCTTGAAATTCTCAGTTATCGGCATCAATCACGATCATATTTATGCGCAGGTGGAAGCTACACGCCGTGGAGGCGGGGAACTGGTCTCTTTTTACGCAAAGGAACCGGAACTGGCTGGGGCCTTCAGCAAGCGATATCCGGACGTAAAACTGGCTGGTAGTGAGAAAGAAATACTGGATGACCCGTCCATCAAGTTGATTTTGAGCGCCTCAATTCCCGCTGACCGCGCTCCGCTAGGCCTCGAAGTGATGCGCCACGGAAAAGACTTCATGGTGGACAAGCCAGGCATGACTTCGCTCGAACAACTTGCTGAAGTGAGAAGCACGCAGAAGACGACCGCGCGAATTTATTCCATCATGTACAGCGAGAGATTTGAGAATCGCGCAACGGTCCGTGCCGGGGAATTGATGAGGGCGGGCGCAATCGGCCGCGTGCTGCAAACAATTGGTACCGGGCCGCACCGCATGAATCCGGCGCAACGCCCTCCGTGGTTTTTCGAGCGCGAGCGATACGGGGGAATTCTCTGCGACATCGGGTCGCACCAATTCGATCAATTTCTTTATTTGACCAATTCCACAAAAGCGGAAATTGTGGCTTCGCAGATCGGCAACCTGAACCATCCGCAGTACCCGGGTCTGGAAGATTTCGGCGATGTGATGCTGCGAGGCGATCACGGAACGGGCTACATCCGCGTTGACTGGTTTACGCCTGATGGCTTGGCTACCTGGGGAGACGGACGGCTGTTTGTGCTGGGCACTGACGGTTATTTTGAAATTCGGAAGAACGTGGACATCGCGGGAAGAAATCTTGGGAGCTTTCTTTTCCAGGTGGATCAGCAAGGCACGCGTTATATCGACTGCCAGGACGTAGTCTTGCCGTATGGCGAACAACTTATTAATGATGTGCTGGATCGCACCGACACGGCCATGAATCAGGAACATTGCTTTTACGCCATGGAGTTGGCGCTGAAGGCGGAAAAACAAGCGCAACGGATTGATCGGCCGCGCTAATCATTAATGTAGATCAGGCCTATTGCGGATCGTTGGACAACCCGCGCTTTACTTGCTCCAGATTGTCGCGGGCATTTGCAAGAGTGGGATCAATGGCCAGCGCTTTTTCCAAATGCGCGCGGGCTTCTTTCCAGTTCCCCAGTTCCGCGAGTGCCGCGCCAAGATTTGCTTCCGCATTGGCATCCTGCGGATTGAGGCGCACTGCGGCGCGGAATTCTTCCACCGCTGCCGCGAAATCATTCTGCATGGCTAGGGCGGTTCCCAGATTGTAGTGTGCGTCAAAATAATCCGGCCGTGAGCGGAGCGCGGTCTGGAGGTAGGCGACCGCCGCATCGGGATGACCAGCGGCCAGATTCGCTCCCGCGATAGCATTATTCACGGTGGCATCTTCAGGGCGAATACTTAGCGCCATCGCGTATTGTTTTTCCGCACCGGCTATATCGCCGCGTCCCTGCAACATCGCGCCCAGATTGTAGTGGGCTTCAAAGTCCGCTGGATTCTTGTCGACGTTGTGCCGCGCCAGAGCTTCTTGCAAAATTCTTCGCGGATCCCCGGTGTTGCCAGGATTGCTGCCCGGTAAAACTTGCAGCCACAGATGGGCCATTTCATCGCTGGCGCGATTGCCTCCTACAACGCGTTTCGGCGGCACATTGGGATTGCGAATATTTTCGTCGGAATTGTCGTAGCGATAGCGCATGGAAATCACGGTTCCCGCCGGTAGATCTACGGGCGTCTCGTAGCGAAAAACTGCCTGCCAGTTCAGATCCCACGATGGAATGCGAATCAAGGATTTTTGCGTGCCATCCGGGAACTTCGCGAACGCTTGTAGATCTTTGCCCACGTAATGTGCGTGCGGATAAATGGCCAGCAACTGCACGTCCTCCGGCAGCGTGAACTCATCGGTGACCAAAAAGTTTTTGTCTCCGGGAGGGATATCCAGCTTCCGGTCGTTCTCGAGTTGTAGCAACATGGGAAAACGCGTCGCGGGCTGTTCGATGAAATAAAGCCCCAAGCTTGGCTGGATCCACTCCGCCCTTCCGGATGGCTGCAGATGAATGTTGAGCACCAGGTCGGTGCCCGCATCGAGTCGCAAGGCCATGTCGTCGGGCTCCGTGTAAGGTGCTGTTCCCGGCTTCCAGAAGAGGAAATGGCTATCGGGGTCAAATGCTTCGGACTCGATTTTAATTTCCATTCCTCCGAAGCCGGCCCCTGGGGAAGGTTCCTGCGCGCGAGCCGACTGCATGCGATCCACCAAAACATTGGCGTGATGCACGACACGCTTGTCGCCTGGCCTTATTTCGATGGCTTTGAGCCAGCGGGTTCGATTCACCGGAGTGCGAAAAATGAAATTCCAATATTGGTCGGTGCCGCTGGCGGGGAGCTGGTAAGGCTTTTCGGCCTTGATAACCAAATCAGGCGTCCCCATCTGCCAGCCTTCTGCAAATTTCGGAGTGGGCGGAAGATCGGAAGGCGCACCTTCGAGGGCGCCTTGTTCCACCCAATGAGCGATGGTAGCGATTTGCGCGTCGGAGAGTCGAAGCTCATCGGCAAATTTAAATTCGCCGGGTTCAGGCAGCCACGGCGGCATGAACCTGCTTTGGGTAACGGCGGCGATTTGCCGGGCATGAGACTTCGCGTCCTTATAGGAGAGCAAAGGGAACGGGCCTGATTCGCCAGGACGGTGGCACGTGGCGCAATGCTGAAAAAATAGCGGAGCAATATCCTTGTTAAACGTAATTTGCGAATTGGTATTAACGTCTTGCGAAGCCTGGGGTGCTGCAAGAATCCGCCCTGGGTGAGACAACAGCAAAACAACTACCAGGGCGATGGTACAAATTGCTGGCCCGACATGAATCATTCAAGGTCCGAGATAAAACAGCCGACGGCTTCGGTCGTTGATACTGGAGGATGGAGACCTTTGCTGGCGGCTTCAATCGCATCCGCCAATTCATGCGTGGTGGCGGCACGGCGAGATTGTCCGATGTGCTCGTAGAGGTTATCGATACGTCCGTGATAGACGAGGGCGCCTTTGGCATCGAAGACGGCGGCTTCGGGAGTGGTCTTGGCCATGGTTTTTTTTACGAGAGCGTGATCCAGATCGCGAATTGCCGTCAATTGGTAATTGTAGTCCTGAAGATAACGCCGAACTTTATCAGTCGATTCGTTTCTGTCGGGAAAAACGAGACGGAACGTGGCCTGCTGCCCGTACTTTTTGTTCATCTGCTGCAACAGTGGGGCATAGCGATTTGAAATTGGACAATCAGTGCGCACAAAAACAAAAACTAATACTTTGCCCCGGTCTTGCGCTAGCACCTCGTCCGGGGAGCCATGAATGTCGATCACCGTTTGGCGTGCGAGAAGGAGATAAACACTGAACTGGCACGCCAGCATAGTGGCCACTATGGCGCGCGCTAAAAACAAAATCGAGAATCGTCTGGATACGCGGCGCAAGAATTTTTGCATCCAAGAAACAAAAAAATCTTACACTCAGCAACACGCGCTGTCTATCCAAGTGAAAGCGCAGACGTGCCATGAGGCAGACCGCCGCCGATTGATGCAGGCAACGCAAACAAAAAATAGCGGCTTCCATAAAATAGAAGCCGCCATTGGTTTTTAGTTTTTTCGCCGCGTTCTTGCTTATGCCACTGTTCTGCGTTGAAAGAAATGAACGATGATCGAGATCACCGCAAATAGCAGCAGCAAGTGAATCAGCGCACTAGAAACGTGGAATACCAGAAACCCGCCAAGCCACAGAAGCAGCAAAATGATGAACAGCACCAGGAACATACAAGCCTCCTTTGGAGCTTAAGTACTTAGGAACCGCACCGAAGTGCCGGCAGAATTAATATCCGGTCCCGGCTTTGCGAGTCGAGGGAACGTCGCGGGCGTCTGTTTTGTCTTTCACATCGGCGGATGCTTCGCCTGCCGTGGAAATATCTTCCGCGCCAGTGCGCTGAAGAATGTCCTTGCCGCGTTTCACTTCTTCGGACGTATCGCAGTGCACGGATACCAGGATTCCGCCCTTTTGCAGCCGGCCCTCGTAGCGCTTCGCTTCAAATTCCGGAATGCCCATACCTACGAGCGCGCCGGTAACTCCGCCAACTGCTCCACCAACACCCATGCCTGCCAACGCCGCCATAATCGGACCAGCTGCGATGAAGGGGCCCAAGCCAGGAATAGCCAGTGCGCCGATACCGACCAACCAGCCAAGCGTTCCGCCGATTACTGCCCCGGAGCCTGCGCCGGTGGTGGCGCCTTCCGGTGCCTTGGTGTTTTTCTCCGTGGAAAGTTCGCGGTTGCCCAAATTCTCCGGTAGTAAAACAGATACGTCCGAATGTTGGAAACCGGAATCCTTCAGTGCAACGACTGCGTTCTCAACACCGCTACGGCTAGAATAAATTCCGAATACCGATTTGTTTTTCGCCATGTTTATATTCTCCTTAAAAGTTTTCTTCTGACACAAAAAATATCAAAATAATTTTTTACCGCTCTCAGGGCGCATCCATAGTGGTGGAGCGGCAGGGGCAAACCAATACGGAGTTCGCTGCAGAAAAAATGGGGGTTTACCCGACTCCGCTGCTTTCTACGTGGCGGTCTCCTGGAGATTACATACGACCATGTATGGCGGTGCGAGGCCAACAGAAGTACCTTTTTGCCGCGGCCACTTTTTCGCTTTAACTTAACCATTGAACTGAGGGCAAAACCATGACAATTAAATACAAGACGTTACAAATCGCCGCTCTGGGTTTGGGGATAGCTGGATTTTCAGTGACAGGGATCTCTACGCTGGCGCGGCAGTCAGATCAACAGACTCAACCAGACAATACTCGCAACAACAAGGGAGATAACGGCAAGGGTGGAACTACTGCCGATCAGCAGGCGAATAATCCTGCGGATCGCGAACTTGCGAAAAAGATTCGCAAGTCCATCGCCAGTGATTCTTCACTTTCTACTTACGCCCACAACATCAAGGTCATTGTGCGAGATGGCATGGTTACCTTGAAGGGTCCGGTGCACACCGAAGATGAGAAGAACGCTATCGGAGCGAAGGCCTCGGAAGCCGCCGGTGGGAACGACAAGGTACAGAACGAGCTAACGGTGAAAGCATCGTAGAACGTTTTAAAGGGAAATTAAAAAAACCGCCGTTGCGCCATAGAGCCAGCGGCGGTTTCTATTTTAGGGCAAATAATAAGAAAGCCGCTGACGCGCCAAACATCGCGATGGTGCCGATCCATCCAAAGATCTGTAAATAAACTGGCAGCGTGAAATCTCCCATGATCTTCGGACTGCGGGTCATCAGCATCATCAAAGCCATCACCGGAGCGGCTAACAATCCATTGATCACCGCCGCGATGAAAAGGGATCTGATGGGGTCGAAGTGCACAAAATTTAGTGCCAAACCGACCAGCGTTGCCGCGCCCAACGTAAGATAAAATTTTGTCGCCCGTGCCGGCCTGATTTCCAGCCCAACCCGCCAATGCATCGCTTCGCCAACGGCATAAGCCGCGGCTCCACCAAGCACTGGAACGGCCAGCAAGCCTGTCACGATAATTCCCGCGGCAAAAAGCGCATAGGCAAAGCGGCCCGCCAGAGGTTCCAGCGCGCTGGCCGCTTGCGTCGCAGTTTGAATATTGGTATTGCCGTGCGCGTGCAGCGTGGCCGCAGCCGTCAACATGATAAAAAACGCCACGGCGTTGGAAACCGCCATGCCCGCATAGGTGTCAATTCTGATTCTGCGCAATTGTCTGGGCGCTTGCGCCGGAGCACTTTTCAGCGGTTTTTCTTCGAACCGAACCTGTACTTCCTCGGCTTCTTGAGAGGCTTGCCAGAAAAAAAGATACGGACTGATTGTCGTACCTAACACCGCGACAACCATGGTTAGGTAATCGCCGTGAAATATTTTTATCGGCGGCACTATCGTCGCTCTCAGTGCGACCGGCCAATCGATGTGCACCAGAAACGCGGTCACCACATAGGCCATCAGTGACAAAACCAGAAATTTTAAATATTTTACGTAACGCGTATAGGGCACAAAAATTTGTAGCAGAATGGAAATCAATCCCATTACCAGCAAGTGCACCCACGCGGGGCCTCCAAACAGCATATGAGCCGACTCGCCCATGGCTCCCAAATCGGCTCCCAGATTAAACACACTGGAAACCAGCAGCATGGCCACGATGGCGTAAACCACTGGCCGCGGGTACATTTTTCGGATATTGGCCGAGATTCCTACTCCCGTCACGCGGCCAATGCGCGCGCTGATTTCTTGAATCGCACACATGATGGGATAAGAGAAAAGCATCAACCACAGCGTTCCGAATCCAAACTGCGCGCCAGCCTGCGAATAAGTAGCAATCCCGCTCGGATCGTCGTCGGACGCACCGGTGACCAACCCCGGTCCGACGAAACCCATATTTTCTGCAAAGGAATCCGGGTCCGGCAGAGCGGGCACAATTCGGCGAGCTTGGGGCTCGAGTTTGTTTTCAGGAGTTTGGATTACTGTGGATTTTGAGGGTGTGGCCACGCCGGATTCTCCTGTTATAGAAACGAGTTTGAACCCGGCGATGGCAACCGAAACTCATTTACGCCTTCGGCTAAGTTCTGTTACTAAATTCTGCCGAGTAGCAGCAATATCACCAGGATGACCACCACCAGCCCCAAACCTCCGCTGGGGTAGTAGCCCCATCCGCGGCTATATGGCCATGCGGGAGCTGATCCGAGTGCGAGAACCACAAGCACAATCAAAAGAATAATCATGTGCGCCTCCGTGCCGCATTGGACCGTTTTAGGGGAGCCAACACAATCCATGTAAGTGTGTATTTCAAGCGAAGATAATGCTCACGGCTGCTTGCTGAACAACCGGGCGGGTTTTCGTGGTAGACAATCTTCGTCCGAATACAGCTTAACCAGTATTTCTTTTCAACGAGATGCAGACAACTATCTATTTGCGCGGGCTCGCGCGTGGCATGGATGTTAGAGCGCCTAGTAAAGCGCTTCCCGTAAATATTCTCGGTCTAGTTTTTTTGCGAACAGGAGATAAAACATTGCGCATTTTGGTGGCGGACGATCACGACATTATCAGACGTGGTCTCAAGGAACTGCTGGCCTCACGAGCCGGGTGGGAGGTTTGTGCCGAGGCGAAAACAGGACGTGAGGCGGTGATGCTGGCCGAGCAGTTGAGACCTGATGTGGTGGTAATGGACATCAGCATGCCCGATTTAAATGGACTGGAAGCTGCTCGAAAGATCCGCAAGAGTCTGCCAAAGACGGAAATCCTGATCCTCACGCTTCATTTTTCTGACCAATTGGTTCGCGAAATCGTCGAGGCAGGCGTGCGCGCTTACATCATGAAATCCGACGCCGACCGTGATTTAGTTTCCGCTGTCGAGGCGCTGAGCAATCACCGGCCTTTTTTTACTGCACGAGCGGCCGACATGTTGCTCGATGGATTTGTTCGACCTCACACTGCGTCGCCGGATCCCGACGCGGTGATACGTAATCGCCTTACTTCGCGGGAGCGCGAGATCGTGCAATTGCTTGCGGAAGGGAAAAGCAGCAAAGAAGTGGCCGTGTCGCTGGGAATCAGTGTAAAAACCGCGGAAACCCATCGCGCGAATATCATGAGGAAGCTGGAATTGCATTCAGTGAGTGAATTAGTTCGTTACGCGGTTAGAAACCAGATTATCGAGGCGTAAGATTTCTGGTTCGCAGGTTGCGTTTGTAGCTGTGCGGAGAGTTATGCCACGAGTTTTAATTGTCGATGACCATGCGGTGATACGTCGCGGCGTTCAGGGGATTCTAAGTACCTACCCCGAGTGGGATCTGTGCGGCGAAGCCGATAACGGGCAAGATGCCATTCGGCTAGCCGGTGAGCTTACGCCCGAGGTGATCATCATGGACGTGTCCATGCCCGGCATGAATGGCTTGGAGGCGACGCGCATTATTCACGACCTGCTGCCGGAAACTAAAGTTTTGTTGCTTACGCTGCATTCCTCCTCAGAATTTGTGCGCAGCGCGTTCCGGGCGGGAGCCAGGGGTTACGTTTTGAAATCGGATGCGGAAAATGAGCTCGTGCGCGCGTTGAATGTGGTGATCGGAGAGGGAACTTACGTAAGTCCGGCGATCGATGCGCGCGCAGTGAAAGAATCCATCTTCTACAACAATTAGTGCGCTTGCATGCGAGACGGGCGAATTAGTACCCTGCGTGCGAGACAAGCCCTTGGTTCGTGGACTTTTCTTCTCTGCGGATACAAAATAGAGCCGCAAAATCGTTTTGTTAATCTCAGGAGGATTCAGATGCCCCCCACCAGCCAAAAAGCGACCGCCGACAGCGGAACGCGCGAAGATCTTATCAAGAGTTTGAACGGAGATTTGGCGCGAGAGTTCCAGGCGATTATCGCCTACGTGGTTTACTCTCAGGTGCTGAAGGGCGCCGAATACATGAACATCGCGGGCGAGCTGGAAAAACATGCCGGCGAAGAATTGCAGCACGCCATCACCATTGCCAAGCAAATAGATTATCTTGGCGGCACTCCCACCGTGCAACCGGAGCCGGTGAAGTCCACGGAAGACAACAAAGAGATGTTGCGCGCAGATCTAAACAACGAAAACGAAACAATAAAGAATTATCGGCTGCGAATTCGCCAGTGCGAACAACTTGGCGAGTTTGCCACCGCTGAGTTAATCCGCGAGATTCTGATCGAGGAACAGGATCATCAAATCGCGTTGGCCACTGCACTGGGAATTGACCCGCCGAAGCTATAAGCGCTGCCATTTTTCACGCGGGTGTGCCGTTTGTTTTGCTGTGCCGCTCTGTTCATGTTAATGCGCCGCTGCTGAGGGCGGCTTCGCTTTAATAGCTCACCGGTCGCGGCACTCCCGGATCAGTAGGCCCTGGCCCTGGAAAAGGAGCGCGGCCGGGATCGGGCGATGGCAGCTCGGGCTCGGAAGGTTTTCTGGGAGGCAGTTCCGGTTGCGGAGGTTGCGGCACAGGTTCTTCGGGACCAGGCCAGTTCGGTTCTGTGGCGCGTAAACGCGGCATTTTACTTTCTCCTTAAACTCCAACACGAAAAACAGAATGGCCTACCGCACGATTGCGAACAATCAGTACATCGCAGTAGGTGGTAACATTGTTCGCCGAAGTTTCGTCAAGGACTTCTGGCCCGTGGCGTATTGGATTTCGTCACTCCGATGGCATCGATCTCTCCCAGAACTCGGTGTTCGAGGCCCCGGGCGCAGAAGCGAGCAACGGCAAAAACCTCTACCATAGACCGCGTCGCGTCGGTGTCGCGTACCGTCCTTGACAACCTGTGGCCGGTAACCGGGAGGTCATCCGCTATATCAACGAACAACGCCAGCGCAACTTCCGAATGGCGCGTGATCCGATCAGGGCACTCAGCGTTGTCCGGCGTAATCCACCTTTTCTCCCAAATTTTCTTCGTTTCCCCCTTGACCCTCACTTTACGTGATCTCCGAGAGTGCAAACAGCGGCGGGGACGAGCATAGTCCCTGCCGGGAAAAAGCGATGGCTTACACAGTCAAACAAGTGTCCAGGATGTCGGGCGTCAGCGTGCGCACGCTTCATTTCTACGATGAAACGGGGCTGCTGAAGCCTGCCTTTCACGGGGCGAATGGCTGCAGGTTCTACGAGGAGCCACAGCTCTTATCCCTTCAACAAATTCTGTTTTATCGGGAGCTGGGGTTCGAGCTGAAGCAAATCGAACGAATCCTGAGCCGAGCCGATTTCGAAAAAGTCGCTGCCCTACAATCGCACCGGAAGGTTCTGCAAAAGAACCTCGCTCGGACGCGCACGTTGATTGAAACCATCGAAAAAACCATCAAGCACTTGAAAGGAACAAAGAAAATGAAGAGCGAGGAGATGTTTCTGGGCTTCAGCGTCGCCGCTGGGAAAGACCGACTCGGTGAGCACATCAAACTCGGCAGCGAACCGAATGACTGTAAGGTGTCCACACAAGACACAAACGGCGCGATGTGTGTTTTCGAGTTCACCGGCGGAGGTGGTGGGCCGCTGCCACCTCCACCACGACCAGGATGAGTGGATCTACGTCATTGATGGGGAGTTTAAATTTGAGGTTGGTGAGAAACGATTTCGAGTGGGGGCCGGTGAGTCCGTTTTTATACCGCGCCAGGTTCCTCATGTGTGGACCTGCGTGAGCGGGAAGCCGGTCCGCATTCTCGGCCTCGACTGCTATTCGGGCAAGATTATTAATGTGTACCAACCCGCAGGCAAGATGGAGGAGTTCTTCCGCAAGTTAGGCAAATATAAAGGCAAGACATACGTCCATGAGGCCCTGTCAATTGATGAACTTCGTCGGTTGTTCCACGACCACGGGATGGATCTTCTCGGCCCACCCCTCCTAGGAAAATGGAAAGTCGAAGAAGACGGACGAATCACACAGATCGCCT
>DATBBY010000162.1:0-6095 GCA_036270765.1 Candidatus Acidiferrum sp.
AAGGGCCGCGAACGAGACACTAGCCCTTCCAATTTACCCGGAGCTCTTACAGGATCAAATCAGTTATGTTGCGGATTGTATTCGGGATTTCGTCTTGGCAGATTCCGCGCCACTCGACTTCCTGCAAGAGACAACCCTGGAATTTGTAAATGGCGATTCTTGAAAATTTCTCACGAAGCGGGCTTCGGGCTTGTTTTCAAGGAGCGCACGGCAACAGTGCCTAAAATAATTACAGCCGCGAGGATGGCAATCCACAGTAGAGCGGGATGTTGATCCGACCAGGGGCGGTCGTCGGGTCTTGGGATATATGCGGCGTTGTTGGCTTCCGGGTCTAACGCGACGGCCTGAACAGTGGCGTCCTTTTGAAATAATTTAGCGTAGTCGTATTCAGGGGCAGCAAGCTTTTCGTCGCCGTAATAGAGCCATGGTAGCGCGCCTGTGCGGGAATCAAAATAAATTCGCCGCTCCCATTGTTGCAAGTGCGCGCCTGTGATCTTTAACGGTGGATCGTCTCCATTTTGAATTACGGCCTTCAGAATTCGCCGGCAATTTCCGCAAAGTTCAATGGAAGTTCGTTCGACGTCCACTTTTTGACCATTGCGCAGCATGTGAATGCGGCTTATCTGATCGGTGGCGTAGGGCTCATCTTGGCTGCCACGAATTTGGATCTGCCGGTAAAAGTTTGACTGGCTGGGATCAACGTCCAGAGTAAGACGTTCGACCGGAGTATTAGCGGGGACATCAAAAGTAATCACGGTTTCTTTTCCGTGCTGTTGCAGGCTGGACGTAGCGGTGACCTCGCGCCAAACGGCCTTCTGGGCGCGCGTTGCGCCGGCCGTACCATTTTTTACGTCGGAGGGTTTCACGACGCTGTCGACGGTGACCTTTAAAAATTTAAAAGCGCTCAAGGGAATTTGCAGCGTGGTGTTGGACCCAAGTTTTTCATCGGAGAGTTCGTAGAGCGTGGTAGTGCCGAGAAGAGCCCACTTAGTTCCATGTGGATCGTCCTGGCCTTCCACGCGAGCATGAGCGACAAAGTTTTTCGTGGCTAGCGTCAAATGGATGCGGTCATATTCGTCAACGCCAGACATATCGAGGAGAAACTGAGTTTTGCCGCCAGTGGAAGCGGGTTGGAGCACGCGGAATTGTTTCTGTTCGGTTTCTGAGCCGCCCGTCTCCACCGTGGTTTTGTAGGGGATTTCGGTTTCTGCTACGTACATTCGAATATCGTCCAGGTTCGGCCGGGCGTGGCGCCAGAGCGCTTCGTCCACGACGATGTAATGCTGCCCTGCGGAATTTATGGTGTGTACCTGGCGGCGATATTTGAAATAGGAAGGAGAAGCGCTGACGGCCAGCATTATGGCTGACACTGCCCAGAATAATTTGCTCACGACATTTCCTTAGCGGGGTGGGCAGGCGCGGGAGGATCCGATGATTCAGGGGAAAGCTTCAGCCAGTCGCGTTGATAGATGAAAGATATTCCCAGCAAAACCGCTCCAAGGGCGATGAAACTCAGGATTCTGTAGCTTCCGCCAAGCTGGGACACGTCGTACAGAAAGATTTTGCCGGTGGTGAAGGCGATTAAGATCAGCGCTTGCCAACGCAAGAATGCACTCCGATTGCGGAAACCGACGGCCATCAATGCAGCGCCGTAAATCAACCAAATCGCAGAGTAGGTGAATCCGCGAACCACAAAAAGCTGGTGGTTATATTGCCAGTGATTCCCGATGCCAAGCATTTGACGATCAAAATAATCGGCAGCCTCGCGGGTAAGTGCGATTAGTGCCAGAAGATTGAGCGCGATTACTGCGAGCTGCAGAAAAGGGCGTTCGTTTGGTGCGGCGTGTTGCTTCCCCAGGACGGCGATGCCAGCCAGAACCGCAATGGCAACCACGTAGGTAGCAAATCGCGCATTGAATATCAGGGTGTTTGCCTGCATCTGGTCAAAGACTAACAATCGAAAAATTCCCAACGAGAGAGCGGCAACCGCGAGATAACGCAGGAAATTAGTTTGGGTGCGCACGCTAATCCACAAGAGCACTGCCGATTCGATCAGCCAGCTGATGGTTATCCAGTGCGCTTCGAGCTTTAATGGAATGGCGATGGTGATGAACGCGATGGCGATGGCCACATGCAATAGATTGATTACGGTTACGTCGTCGGCAGGAAAGCGCTTCTTAAACATGGCGCTGATGAACAAATAGAAGGCGGCCAACGCCAGCGCAAACCAAGTGAGCGTGGTCGTTTCACTTTCATACATGAGGTAGAGCTGCAGAAAAAATATCACTGCATTCATGAGCGGGAGCAACGTCAGCGTGATGCTGGGCCCAGAAAACCGCGTAGAACGTTCATGGCGAGTAGCCAGCGGAACTGTTGCGAAAATGGCTGTAAAAAGCGCAGCGAAAAAAATGGTGAGCGGCCGTTGGTCGCGGTTGTAGTAGGCGGAGTACCAGCCGAGGTATAACACGAGGGTTCCGGCAAAACTTCCCCACAACAAACGCCGCCAGGGTTTGACGACGGCCATTAAGAGAATGGCCAGGTCCAGGAGGGCGATGTAAGAGAAGAGCACAGCTTCGTGATTCTGGCCGGTGGAAAGCAGCGCTGGCGTGGCAAAGCCGCCGACCATGGCAAAACTTGCGAGCAACTCGGCATCCTGGCTTAAGGCCAGCACGATGGTTGACGCGGTGACCAGGATCATCGCTATAAAAGCCGCGCTGGCAGGGATCAGGTGATACACCTGAAACGCGCCCCACAAAGATAAGTACAGCGTGCCAATGCCCACGGCTTTCAAGGAATAGGAGAACGCAGCGTGGCCGCGGGTTCGGAAACGCTCGCTCCACAAGACCAGCGCGATTCCAGCTAAGAGCCCAATGCCGATTCGCCCACCGGGTCCGATCCAGTTGTTCTCAAATGCGTACTTAAGAAAATACGAAACACCGATAAGCATAGCGGCGATGCCGATGCGGTTCAGCCAATACTGTCCGATCTTTTTTTCCAGATCGCCCTCTTGACCGCGAGGAACAGATAAAGGGTTAGGCGTTCGCGGCGGTGTGAGCAAACCGGGCGATGCAGGGATGCGCTGCATTGGGGGTTCATGAGTTGGAGCAAAAGAGGTTTGCGCTGGAGTTAACGGTTTTAAAGGTTCCGATTTTAAAGGTTTCGGGACGGGTGCGGAAACAGTCTTGGAAGGTACTTCGCGTGCCTGTTCAAGCTGGTAAACGCGCGCGGTCAAGGCCGCGATCTGCGTCCGGAGCGATTCCAAGTCGTTGGGAGGGTTGGCCACTTCGGGTACGTTATCGCAACTAGGCCGCAGCGCATAGTGTCCCAATCGGGGAAGTGTCGCATGTTAAATGGCAACTCCGACACCAGGCTGAGACTCTGAGACCATCACGACGCTTATGTGGTTTTCATCAAGGACTGCAGAGCTGAGCTGGCGTCACGCAGGGACTGATGCTCGGAATGAGGTGTAGCGGGAATGCTCTTCAGTTCTTGCATGCGTTGCTGGACCGTCAGCAGAGCCATTTCAGCTTTGTGTTTGAGTTTTGTGGGATCAATTTCGACGAGAGCAGAAAGATATAATTCTCGCCAATCCTTTATGGGTTCCCAAACCGCGGCGATACAACCGTCGGCGAATACAAACGCGCGAAAACGGATGGGTATAGGATTTCCATCCTTGTGGCGTAAAACGTATTCGCCGTCCAACTTTCCGCGCCGCAGATATTCGGCAAATTGTGTGGGAACTTCTCGATCATCAAAACTTACATTTTCGATGCTGCGCGCCAGCATTTCTGAGCGTTCATAGCCCAACAAGCGACAGACGCCTTCGGTGCAATCGAGATACTTGCGGGAGTGATCGGCGAACACCACAAATTCCGCACCTTCCACTTCCGGATGACGATGGCTCAACAAAAGAAAGCCTCCGAGCTGTGACGCTGGATACAGCGGGGTAGTTTACACGCGTGGCGGGTCCCCAAACAAAGCAAACACGGTGTGCCTCATCCAGCGACGGGCCGTCAGAGAAGGAAGCAGTTTGGCCGACGATGGAGTGCCGATCATGGAGTATAGTGAGTGGTCTGCTTGTCCCAAGACCCACGAGCGAAAGTCTAGGGTATTCGTGGTATTCCCAAGCGGCCGATAACTACTAAAGTTGGCGAGAACCCAAGGATAACGAAGAGCGGGGTGTTCCATGCGCTGTCTGCTAGTCGACGATCACGAATCGGTGAGGATGGGCGTGACCGCAATTCTTTCCTCGCGGCCAAATATTGAAGTGTGCGGAGAGGCCACGAACGGCCAGGAAGCGGTTGAGAAAGCCAGAGAACTGAAGCCCGATCTGATCATCCTGGATGTAACCATGCCGGTATTAGACGGTATTAATTCAGCGAAGGAGATCAGGAGGTTCCTCCCGGATGTACCGATCCTCTTTTTCTCGATGCACGATGGTGTGTACCTGGTACACGAAGCCAAAATGGCGGGCGGCCAGGGATTCGTGCAAAAGACGGAAGCGCGGGCAACGCTGCTAGACGCCGTGGATGCCCTTGCAAATAAGCAGACTTATTTCCCCGATGACGGCGCGGCACGTCGCCGAACGGCGTAATTCCCGTAATCTGTCTAACGAAGAAAAGCAAATGAGCAGAAAGTTGGTAGAAGTGGCGCGCCCGGTGAGGGTCGAACTCACGACCTTCAGCTTCGGAGGCTGACGCTCTATCCATCTGAGCTACGGGCGCGCAGCGCGTAAGAAGATTGTATCAGGCCGAGTTATGCTCGAGCTAACGCCATGAAGCCGACAAGAAGCAAGGAGCGATTTAATTTGGGCATCAGCCCTTGGCTCGGCTCTTGATGTCTTTGGCCAGTTTTTCTATTTCTTCGGCCTTTTTCAGCATGGCGAGAGACAACACTTTGGCTGAATCGGTTTTATCCACTTCATCCTTCAGTTCGGTTGCCAACTGGAATAATTTCTCGACTTTTTGCTTGATGGTTTTTTCGTTTTCTTCCAAGGCGGCTTTACGCGAACCGGGTGGAAACGGTGTGCTTTCCTCATCCGGTTTCCCATCAGCATTTCCCAAGGGCCTGGGGTCTTGTGGCGTACGCGGTTTCCCCTGCAGAAAAATCAGCGGAGCGCAGGTGATACCCAGCTCGCAAAAGCGGTGCAAGAACTTACGGCGGTCCTGGCTAGATGCGATCATCGCGAGCCTCCTTTACTACGATATGCACGCAGGACAAAGCGCTTGCGCGTACGGCTTGGCCGTGGTTCCAATGTTATACTCGCCCTCCTGTAAAGTTTAATGCCCAATACTTTGACTTTCACCCACTGGTCTGAATTCACGCTGCGAAACGGCCTGCACGTGCTAGGCATAATCGCGGTTGCGCTGATCCTGAACCGGCTGTTGCGGGTGGTCACGAATCTGGTCATTAAGCGAGCGGCCTCGCAAACGCGCGCAGCCCAGGCGCGGGAGCAACAAACGCGTACATTGGCCGGAATACTGTTCAGCGCGGGAACCAAGGTCGTTTGGGGCATAGCCCTGCTCACCGCGATGCCGGAATTCGGCATCAATGTGACGCCAATAGCGACGCTTGCGGGGCTGGCCAGCCTGGCGATAGGTTTCGGCGCTCAGAACCTGGTTCGCGACATCATCACCGGTTTTTATATCGTACTGGAAGATCAATATAACGTGGGAGATACGATACAGGTCGCCGATACGATCGGACGCGTTGAACACGTGACGTTGCGGCGAACGGTGGTCCGGGACGCGCGAGGAGCGTTGGTGACGATAGCCAACGGAGATATTCGTACGGTAAGCAATCTGAGCCGGGACTGGTCGCAGGCTTTCGTGGATATTTCGCTTTCGCCGGACGCTCCGTTGGAACAGACTTTGCGTTCATTGGAATCCGCCGCTGCGGAGCTACGCGCGGACCCGGCGTGGTCCAAGACATTGGTTGATGGACCCCGAATATTGGGAGTGCAAAGTTTTGACCGCAACGCGACAACCGTGCGGTTGCAGGTGCGTACACTACCAAATCATCAGGACGAGATTTCTCGTGAGCTGCGGCGGCGCATTCATGCGGAACTTCAGCGGCAAGGTATACCGGTTTCGATT
>DATBBY010000163.1:0-2633 GCA_036270765.1 Candidatus Acidiferrum sp.
CAGCGTGCGAATCATTTCCAATCCGGTGCGATCGCCTACGTGCGCAAGCCGCGGGTACTTATGTCCGCCGAAATGTCGCTGCAGAATTTTTCCGTCCTTAGTGCGATCGAAAACAGCGCCCCACGCTTCCAGCTCGCGAACGCGGTCGGGCGCTTCCTTCGCGTGTAGCTCGGCCATGCGCCACTGGTTTACGTATTGACCGCCGCGCATTGTATCAGCGAAATGCACCTTCCAATTGTCGCGTTCATCCACATTGGCCAGCGCCGCTGCGATTCCGCCTTCGGCCATTACGGTGTGCGCTTTGCCTAGTAGCGATTTGCAAATGAGTCCAACGCGAACGCCCGCAGCCGAAGCCTCAATCGCAGCCCGCAATCCCGCGCCGCCGGCGCCAATGACAAGAACGTCGTGCTCGAAAGTTTCGTAGTCGGGCATGGGAGTCGTTGAAGCGTTAATGAGTTGAAATATTGAAGCGTTCGTTCGCGAGTAATCTGGTCCGCTTCAACGCATCTCGCTTCATCGCTTAAACGATTCTGAAATCATGCCAAACGCCCATTGCGCAGAGGCGCACGTACAGATCGGCGAAACCGACCCAGAACAGACTCAACCAGGCCCAAAGCATGTGGCGGCGATTGAAACAGCTCACACACGTATAGGCGCGGTAACACGTTGGCGCCTTTGAAAATTGATCTAACAATCCCCCTGCCAGGTGTCGCAGCGAGTGACAGCCAAAGGTGTAACCGCTGAGTAATACAACGTTGATTGCCAGCACAATCGTGCCGACACCGATTCCAAATCCGTCCGCAAACCAAAGCGCTTTCCAAACGTCATACGCGAGAATTAGAAGAAATAAGAGAGCGAGATAGAGAAAATACCGATGCACATTCTGCATGATCAGTGGGAACGAACGCTCGCCCCAGTAGCTTTTACGCGGTTCCCCCACCGTACACGCCGGCGGGTCGGCCCAGAACGCCTTGTAATATGCGCCGCGGTAGTAATAACAGGTCACCCGAAATCCTCCAGGCGCCCAGAGAACCAGCAGCGCGGGAGAAAAAATCAGCCAGCCTGGCCACCAGGCAGGTTTTGGTCCCAACCAGCTGTGAGGTGAATTGCCAAAAATTTCCGGCGAATAAAACGGCGAGATGTAATTCGCGATGAAATAATTCTTACCCTGGAATGCGGCCCAGGTGGAATAGATGATGAAAATTGATAATCCGAGGAAGACCAGGAGTGGTTGCCGCCACCAGATATCGGTTCGCATCGTTTGGCCAAATGCCGGCTTTGGGATTGCGATTTCTGCGTTCGACATAAGTGAGAGTTTCCGCCTACGTGGCAAGATCGACATGTAACGAACTCAAAGTCAATTTCAGGCTTTACAAAAAATTGTTAACGGATCATTTCTATGGTCGTCCGCTGTTGCCGTTATGTTCGCAATTGACGCCGCGGTTCGCTGAAATCACGCGGATGTAATATTGGAGGTAGGGCGACTTCAGCCGCCGTCAAAGTCGAACCGGCTTCAAGCTGACTGTTCGTATGGCCAATAATTCTCTTTCCAAGCGTCTTGCCTTGATCAACACGCTCCTGAGACCGATCCAAAAGACTATTCGTGAACTTATACCGGACTTCGCCGACCGAAATCTAAAAAGCAAAAAAATTCGTGCCGCGATTGTGAGTGCGGCTGACGCGGCGTTGGTTCGTCAATTTCCGATTGCGCGCATTTTTCCACGGGAGACGCGGCAGCGATTGATTCGAAAACAACTTGATGTGGTTCTCGATGAGTTGGTATTGAAAGACGATCTTCCGGCTGAGGATTTGGGGACGAGCTTTCGGAGCTTCATTGTTACGGGGAATTCTACGGAAACAACCCCAGCTGATGAAATCAAGGCCGCGATGCTCAAAGTGCTCGGCGCGGATTGGACGGCAACACCACTGCCGATCGATGCGTTCACCTTCGAGCTGACGACCGAGCACGCACAATTGTCGGTTCGTGACGCTTGGGAACTAGCGTACCGACTGCAAGAAGAACCAGGAATCGCACACGCGGAACCAAATCTGATTGTGCCGCTCGAAAATGTGGCGCCGGACGAAGGGCCAGCCCCTCAGACCAAGAGCTTTTTCGGCAAGAAACTGCTGCCCGGCAGTGACCCGCCGGAATGGAGTCTGGATAATATCCATGTAAAACAAGCTTGGTCGCAGGCGGACGCCGATAATCAACCATCGCGTGGGGAAGGCATATTAATTGGCCATCCCGATACCGGTTATACGCAGCATATCGAGAATTGGTCCAATAATCCGGCAGAACGCCGTTTGTTGCCGCAATTTGGCTGGGATTTCTGGAAGAACGACGCCGATGCAACCGACGATTTGGATTCGTCACTGGGTTCTATCTTTAGCGCGGGTTTCATCGGGAACCCCGGACATGGAACTGGCACATCCAGTATCATTTTTAGCGACGAAGGCCCGCGCAACAAACCGGAATACGTCAGCGGCGTGGCACCACGCGCTCGTTTAATTCCGTATCGCGTGGCCCCAACAGTTGTGATTTGGGACCGCGCCCGTTTGGCCGACGCAATCATTCGTGCCACGGATGCAGGCTGTCATGTTCTTTCGATTAGCATGGGAGGTTTGCCTCTCGA
>DATBBY010000164.1:0-30555 GCA_036270765.1 Candidatus Acidiferrum sp.
CAGGCCACCTCCGTTCACACTTCCGGCGAATTCCAATAAATGCCCGTCACAGCGAAAATAATTCGCCGCGCGTCGAAGAAAACTAATCCCCACGAAATCACCGCATCAACAAAACAAAATATTTCAATTCAAAAGTCGCCCCAAAATAAAAACCTGCTCGTTCGTCCGCACCTGTCCCTTGGCCCACGATCTTAATAACTCTCCAATCTGTTTTTCACTGAACGCATTCTGACCCTGCCACCAGTAGTTGCCCGCATCACCAAACCCCATTCTGCATCTGCGTTCGGACACCCCTTCCACACCTCCGAGGTAACAAAAAATAGGCCGGCTTCCAACGGAAGTTCGGCACAGCCCAGAGTGGAAGTGCGCGCCCGCCAAGTCTATTATTGGCAACCGTGAGGTTTAGCGTTTTGATGGGCGAACCAGAGCATTGCGATCCTTCTAAGGTTCTACAAGTAGTGAAACAGAAAGTGTCGCGATTTTTGTATGGAAAGAAAACTTCTTCGGTCAGCGTAGCATGAGCAAGGATTGGCTCGGATTGACGAGCTAACTCCGAATGCTAGAGTAGTGCAAAAGCCGCACCCTTAAATTCGAAGGGTGCGGCACCCGAAGCTCACTTCCACGGTCAATCTCGGGGCCACACGCAAAAAAAAAGAGGCGCCGATTTCTCGGCGCCTCTTTGCTAGCTGATGGGCTTACGAGCAAGGTTGCGAAGGCCCAGTCAACTTGGTGGTGTCCGGATAGCTATACGCTCCGGAAATTGCCGTCGAAGGAACTTGCCGTGAAAACCACGGCAAAATCGCTTCCGTCTGAGGGTGATAGGTGTAGCCGTTGATGGTTACGGGATAATCTGGATGCGGCAGCACCTCCAGCGGATCACCTGTCTCTAAATTAGCTTGGCAAGACTTGGGCACCTCCGGAAACTGCCACGGCGGAACGAAATTATGAACGAAGGGGTCGTTGGCCCATTCGGAAATTTCGTGACTGAGTGGTAGAACATCGGCCCACCCAGGAGGGAAAATTCCGGCATCGGTCCAAGCGGCAAACGCGAAGGTCTGAATCTGCTGGTTGCCGTTTCCATTTACTGAGGAAAATGCGCCGTGATAGCCCAGGACACAGCACGAGCCGCTCGGGTGGTCATACATAAACGTATCGTAGGTGAGAATAATCGGAAGGGTTGTCGGTGAGATGTGCATCGCGTTAATAATTTCGTGCAACCGGTCCGTAAACCAACTGATGTTCATTAGCGCAAATATTGGCCCGTTGGACCCGAGTCTAAAGAGAAAGGCCTGACTCTGCGGAACATTTACCACCTGGTCTGATAAGGATTGCCGGTGGATTGAATAAGGGTATGCCAGTTGACCGAGGAGGTTGAGACCGCCGGCCAAACTCGGCGCGTTGCACGGCGTCCGTAAACTGTGTCAGGCCGCTGGTATACGAATGGTCAGCAAAGTTCGGGGAATTCAGAACGTTGGTCACTTTTTGCGTGGCGTCCAAAGCAAGGCCATCGGCAAATACAAACTGAATTGGAATGAGGACTACATCCACCGTAGTCGTAGAATTGGTCGAGGGGTTGGTCCCCACCATGGTATAGGGGTAGGTCACTCCGCTGTAGGTGAACGAAGAAGTCCAATGCGGGACGGTCTTCGACGAAGCGGGGACGGTGGTCACTCCAGATTCCGTACTGAAAGATGGGGCGCCGTTAATCTTGTCCACCACGGTTACCGACTGTGCTCTGACCGACACAGGAACAAAGGAAATGAGAACTAGCAGAAACGGATAAATCCGGCTTTTTTGCAAGTTAGCTCCTTTTGATTTTTATTGGGTGAGTAGGCGGGGACCACTCAGATCCTGTATCCGGGCGAGACAGGAATTGTTCAAGACCGTCGAACATGCTACACGGAGGCATCCCGCAAGGCAACAAATAATCTGGTCTGGAATTGGAGGTAGTAGTGTCAAGCCGATGGTCTGGAGCGTTGAGCGTATCAATACCCTGAATCAGGAGCGGCACACAGGTACTTACAATTGCAAAATGAAGATAAGAAAATTGTTAGATCAGGAAACCGGAGAACAAGCACTAAGAGCTTGCTCTCCGGCAATTATTTTTATTCGTTGGGATTCAGAACGTTAAATGCAGGGCCATTTGAAGGAAGCGCGGGCTTCCCAAAGTGTGCTGGATTATACCCAACGATTGAGTCGGGGGGCACGAGTACGCGCCCTGGACGCCGATGCCCGTCGTCTCCGTGAAGCAAGGGGTGTGACTTGTACCCACGTAGTCCGGGGGATTGCCGAAAAATGGGTTGAATCTCACGTTGTTATTCGGCGTGTCAAAGCTGGGATGATTGAAAAGATTGAAAGCCTGCATATCGAAGCGCAGCTTAAGGCGTTCGGTCAGTTTGAAATTTTTGAATACCGTCATGTCCACGCGTGATTGAAATGGGCCGCGGAAAATATTTCGCCCTGTGGCTCCGAACCCAGTCTCATAAATGTCGCACGCCCCGGTGGTAGGATCGCATGGCGGCACACCGCTCTGTCCGGGTGCCAGCAGTGGCACACCAAAAGCGTTTTTGTCGAGCACCGGTTGGCCTGGGTTAACTCCGAGAGTTCCCTGCAGCCGAGGATTGGTTGTCGTCGCTCCGACACCGCCAATTGGAATAATTGGATTGGTGATTTGATCCTGTCCACCGCCGTAGAACAGGCTGGCAGCTCCACCCGAGAAGTCGATCACGCTATATGGCTGGCCGCTTTGTGCCACGATCAGCCCGCCAAGGCCCCAACCGTTGATCGCATACGCGGCGACTCCATGGAGATCATCCCACTTCGGCAATTCATATTGGTAGCTGACGGTAAAAACGTGGGGACGGTCGAAGTCAGAATTTCCGTAGCCCGTCGCCGGATTGAGCGGGTCGTTTCCATTATAGAAAAGTTGCGCGCCGCTTTCCTCGTCGAGGCTGTGGGACCAGGTGTAGGAGGCGAATAGTGAGAGACCGCGGCTCACCCGCTTGGTGGCGTTCAACTGGAGCGCGTTGTAATGCGATTTACCTTCCGCTTCGTTGAACTGAGAATTTGGATCGTAGCCGATGAAGGGTACGCGGAGGGAAGCGTTCCCGGTGGGGAACCCTGCGGTGAGAGTCTGCACCGTTTCCGCCGCTACGCCGGGGACGCTGTAGCCATAGGAATAAATCTCGCCGTTAATGGGATTCGATGGCGTGGCTACACGTGCCTGATTAAATGGAATTGGAAGCACTTCATGCAAGCCGTGGTTTCCGACGTAAGCGATACGCAATACGAAAGTGTTGGTTGCTTGCCATTGGAGATCCAGCATCCAGTTCTCGGTGTAGGGCAGCTTGTTGCTGGGGTCATAGCCGCCGAAAAAAAGCGGACCGCAAAAGGTTTGGTTATTCGAGATGCAAAAGGGCGTGGTCTGATTCTTCAATTGCGCGATATTGGGTACCAGGGAAATTAGTCCATTGAGATTTTGTGGCGGCGGGGGCGGCGGAGTGGTGCCGAAGGGCACCGCGAAGGTCGAGTTGGCGTTGCCCAGGAATGGCACAACGAAGGGTTGTTCCGTAGTGACTCCGAACGGTCCGCTGATTCCGCCGCCGGAGCTTGGCGAAAGCAAGGTGAAATATTCGCCGCGGTCGTAGTACATGCCAAACCCGGCGCGAACCACAACATTTTTTAGGAAAGAGGGTGTCCACGCCGCGCCGATGCGGGGGCCAAAACCCCATTGACGGCCGGTGAGAGTGGAGTTGCTCACGCCTTTCGTTCGAAAAGTAGCGTTGTTGCCCGCAACCACCAGACCGATGTTGGTTACGCTGTCGGTTGTGGGATCGTAGTGATAATTTTGGGGATAAAAATTTGTGAGCATACCGTTTTTTTCGTACAACGGGCCATCCCAGTCCCAACGCAGCCCGACATTCACAGTGAGGTTAGGACGCAAGCGAATGCTGTCCTGAGCGAAGGTACCGACTTGGTTGGACCGGAAGTAGCGGTTAGTCGCGCCGTTCAACACTTCGGTGTTCGCGGAAAAACAGCCACTGTCCGGGGTACACAAATTACCCTGCACGAAACTATAGAAGTCTGCGAAACCCAGCACGGCCTGCTGGTTATTCTGGTTAACGATATTGAGCTGAGTGCGGTCGTACTGAAAACCAAATGACAAGGTATGGCGGCCGAGGGTCCACAACAAGTTCGTGGAGCCCTCAAATTCGTTTTGAAACATTCCGGCATTGGCAAAATTCGAAGCTGCTCCGATCATCAATTGGTTGCCGAGGTTGGAGTCATCACTGTTAATGTTGATGCCTGGCAGTCGATTGCTGCCGAATAAGCTGATTCCAAAATCACTGTTGGTGAATTGCGGCGAAGTGGTTGCGAAAGCCAGCAGACGCACGAACCCAAACCTCTGCGTCCAGGTCATTCTCGGGGAGAGAATAGTCGTATTTTCCAGAGACAGTACCTGCGAACCGGCCTTCAGCGTTTGTGGAAAGCCGAGGGTGTTGCTGACGCCAAAAGGAGAAACCGTAGGATCGCGCTGGTAATAATATTTCGCAGCGATGCGGTCTTTATCGCTAAAAACGAAGTCCACGTTTCCATTTACCTGATCGGCGGTGAATTTCGTGGTCGGTCCCTGCACCAACGCGTCGTAGCCTTGAGCCGCAGCGAGATTGGGATCCGTGATAGTTGCGGAAGGGAACAGGAAGCCACCGCCGGCCACCTTGGTATTTAGGATTTTCAAAGCAACAGGATCAATGTTTGCCGCGGTAATACAAGCTGGGTTAGTCCCGACCCCGCAAGAAACGTCCGCGTTGGCAGTTGCCGCTA
The DNA here is from genome assembly GCA_036270765.1 of Candidatus Acidiferrum sp. GTDB lineage: Bacteria > Acidobacteriota > Terriglobia > Acidiferrales > UBA7541 > Acidiferrum. Next base: position 4,825 of record DATBBY010000164.1, read on the forward strand.
TGCCGGCTGCGCTGCGATCGTCAGTGAGGCCGAGCGGCACATCCGCGCGCGATACCGAGCTGTCCAAATCGCGAGCCCTTTGGCCCTGGTAAGAAGCAAAGAAAAACAGTTTGTCTTTTAGGATTGGGCCCCCGATGGTTGCGCCGAAGGTGTTGCGCTTCAGGGTTGGCACTTTTTGATCCGCGGGAATAGTGGGGTCAGAATTGCGGAAGAAGGGCGCGGCGTTCCAAGCATCGGTCTGGTGATATTCGTAAGCCGAGCCATGATAACTATTGGTTCCGCTCTTGGTTTGCGATGAAATGTGCGCACCGCTGTAGGAGCCTTCCGAAGCGTCGTACATGGAAGTGTCGACGCGCAACTCCTCAATCGTTTCCTGCGGCGGTGATGGCAAGGCTTGGCCGATGGCGCTGTAGACCGAGGTGCTTGTCTGGATTTCGCCACCGGCGCTGAAGTTTTCGCCGGTGTTCAGAACAAATCGATTGGCGCTGACGGAGCTCGATGATTTTCCGTTAAAGAGGTTATTGGTGAGCACGCCATTTAGATCGAAGCTGTTGCTGCTGTCGCGCTGCCCATTGGCAAAAATATTTTGATTTCCCAATCCGGCGTTTGTTCCGGAACCGCTTAGAAGATCTGCATTGACCCCTGGGCTCAAGATGGCCAGTTGCGTAAAACTGCCGGTGCCGAGTGGCGCGCCTTCAATCAAGTCGGCGTTCAAGGTGTAGCCGTTGGTGGTGTCGGATTCATTCAGGAGGGGTGTGGCAGAAACGGTTATTTGCGCAGAGATTGCGCCGGGTTGGAGGTTGGCGTTGATGCTCGCCGTGCGGCTGCCTTGCACGATGATTTGGGAGAAGACCTCCGTCTTGAATCCGTCGCGCGAGATCAGCACTTCGTACGTGCCGATAGGTAAATCAGCGATCGCGAATGAGCCGTCAGACTTGGTGGTGGCACTCTGTTCTAAATTTGTGGCCACATTGCGGGCCTTCACGGAGGCGCCGGAGATCATCCCTCCGGTAGAATCTTTCACGGTTCCGTTGATGGAACCTAGAGTTTCTTGAGCGTGTGTGGCTGAACCCACCACGAAAAGCAAACTGATAAGCGCACCTAACACGGCAGAAATTTTCCGCATGTACCTGTCACCCCTCATGGCATTAACAAAAATTTAGGAACCGAAGCTTCGAGACCGGCCACTTTCGAGGCCAAGCATATGACTCGAACTGTTACAGAGAAGTGAACAAAATTCTGAAGAGAAGAAAATTATGTCTCTAGGATGTAAAAAGTATATGAGGCGAGATTGTGAAGCCGGTGATGGTCAACTATTCTGACAAATAATACGGGGCGGAAAGCGAAAATACGCGCTTATTGCCGTGAACGAGGAGCAATAATTCCAATAGGCGACCGCGCTGGTTGTGCAGGAAATATTCGTACCAGCGCTTTTCCACCAGCTCCGGGATCACCACCACGATGCGCCGTTCGGGATATTTTGCCGACAATTCCAAGACATATTTCACCAGCGGAACGACTACAAAACGATATGGAGAGGGAAGAATTGTCAGGCGCGGCGGAGTCAGGCCAGCTTTGCGGAAGGGCGCTTCGATGTACTGGTGGAAATTCTCACTGACCACACACTCACGCTCGCCGTCTTCCACGTGCGCGATAATCATTTCCGAAGAAAGCCTGGATGCGAACTCCACCGCCTGTTTGGAAATGCAATTCCACTCATCTATAGGTACTACGGTGATGGGGGCCTCTTTATACTCCGCGGGTTCAGCGGGCTCTTTGCTTTCGGTGGCTTTGCCGACTGTCTGGTAGTGGCGCGCGACGCGGACGAAAAAGAAAATCAAAAACGGAATAAAAATTACCGTGATCCATGCGCCTTCCTTGAACTTAGCGACGAGCACCACGATGACCGTAATGCCGGTTACGAAAGCTCCCAGGCCGTTGACGAAAATACTTTTTCTCCAGTGACCAGTACGATTTTTGTTCCAGTGCACCACCATCCCGGATTGCGAAAGCGTAAACGCCAGAAATGCGCCGACGGCATATAGCGGAATCAATTTGTCGGTGACACCCCGAAAAAGCACCAGCAGCACGCAGGTCAGGATGCCCAGCACCACGATGCCGTAGCTGTAAACCAGGCGGCGCCCGCGATAGCCAAAAACGTGCGGCAGATAATTGTTTTGAGAGATGGCGCGGCAGAGCCTGGGAAAATCCGCGAAAGCAGTGTTGGCGGAGAGCGAAAGAACGGCGAGGATCCCGGCGATGGTCACATAATAAAAAATGCCTCGGCCAAAAATTGCGGTAAGCAACATGGAAAGAACGCTCTGGTACCCCGGTTGACCAGGATCGGTTGCCGCGATTCCATACGCTTTCACGAGGTACGAAATTCCCGCGAGCAAAATCCCCAAAATTAAAATAATCACGCTGAGGGTGCGCTGCGCATTCCTCACGCCTGGTTCGCGGAAGGCTTTGACGCCGTTGCTCACGGCTTCCACGCCAGTGAGCGCCGTACAGCCGCTGGCAAAAACTTTGAGCAGCAGCCACAAACTTACCGTCGCGGTGACCGGAGGAGGCGGCGGAAGCGGCGCGACCGGCACGGGGTGCCCGCCACTCGCCAGCACGCGGAAAACGCCGGCGCCGATCATGATCAGCAAAGTTCCGACAAACAGATAAGTCGGAACCATGAAAACGACCCCCGCTTCGCGCAGCCCTCGCAGATTAATGATGGTGATAAGCACCAGGATGGTAAGACACAAGGCCACGGTATGGGGCAGTAGAGAGGGGATTGCCGAAACCAAGGCGCCCACGCCAGCGGAAATTCCCACCGCCGCTGTCAGGATGTAATCGGTGAGCAACGCAGCCGCTGCTAATAAGCCGGGGCCGGCGCCAAGATTCTCACGAGCAACGGTATACGAGCCGCCACCAGACGGGTAGGCAGCGATCGTCTGCAAATAAGAGAAATAGACAATGATCAACAACGTGATAATCGCCGCGCTGATAGGAACGATGTACTGAACTCCGAGAATACCCAGCGGAATCAGCAAGCTGAGGGCTGCTTCCGGGCCATAGGCCGCGGAGCTTAAGGCGTCCAGACCAAATATGGGGATGCCTGCGGCAGGGCCAATTTGTTCGCCGCGTTCGTCGCTGGTTTGCAGCGGCTTACCGAGGATCAGATCAGAAATATTCATAGGAAGCTGCGGTTTGACTCTAACATGCGCGGGGAAATGCGTCCGTGACAGCGATTTCTTGGATGGCGAGCTGGCGCAACGCGGTGCACTTGTTTCGAATTTAGCACGTTGTTACTGGCTTTCCTGATGAAATGGTCAATCGGGACTTGGGCTTGCTATCATATTGATATGATTTGGAAACGCTTCGCGGAGATGCGCACGGTGGCAATGCTGTTGGTGCTCGTGTGCGTGTCGATCATTGCTGTCTGCTGGGAAACGATTACTCCTGCGCGAAACTGCCCGCGCCATGAAGCTGGAATTGTGCCGCAGGTCACTATCGAGGATTTTGACGGGGATAGCAGACCTGACATCGCGATGGTTTCAGAAGGCCGCAGCGGATCAGCAGTCGATCATTACCGCATCAGGTTCCAGCTCAGCAAAGGCGGATCGCAGAACATTGATCTGACTGCTCCGGTGGGCGGCCTGGATATCAGCTCGCGCGATGTGAACGGCGATGATTTCTTAGACGTGGTGGTCACGACCGCAGCCACTAACCGGCCCGTCGCCGTCCTGTTAAATGATGGCGCGGGAAAGTTTACCGCGTCAGACCCCTCGGCGTTTCCGGGAGCTTTTCGCAAGTCTCCCCATTTCTGGCGCGCGCTATCGGAAGAATCGCCAGAGGCGTCACCAGCGATTTACTCGCGCTTTTTTTCGAGCGATCTAGATGTCAACAATGAAACATTTTCACTCCTCGTCGAAACGGAAGTCTTTGCCAGCCAGTCTAACGATTTGGAAACGCATGATGCCGAAGTTTCCTATCTGGGCCGGGCACCACCTTTCCTTGCCTGAAACCCACTCTCTCTAAGCATCGGTTGAAACTTGGCGGCGCCCGCGAATAGGGCGCAGGGTTGAGCTTTCTTCATCATGCAGTCATCTATTTGCAGATAGGTTTTACGTTTACTCCGGCCGATATTCGCGGCCTGCCGGACCATTCGAACCAGCCCTTGGTCCACAGGTGGAGGTGTCATGAACCGTTTCTTGCGGCGTCTATTTTTTGTGCTGATTGCTGCCGCGGTTTTGTCGACGGGCGCTTTTGCGCGACAAGCGCTGACCTGGCAGGAGGTTCGAGACCGATTCGAATCTGCGAATCCTTCTTTACGCGCTGGGCAAATCGGTGTCGATGAGTCGCGGGCGCAGGAGATTTCTGCCCACCTCCGACCAAATCCCAATCTCGCTCTGGCAACGGATGGTACGCAAATCGCTCCGTATAAGGGTGTCTGGCAGCCGCTCACCGGCACTATGGTTTCGACCAACTTTAGCTATCTGCACGAACGTCAACATAAGAGGGAATTGCGCCTGGAGAGCGCGCGGGATGCGACCAAGATTGCCGTGTCGGGCCAGTCCGACCTGGAACGAACGCTGATTTTCGCTTTGCGAACCGCCTTCATCGAAACGCTCCAGCAGAAAGCCGTTCTCGGCCTCGCCAAAGAGAACCTGACCTACTACGACCACGTCTTAGATGTGAATCGCGAGCGCTACAAAGCCGGAGCCATTTCCCGGGTGGATTTAGACAGGCTGGAGCTACAGCACGTCCAATACGAATCCGATGTTCAGACGGCGGAGGTGAATCTGCGCACATCCAAGATTCAGCTTCTGGCGCTTCTGAACGATCACACTCCGGTTGAGCAGTTCGATGTTAACGGGCCGTTCGATTTCCCCGCCCAGGTCGTGCCGCTAGAAGACATCCGGCAAGCAGCCTTGGATGTGCGTCCAGACCTGCGGGCTGCATTGCAATCGGTCGACAAGGCCAACGCCGATCATCGACTGGCGGTTGCCAACGGGTCTACCGATCCGACAGTCGCCGCCTGGTGGTCGTACAACCCATCCTTCAACAATCCCTTTGACCATCAGGCGCTCGGCGCCAGCGTCACCTTCCCGCTTCGCATCTTCGATCACAACCAGGGCGAGAAACTCCGTACGCAACTGGAGGTTGAACGCACCGAAAAGCTCGCGGACGCGGCGCGCACACAGGTCTTCAGCGATGTGGATTCCGCCCATGCAACCCTGGCGGGCACGCTTACGCTCCTTCAGCCATACAAGGATAGGTATCTTCAGCAAGCGTTAAGAATCAGAGACACGATTGCGTTCTCCTACGAACACGGTGCGGCGTCTCTTCTCGATTTTCTCAATGCTCAGGCTGACTACCGTTCCGTTCAGCTCAGCTATCTCAATTTAGTGGCTTCCTACTTGAGTGCGGCGAACCAAGTAAATCTTGCCGTGGGGCGCGAGGTCATTCCATGAGGAAGGGGAAGCGCCACGAAATCGCGGCTGTAACGCTTTTGTGCGCATTATTTTTGTGTAGTTGCGGGGAAGAAAAAGCCGACCCCAAAGCTGAAGCACCCACGCCAGTAAAGGTGGAGCACGAGCAGGATGTCAACGTTGTTCAGGTGGACCATCCAGAGCAGTTTCCTTTATTTACGGCGGTCGAGCATGTCTCGACATCGCAATTAGTCGTCAATGGTGTCGTGAGTCCGGACATTTCGCGCACCGTGCCGGTAATTTCGCTGGCGGTTGGACGTGTCGTGGAGATTAAGGCCCGCCTTGGCGACACCGTGAAAAAAGGACAGGTGCTCCTCCGGGTGCAAAGCGCGGACATGTCCGGCGCGTTTTCCGACTATCGAAAAGCGTTGGCCGACGAACAACTCGCGCGCACCCAGATGGAACGAGCAAAGCTGCTCTACGACAAAGGCGCCATTTCGCTGAACGATATGCAGATTGCGCAGGACACCGAAGACAAAGCCAAAACAGATGTGGAGAACACCAGTGCGAAAATACACGTGCTCGGCGGAAACCTGGCTCACGCCGATACCGTCGTCGATATTCACGCGCCGATCTCCGGAGTGATCACAGACCAGCAAGTGACCAACGCCGCGGGGGTGCAGGGATTGGCTTCGCCCAACCCATTCACCATTTCGGATCTTTCCAACGTGTGGATTCTTTGCGACGTGTACGAAAACGATTTGATCAACGTGCACATCGGAGATACCGCTGAAATTCGCTTGAACGCCTATCCGGACAGAGCTTTTACGGGCCACATCAGCAACGTCGGTCCAATTCTCGATCCCAGTCTGCGCACTGCCAAGGTACGTATCGAGGTCAAAAATCCGGGACTCATAAAAGTAGGAATGTTCGTCTCGGCGACTCTTCGTGGCGTGAAGAAAGAGACGCACACGACGGTTAAGGCCACCGCGATTCTCTATATGCATGATCGCGACTGGGTGTATGTGCCGGACGGAGACAAGAACTTTCGCCGCACGGAAGTTGTGGTGGGGAATGCTTTGCCCGATGGCATGCAAGAAATTCTGTCCGGCCTGAAACCCGGCCAACGAGTGGTACTCAATGCCCTAGTGATGCAGAACACCGTGGAGCAATAGTGACGGCAACCTCCAAAAACGTGCGGACGATCAGATGATCCACAATCTGATCAAATACGCGCTCAATAATCGCTTCATTATTTTGGCGATGTCGATGCTCTTGCTCGTATGGGGCGCGATTTCGTTTCACAACCTGCCCGTCGAAGCGTATCCAGACGTAGCCAACAATTACGTGCAGATCATCACGCAATGGCCTGGGCGCGCGGCGGAAGAAGTCGAACAGCAGGTCACCATTCCCATTGAAATTCAGGTGAACGGAATACCCCATTTGCAGCATTTGCGTTCGGCGTCTTTGTTCGGGCTTTCGAGCGTGATGCTTATCTTTGATGACGATTCCGAGAACGATTGGAATCGCCAAAAAGTGTTGGAAAGACTTTCTCAGGTCACCCTGCCGAATGGTTTGCAACCGCAGATGGGCACCGACTGGAGTCCGGTTGGACAAATCTACTGGTACACGCTGAAAAGCACCAACCCCAAATACGACTTGATGGAATTAAAATCTCTTCAGGACTGGACACTAGAGAAGCAGTTCAAGTCAGTTCCCAACATAGTGGACGTCGTCAGTTTCGGCGGAACGACGCGCGAATACCAGGTACGGATCGATCCGAACAAATTAGTGGCTTACGGCCTGAGCATCGGTCAGGTCGAACAGCAGCTCGCCAACAACAACACCAATGCGGGCGGAAGCTTTGTGGAATCCGGCCTGCAACAAATTAACGTTCGCGAAGTCGGCTTATTGAAAAGCACGCAGGACATCGGGCAAACGATGCTCAAAACCCAGAGTGGCTCCGCCATTCGGGTGAAAGACATTGGAGAAGTTACCCAAGCGCCAAAAATCCGCCTGGGGCAAATCGGCAACGCAATTCACCGCTCGGATGGGACTGTGGTTGACGACGATGATGTAGTCGAGGGCATTGTGTTACTGCGCAAAGGCGCGAACGCGGACGTCACGCTGGCATCCATCCACGAAAAAGTTGCGGAGCTGAACAACCAGATTCTGCCTCCCGGCGTAAAAATAGTACCGTTTCTGGACCGCAGCAACCTGCTGCGCCTGACCACCCACACGGTGCTCGATAACTTGACGGTGGGCGTGCTGCTGGTTTCCGTGATTTTGTTCTTCTTCCTGGGTAATTTTCGCGGGGCGATCATCGTTGCGTTGACCATTCCTTTCTCGCTGCTTTTTGCCTCGATTTGCCTGGACCTTAATAAGATTCCAGCGAATCTTTTGTCGCTCGGCGCGCTTGATTTTGGAATGGTCGTGGATGGAACGGTGGTGATCATCGAAAATATTGTCCGGCATTTCAGTATGGCGGACAGCGTGCCAAAGACCCCGCTGGACCGTATCCGCGACGCGGTGCGCGAAGTATTGAGGCCAGTGTTCTACGCGCGGGCCATTATTATCGCGGCGTACCTGCCGATCTTCACGTTGCAGAGCGTCGAAGGCCGTTTGTTCAAACCGATGGCGTGGACGGTGTCGTTCGCTCTTATTGGCGCTTTGGTGTTTTCGCTTTTGATCGCGCCAGTGCTCGCGCTGTTATTTTTTAGTCATGGAGTAGGCGAGTGGCACAACCCGGTGATGCAATTCCTGAAAGACAAATACCGCATCGCTGTAACGCGGGCAATCCAACACCGCCGAATCACCGTTGGCATAGGGGCCGCGGCGTTTGCGGTTTCGTTCCTGATTGTGTTTACCGGGGTTATCGGCTCGGAATTTTTGCCGCACCTTGATGAGGGTGCGATCTGGGTTCGCGGAACACTGGCGCCGAGTACCGGACCAACGGAAGGTGTGCGGGTGATGAACCAGGCACGCGTGATCCTTGCTTCGTTTCCAGAAGTGACGGTAACCACCAGCCAGGTTGGCCGGCCCGATGATGGAACGGACGCGACCGGATTTTTCAATACGGAGTTTTTTGTCGACTTGAAATTAAAAAAATACTGGCGCCCGGTGTTTCGCCAGGATAAGGAAGAACTGATTTCAGCTATGGACCGGGAGCTCAGCAAAATTCCCGGAGTCTTGTGGAATTTCTCTCAACCCATATCTGACAACATGGAAGAGGCGGTCAGCGGTGTGAAGGGTGAGCTGGCTGTAAAACTTTATGGTGAAGACTTGAAAACTCTGGAGGACAAGGGCGACCAAATTGTAAATATCATGCGCAAAGTTCCAGGTATTGAAGACCTGGGACTCTTCCGGGTTCTTGGTCAACCGAATTTAAATATCACTGTTGATCGCCAGCAGGCGGCGCGACACGGAATCAACGTCTCCGATGTGCAGGACGCGGTGGAAACCGCGGTCGGCGGAAAAGCCGTGAGCCAGGTGCTGCAAGGCGAGCAGCGATTCGACCTGGTGGTTCGTTATCAGGCACCGTATCGTGAGACCCAGCAGGCCATTGAGAATGTACGGTTATTGTCGTCCACCGGAGAACGCGTTTCCCTGGCCCAGCTTTCCAAACTGGATGTGCGCGATGGCGCGTCGGAGATTTATCGCGAAGAAAATTCCCGCTACGTGGCTATTAAATACAGCGTGCGCGGCCGCGACCTGGGCAGCGCGGTACGGGACGCAATGCAGCGCGTGGAATCACAGGTAAAACTGCCGGTCGGTTATCATCTGAATTGGTCGGGTGAATATGAGAGCCAGAAACGTTCCCAGAAGAGGTTGACGGTGGTATTGCCGATCACCATCCTGGCAATCTTCGTGATTCTTTACACCATGTTTGGATCTTCCAAATGGGCTGGCCTGATTTTGGCGAACGTCGCGATCGCGCCTATCGGAGGATTGTTGGCGCTGCTGATCACCGGGACGCACCTGAGCGTGTCGTCTGGCGTGGGCTTTCTCGCGTTATTTGGCGTGTCGGTGGAAACCGGGGTCATCATGCTGGAGTACATCAACCAACTGCGCGCCGCCGGGCACACTATTGAAGAGGCAGCGATGGAAGGGGCGGTACTTCGTCTGCGCCCGATCATGATGACCATGCTGGTAGCTACGCTGGGACTTTTGCCAGCGGCCTTGTCTCGCGGCATTGGTTCGGATTCGCAACGGCCGTTTGCGATCGTCATCGTGGGGGGCCTGATGGGCGCGTTGTTATTGAGTATTTTCCTGTTGCCGGCGCTTTACGTTTGGGTAGCGAGACCAGGCGATCCATTGCCCGAGCCGGAATCTGAGTTTGTGTAGAATCTCTCGGCTGCTTGCCGGTTGATAAGCTGCCTGCTAAATGGGCAAGGTAGCAATTAGGATCTCGACCATGAACAAGGCTGAAGTCTGCGAACAAATTAGAAGAATAGGTATCATCCCGGCGATTCGCGTTTCCTCCGCGGAAGACGCGCACTTTGCCGCGGATGCAGTGGCCCAAGGCGGCATACCGATTGTCGAAATAACTATGACGGTGCCGGATGCGGTTGCGCTAATTTCCCACCTCGTTCGCGATCACGACAAAATGATTGTGGGCGCGGGCACGGTGCTAGACACCGAGACAGCGCGGAGATGCGTGGATGCGGGTGCAAGTTTTTTGACGGCTCCCGGTTTCGATCCGGCGATTGTAGAGTATGCCGCGAAGACCGGCGTCACGGTTTTTCCGGGGGCGCTGACGCCTACTGAAGTAGTGGCGGCGTGGAAGGCTGGCTCGGACTTCGTAAAGGTTTTTCCCTGTGCGCTTGGCGGGCCGACGTATATCAAGTCTTTGAAGGCGGCGCTGCCTCAGATTTCGTTGATCGCCGCGGGCGGAGTAACGCAACAGACCGCTGGAAATTTTATTTTGGCGGGGGCGACGGCGATCGGAGTTGGTACCGATCTGATTCCTTCGCGGGCCATCGAGCACCGTGAAGCGACGCGAATTCGAGAACTTGCGCATCGCTTTGCAGGCTTTGTGGGAGATGCGCGCCGTCTGCTAGAGCCGCCGAAAGAACAACCCAAGAAGGACAAGACTGATTTCTGGAAATTTCACCGGCACGCTAATCCCGGTAAGCCATGAAATGCCGTTGAGCCGTCCGAAACCAGACTAACCGCGAGATTCAGATTTGTGACCCGGGCAATGACAGAATCGCTTTGGCGACAGTCCCTTCCGTATCTCTGCTTTTGTAATTTTTTCCTACCCTCCTACACGATTTCACTAGTGGGAATTTCTCCTCAGAAACGTGTATCTTGGCGTAACAGATTTTGGGAAAGTCCCAGGTGCTTTTCCAGTTCGCGTTCAACTGGGAGCGATAGTGTTGAAGAGATACTTGAAGAGATACTTGCATCGAACCTTACCCACAGCGATAGGTATTTTCGTTTTTCTGTGGGGCGGCGGATCAGTAGCCGCGCAAATGCCGCCGTTAACCGAAGATTTTGATGATCTGTACATTTACACCATACCCACATTGCCGCTGCACGAAAACGCCGCACTTTCTGCGCCGCCCGCCCGCATAAGCGATTTGCCCGCGCAACACGACGCCGACCCTGATCTAGACGCTAACGCCGCGCCATTTCAATGGAAACCCGCCTTGCGGCAGGCCTTCTTCTTCACCGGCTTCATGCACAGTTACCGGCTAGCGACTGAGGCGCAAACTCGTGATGCTCTGAACGGCCACTGGTGGAGGAATTACACGCAGTCCATCGGAGAACTGCGCGGCTGGGATGATGGCGATACCTTTATGACCAGCTATGTCGCACATCCCTTTGAAGGCGCGATATTCGGATATATCGAACAACAAAACGATCCGCGCTACAGCCGGGTGAAGTGGGGTGACGGCAGGAAATATTGGATTTCGCGACTACGGGCAATGGCGTTTTCGGCGGTAATGAGCACGCAATGGACGCTCGGCCCGGCGAGTGAAGCGTCTATAGGAAATGTGCAGCTTCGCGATTCACCTGGCTTTGTGGACCTGGTGGGAACGCCCATATTCGGAACGATGGTTATGATCGCCGAGGATGTTGCTGATCGTTACTTGGTGGCCCCGCTGGAAAATCGCACCGCAAACAGACCAGTGCTCGCGTTTTCACGAATGTTCTTATCACCGACGCGCTCATTCGCAAACCTCATGGCTTTTAAATATCCGTGGCATCGCGAAGGGCGGCTGGGAATTTCCGGCGAGAACAACAAATTGCGGCGAGAAATGCTTCGCGATTATGAGGATGGTGCCGGCCCCGCACTTTTTGAATACACCCCGCCGAAAAAACGCTCGGGTGAGGCCACGATTTATCCGCTCGCGGCTCCCATCGAGCTCGAAAGCTCCGCCCACTATGAAACTTTTCTAGGGGGAGAGAGCTGTATCGGCGGTGGAGGCTCAGGTGCCGTTCGAATCAAGCCCTCATGGCAACTGATAACGGAAGTTAGCGGCTGCCTGGTCATTAATATGCCCCACGAGCAAAGCGGAGACTCAATGCTTTACCAGATTGGAACGCGCTGGACGCCGCGAGCGTCTCGGCGAGTTTCGCCGTTCCTACAAATGATGGTGGGCGGCCGGCGCATCACCCACGAGATTGACGACGAAGCAAAACGGGCCGCATTTCTGAAGGAATGGGACGAAGGCGCGGGGCCCATCCATTATCCCAAGCGCGACGACTGGTCAGTAGAGCGTCAACAAAATGGACTGGCACTGTCAGCCGGCGGGGGAGTAGACATCTCGTTGGGGCGCGCGTTCGCCTGGCGCGTCGGCAACGTGGAATACACGCATTCCTGGGTGGGCGATGTGGACCAGATACACGCCGCGAATGGGTTGCGAGTGTCTTCGAGTTTAGTTTTGAAAATTGGTACCTGGTGAACTCTGGTACTTTTGTGCGCGCGGGGCTGCCGGGCCACCTATAAGCTGTCAGAATGACTCAGCACTTCGCTGCCGCGAAGCTCGGCAATCCATTTCTCCAAGATTAGCTGATCTTTGGCAGTCACATCCGTGAACGCCACTCCCAAATCGGTATTTTTGCGCACCCAGACAATCCGTGCTCCGGCCGTAAAATTGGCGGCCTTGTGAGTAATCTTCACGCGAACCCTGGTACCAACAGGCCATGCGCAATCTTTAATCTCGGCCCGGAAGCCAAATAGGGTCAAATCCCGCGTCCGGGTAACTATCCTGGTCTCCGATTCCACATCCAGGAGTTCCAGATGCGCCGAGAAGATATGCCTTCGCGCCCGCGGCCGCTCAACCAACATTTGGAATTCCCCCACGTCCATTCTAATTGTCCTCAGGAACGCCGATGCATACCTCATAAGTAAGACAGCACCTAAAAGTAAACGTCCATCAGCTTCGTGTTGCAGCCTACGTTGCGGGGCATGTTGTGGGCGCCGCTCGAGTTATGTGAGGGCATAGAACTGGTGCCGCCGGGTCCGCGGCTGTATCTCCCACATTTACCCGATATTTGAGTCGGGGCATCAAACGCCTTATCATCAGTCGGTACGCGCAACATGAAGGAGGAATATATGACGGATGCAGCTCAACAGCCAGCAAGAGAGACCCAGAAACCCCAAACTTTCCCCGCTAAAGCGTTTGCAGCCCAATCTGCTACGTCCCGCTTGGCACCCCATAACATTAAAAGACGGTCCCCGCGCCCGCAGGATGTTCAACTTGAGATTCTTTATTGTGGAGTGTGCCATTCCGACCTCCATCAGGCACGAAACGAGTGGCAGCATGCACTGCCTACCGTCTATCCCTGCGTGCCCGGGCATGAAATTGTCGGCCGGGTGGTAAAGGTCGGCAGCGCGGTGAAGAAATTAAAGGAAGGCGACATCGTCGCGGTGGGCTGCCTGGTAGATTCGTGCCGCAAATGTGCCGCCTGCCTGGACGGCGATGAGCAGTATTGCGAAAACGTTGCGACCTTTACCTATAACGGCGAAGACAAAGTCCTCGGCGGAGTAACCTACGGCGGCTACTCCGACAGCGTCGTGGTGGATGGAGACTTTGCTTTTAAAGTGCCGAACGGGTTGGACCCCGCTGGCGCGGCGCCGCTCCTCTGCGCAGGTATCACCACGTACTCGCCGCTCCATCACTGGAAAGTTAGCAAGGGGCAAAAAGTGGGCATCGTGGGCCTCGGCGGCCTCGGACACATGGGGGTGAAGTTTGCCAAAGCGCTGGGCGCCCACGTGGTGTTATTCACAACCTCGCCAAAGAAAACGGAGGACGGAATTCGCCTGGGCGCTGCTGAAGTGGTCGTCTCCAAGAACCAAGCGGACATGCAAAAGCACGCCGGCAGCTTTGATTTCATTCTTGATGCGGTTTCGGCTGACCACGACGTGAACGCGTATCTTAATTTGGTTAAGAGGAACGGCACCATGGTGCTGGTGGGCGCACCAGAAAAGCCTTCGCCGGTCGACGCCTTCAGTCTGCTCCTAAACCGTCGCAGGCTTGCCGGATCCGGCATCGGCGGGCTTCGCGAAACACAAGAGATGCTCGATTTCTGCGCTGAAAAGGGAATTACCGCGGACATCGAGATGATCAAAATTCAACAAATCAACGAAGCGTACGACCGCCTGCTCAAGAGCGACGTGAAGTACCGCTTCGTAATTGATATGGCTTCATTATAGTGGCCGTCCCCCGACATTCTGGGCGAGGAAAGCCCATCGGAATCCGGTAGGGAGAAGAGCTTCCCGTTTTCGACGTCCGACCGATAAACCGCAATATGGCCAACGCTGTCAGACTTTTCGAAAATGATGGACTTTCCATCAGGCGTCCAGGTTGGATCAGCTTGGGCTTCCGTAGCGTTCGTGCCGACAGGTACAAGCAACTCTGGACTCCCTCCCGACGAGGAAAGCAATCGAATTTTCCAGGGTTGAGAGAATTGGACATCCATGAACGCAATCTTGGAGTCGTCAGGCGACCAACGCGGCTCATAGGCCCGCACCGGCGGGAAACGTGAGTTGCATCTTGTCGCTTCCATCTACACGGCTTCGCCATAGGTTCATGTCCGGATAGGACACATAGGCCATCCATTTCCTATCGGGCGAAAAATCTACTGGGCCCGCGGAAAGACCCGGGAGATAAGAATCGAATTGGCGAGATTGCATGTCATAACGGAATAGCTCGACGCGAGGCTCCTCACCCGTGACAAACAGTTTCTTGCCGTCACTGCTGGGGGCGGGACCGCTGAAGCGCAGCGGCCCGGATATTAGACGCGAAGGACGCATTCCGCCTCTGTGAAAGATGGAACGGTGCTCCGGCAAAACCCAGATGGCCTGCGTGTTCCCGTAACCGGCCTGAAAATAATAGTAATTGCCGTCCGGCGACCAGTTTCCGCAGCACTGGTATGGCGACTCTTTCCAATCCGGAAAAAGCGGATGAATGTCCTTTCGCTCGCGTCCATCTCCCATAGCGAGCTGGACTCTGCCTTTTCCTGAATAATGTAAAAACGGATCCGCCGGCCGTCCGGCGAAAACCGAAATGCCCTCGGCACTCCCGGAACCTCGGCCATCCGATGAGGCCCGCTTCCATCTTTGTTCGCAATCATGATTGAGTGCCCAACCGCGTAGACGATATGTATTCCATCAGGAACCCAATCTGCAGCGGACATTTTGATGTTTGCGAAACGGTGGGCGGCGCCAGCCGGTAATGGCTGCATCCAAAATTCGATTACTGCGTCTGGACCGGCGGTGCCGACGCCATTGGGGAGCAACAACTCCGTATGATCGGGAGACATGGCAGAAATAGCCAAAGGTTGCCGCAGGGTAGTGGCGATCCAAGTCGTCTCCCCTCCAGTAGCCGACACTTGAGCGATCCCGGAGCCCGTTGTCCAAGGCTCCCCTTCCACGAAATAGAGACGGACGCCGTCCGTAGCCGGCGAATTGGTGGTGATTTTCGCTTTTCCATCATTTGTGATTCGAACAACGTTGGTAACCGTCGGCAGCCGCGGCTGGCTGTAGTGGAAGGCCCCGCCCACGCCTCCCAGCAACAGCACGGCAACAGCGGCCGCGACGGCGCGACGCTTGAGAAGCTCTTTCCCTCGCTGTGTTTCCTGCCGGTGAGTGGGATCCGGCTCCTTGCCATCTTGGCTGAGCGGTTTTTCGACCGGCGCGATGAATTTGTAGCCCCTTCGGGGAAGTGTCGCTCCGTCGCCGCCTGCGTCCGCGCAAAAGTCCACGATGGAGCGATAGCGCTCGGCTCAGAACCGCCGCTCTGCATGATGCCACGATGGAAGAGTCCACGCGCGCGACGCGTAGAAAGCAATGTACGGATGGCCTGCGCTCCGGCAGATTGCCCGAAGATCGTGACATTGTCCGGATTTCCGCCAAAAGCTGTGACGTTCTGGACGATCCATTCGAAAACCGCAAGGAAATCCCGCACAGCAAAATTCGCGCCAGCTTCGGGATGTGCGAGAAAGCCGAAAATCCCCAAGCGGTAGTTGAACGTCACGACGGTGACGCCCAGTCGCGCGAGACTCGCGCCATCATAGGCATCCTCCGATCCCGCACCACCTAGATTGCCTCCGCCATGTATCCATAGCATGACTGGCTGGAAGGCTTTGCGATTCAGTGAAGCGGTCCAAATGTTCAAAGAGAGACAATCTTCACTTTGCCCCGTCGCGGGCAAGGTGAAACAAGCGCCCGTTGTCTGTATGGCGATCGGCCCGAACTGCTTCGCGGGTCGCACTCCTCCCCATCGCTCAGGCGGCTCGGGAGCGCGCCATCGCAACGGACCGACGGGAGGTTCGCATAAGGAATGCCGAGGAAGGTATGGATGCCGTTAATGTTCAAGCCCTCCAAGCGCCCTGGTTGGATCGTGGCTAGTGAGTCCGTATTGGAATCCTCCGTCAATCGCTATCGTCAACTGTAGGCTTTCAAGAAACTGGTCGTCGGGAGTCTAAATATCTTACGCGAATCAGTACCGAGAAACGCGCTAGCGGCGATTCGAGCTATTGCTCGAGAGAAGCCGACTTCGCAGGACTAATTTCGCCGGGAAAGCCGGATAAACCATGCTCTTGTCTCCACAGTCTTGCCCGGAGCGGGGTGCAAATTCCTTATGCAGATGATTTCTCATTCGGTTCGTTTGCCCTTATTTGCGCCGCGCCGGGTATATGCTCATTCTGGACAGAACAATCCATAATATGACATAATGGATGACCTGGAGGCTTTGGTGGCCATATGCAAGCAAAATCGTTCAAAGGCAAAGTAGCTCTCGTTACGGGTGGTTCAAGAGGCATCGGAGCAGGCATCGTCCGCCGGCTCGCGGCGGATGGCGCGTCCGTTGCCTTCACGTATTCCAGTTCCCCAGAAAAAGCCCTCGAACTTGTTCGCGAAATCGAACCCGCAGGAGGCAAGGCGCTATCTCTCAAGGCCGACAGCGGCTCGGCCGAAGAGCTCCGGGCCGCTGTGACCAGAGCTGCAGAAGCCTTCGGCACTCTTGACATCTTCGTCAGCAACGCGGGCATTCTGACCAGGGGCACAATCGACACTTATACACTCGAAGGCTTCGACCGCATGGTGGCCATCAACGTCCGTGCCGCCTTCGTCGGTATTCAAGCAGCCGCCCAACAAATGAACGACGGCGGCCGGATCGTTATCATCGGTAGCATCACAGCTATCCGCACTGCTTTCCCTGGCGGAAGTGTCTACAGCATGACCAAGGCTGCGCTCACAGGACTTGTTCGCGGCGCAGCCATCGATCTCGCCCCGCGTGCCATCACGGTCAATAATGTTCAACCGGGACCGACGGCCACCGATATGGGTTCACCGCACGCAGAGAGGGTTAAGTCGCTCGTTCCTTTGAAACGGATGGGTGAGGTATCGGAGGTCGCCGGCTTCGTCTCTTACCTGGCGTCGGAAGAAGCGGGCTTTATTACCGGAGCCAGCCTCACTATCGACGGCGGATACGTCGCGTAACCGGAACGGGAACATAGAAGGAGGAGGTACATGGCGCGACCGAAGGAGTTTGATCAGGAGAAAGCGCTTCGCAAGGCGATACGCCTTTTTTGTCAGCAAGGCTTTGCCGCTACATCCACCGATGATTTGATGCGCGTCATGGAAGTCGGGCGGCAGAGCATGTATGACACATTCAGCGACAAGCGAGCGCTGTTCTTGAAAGCCTTGGAGGTGTACGTCACAGAGAGCGTTCATTCCATCAACGTGGAATTGGAAAAACCTGGCTCGGCCCTCGCCTCCGTGCAAAACGCCCTGATGACATTCGCTCAACGGAAGGACTTGTCCAGCGCAGAAGGCTGTATGGGGCTCAACGCCATCACCGAATTCGGTCAGCGAGATGGAGACGTAACGCGTATCTCACGCAATGCGGCGCGTGTGCTGCGTCAAACCCTAATGCGAGTGCTCACGAGAGCAAAAAAACAGAGAGAAATTCGCTCTGATGCGGATCTGGAGAGCATGGCCGACTTTTTTGAGAGCACGCTTGCCGGAATCCGGATGGCGGCCAAAGCCGGCCAGAGTCGCCACGCCCTTCGGAATATCGCCGCCTTTGCGTCAAGAGCGTACGTGGCATCAGATCGCCGAACAACTCCCGAGTGACCCGGAAGTTATCGGTTCGTCCGCCCGATTAGAGCCGAGAAACGCGCTGGTGTTTACGAATATTGCGCCAGCTCCCGAGAGGCAATCCGGAAGTAATGCGTTTCATAGGTCTTAACGGATGAACGCTTTCTCCTTTTCCCAGCTGACTCCGGATATTGTGTACAAGCGAACGAGCGAACCCGGCCCAAGAAGCTTTTCAAAACGTGGCTAAGCCCATTTCCGTGTGGCTATCATCCAATCTTCAAAATCGGTTAGTCTAAACCTGATTTCAGAGAGGACACCTATGGCAAAAGAGAATAAAGACAAACCCGTGCTACGCCACATTGATCAATTGGTGAAAGAAGAAGAAACTTTGTACGCCAAGGGCCAACTTGACGTCGGCGACCAGCAGCGTTTGGCCGAGTTGAAAGTGGAGCTCGACCAGTACTGGGATCTGTTACGTCAGCGCCGCGCACTCGAGGAGTTCGGCGACGATCCAGATAAAGCAAAAAAGCGCTCCGCCAAAATTGTCGAGAACTACGAGCAGTAAAATGGATTGGAGCAAATGTGAACTTGCGTATCGACGGGCCCGCGGCTTTCAGGCCGGAGGAAGGAGTAAATCATGAAAGCAATCGTTGTTCATGAATACGGTGGTCCGGAAGTCCTGCGGTTTGAAGATTTCCCTGATCCGATTCCGGGAGAAGGCGAGTTGCTCGTGCGGGTCATAGCCACAAGTATTAATCCCATCGACTTAAAGCGGCGTTCTGGCGAGGCCAAGGACTTTTTTCCCGTCAAATTCCCCGGCGTCATTGGCGCAGACCTTTCTGGAACGGTTAGCGCCTTGGGGCCGGCCGTCAGCGGTTTTTCAGTCGGCGACCGAGTATTTGGCATAGCGGACCAAACCTATGCCGAACTTTGCGTTGTGAAAGCAGCGAACGTTGCAAAGATTCCTGATGGCTTTGATGCGGTTGATGCCGCGGCTCTGCCGCTCGTTTCCAGCACCGGCAATCAGCTGATTACCGTGGGCACGGATATTCGGGCAGGCCAGACGGTGCTCGTGACAGGTGCGGCCGGAGGTGTTGGCCGTTCGGCGGCGTTTACCGCGAAGGAGCGGGGCGCCAACGTAATCGCAGGCGTTTTGAAAAAGCAGCTACAGCAAGCGGCGAGCATCGGAGCTGATCAAGTAATCGCAACCGACGATGACGCCGCGATTGCAAAACTGTCGCCGGTGGACGCAGTTGCCGATACGGTGAATGGCAAGACCGCAGAAAAATTTCTTTCCAAAGTGAAGAATGGCGGAGTCTTCGCGTCGGTTCTCGGGGCTCCGCAGAATGCCAAAGACTACCCCGACGTCAAAGTCGTGCCGGTATATGTACAGCCCGATACCCAGGGCCTCGTGCATATGGCCCAAGCGGTAAAGGAGAAGCGGCTGGTGATTCCCCTGGGCACGAAACTTCCGTTGAAGGATGCGGAAAAGGGCCACGCTGCTGTAGCAAAGGGCGGAGCCGGTAAAGTCATTCTGGTTGTAAATGCAAAATAGCGAGTCCCGCTTAACCAAGTCGTCGCCGGCGCATGTATCGACAGAAATTTGGTGTCACAAGCAGGATGTGTAGTGAAAAACTGGTATTTTGTCATTTTGCTCACAAATTATTGAAGTGCAATCAGATGTTCTTGTGCAGCCGAGGCGGCTCAAGGTACCTAATTTACGGTATTGATTAGTTGCGTCGTAAGGTCAGATAAACAAAACCGGCGCGAGCGCTGCCCGAGTTATATTTATGGTGCGTTCTAAATTGAATCGGGAAGCTTGGCCGTATACCAGTTAAAGCAGGATTCCAAGCGCCCGCCCAGAGGTAACTATGACTCGCTCCTTTTCATTATCGTCGCTGCCGTTTGTCTGCCTGTGTTTCGTTTTGACTGGATGCCAGAAATCCAATCAGCCAGCCGCGTCTAGCAACGGCGCGCCCGCTGCAACGGATTCGCAAAACGCGGCTAATCAGGCGGCAAATGCCCCGGCTCCGGCCCCGGCGCCCCCGCCAATTGTTGTTCCTGAAGGCACTCGCATTGAAGTCGTGCTCGATCAATCGCTCAGCTCCAAAACCAGCAGCGTTGGGCAGGGCTTCTCCGCTACAGTCGTTGACCCCATCGTGGTGGATGGCCAGGAAGTTATTTCCAAGGGCGCACACGCCAGGGGCGTAGTCACGAGCGCCAAAGCGGCCGGCCGGTTCAAGGGCGCGTCGGAACTTGGACTTGCGTTGCGCAGTATTGAGGTAAATGGCCAGCGCTATGAGATACGCGCCGCCACGCCAGAACTTTCTAAAAAAGGAAAGGGCAAGCGCACAGGAGCCTTGGTTGGCGGCGGGGCAGGCGGTGGCGCGTTGATCGGTGGATTGGCCGGGGGAGGGAAGGGCGCGTTGATTGGCGGCTTAGTTGGCGCTGGCGCCGGAGCCGGCGGAGCAGCCTTCACCGGGAATCGCGACGTGCAACTTCCGGCCGAGACGGGTTTGACGTTCAGATTAGTGAAACCGCTGGAAATCCAGCGGTAACAAAAGATTGTCAGCCTCAAGCACGCAATAGGCCTTTTTGCGCCCTGCAGGTTTGAGCGCGGGTTCGGGCGGTCACCTCGCCTTGCCATAATCGGACTTCCTATATATAATTGAGTATTCACTCAGTAATAGAAGGAGCCTGGTGGCTCGTCCGAGAAGCGAAGACAAACGAAATGCCATCCTGGAGGCCGCGACCCGCCTATTCGCGGAGCGCGGTCTTACCGATGCCCCAACGTCAGAGATATCAAAACAAGCTGGCATCGCTGAGGGAACCCTGTTTACGTACTTCAAGACGAAAGATGATCTGATCAATGCCCTTTACCGCGAGCTTAAGCTGGAACTCGCGGACGCCATGATGTCGGATTTCCCCCGGAAGAAGAATGTTCGTAGCAAGCTGCGACATGTTTGGGATCGGTATCTGAACTGGGGCATTGCCAATCCCAAGCAGCGCAAGGTGTTGGCGCAACTACAGGTGTCGGAGGTACTCACTAAAGAGTCTAAAGATGCCGGTGGCGCGCCGTTCGTCGAGTTCCAAACCATGATTGGTGACGCAATTGAGCAGCGTCTGTTTCGGAATGATCTCCCGGCGGAGCTTATCTCGAGGTCGTTGGCAACTTTGGTAGAGGCGACCATAGACCTTACGGTGTCGAAACCATCCAAAGCGGATAAATACCGGGATAGCGGCTTTCAAATGTTCTGGGCCGGTATAACCAAGTCCAGATCCCGTACATCGTATAAATGAGTGAGTAATCACATCAACAGCAAAAATAGGGGAACGAATATGGTGACTGAGCAAAAACCGCTGCCATCCGGGTTCGGGGCAAGAACAACTGCCGAAGAGGCCCTCGGAGGAATTGAACTTCGAGGAAAGGTCGCGATTGTGACCGGTGGCCACGCAGGTCTTGGCCTGGAGACGACGCGAGTGCTTTCCAATGCAGGGGCCACGGTAATTGTCGGCTCCCGCGACACAAGGAAAGCGCAAGCAGTTGTCGCAAAAATGAAGAACGTGGAAGTTGGCCAATTGGATCTGGGCAATCCAGATTCTATCGATCGCTTCGCCGAAGCATTCCAGAGATCAAATCGTGCGCTTAATCTCCTCATCAACAATGCGGGCGTTATGGCAACTCCGCTGACGCGGGACGAACGCGGTTATGAACTGCAATTCGCAACGAATCACCTGGGACATTTCCAATTGACGGCCAGGCTGTGGGAAGCGCTGAAGAATTCGAGTGGAGCGCGGGTGGTGGCGCTTTCCTCGCGAGGGCACAGAAGGAGTGGAGTCGATTTCAGGGACCCGAATTTCAAGAAACGGACGTACGACAAATGGGTGGCTTGCGGGCAATCGAAGAGCGCAAATTCACTCTTCGCCGTTGAATTGGACAAGCGGGGACAGAAGCATGGTATTCGCGCTTTTTGCCGTGCATCCGGCGGAATCCTCGCCGACCTTCTCAAATATATGACCGACGAAGAGTTAAGCGCGCACGGCATCTATCGAGAAAATGGCGTGGCCAAGGTTCCGGATGTCACCAAGGCTCCCGAGCGTTTGAAAATAGTCGAGGAAGGCGCGGCAACGACAATTTCGGCTGCCGTCAGCCCGCAATTGAATGGCAAAGGCGGAGTTTATTGCGAGGACTGCGATATCGCGCAGTTGGTCCCGGCAGACAGCGAACTTAACAGCGGTGTGCGCCCGTGGGCCGTTGATGAAGCAGCCGCTGAAGCTCTTTGGACCCTTAGCGAGAGTTTTTTGAAGACGGGCGTTTCGACAATCGATCGCGTACGGCAGAGAGCTGAATCAATTCCTGAGTTCCTGAATCCGTCGATTCCAACGACACAGCAAATAAAAGGAGCCCGAATATGAAATACAGATTATTCGGCAACAGCGGACTGCGGGTCTCCGAAGCGTCTCTAGGCACTATGACCTTTGGCGACGAGTGGGGCTGGGGATCGCCGAAAGCGGAAGCTCAGAAGGTTTATGAGACGTACCGCGAGGCAGGCGGAAACTTCATTGACACCGCGAATTTCTACACCGGCGGCACCAGTGAGAAATTCCTTGGAGAATTCATGCAAGGCCATCGCGAGAGCGTTGTATTAGCGACGAAATACTCCCTCGCCGCGCCTGGCAAAGATCCCAATGCCGCGGGCAATCATCGCAAGAATATGATGCAAGCCGTGGAAGCCAGTCTGAAGCGATTGCAAACCGACTACATCGACCTGTACTGGTTGCACGTCTGGGATGGGATCACACCAGTGGAAGAAGTCATGCGCGGTCTGGACGATCTCGTTCGCCAGCGCAAGGTTCTCTACGTTGGCGTCTCGGACGCTCCCGCCTGGTGGGTCGCCCAAGCAAATACTCTGGCGGAGCTTCGAGGCTGGACACAGTTCATCGGGTTGCAAATCGAGTACAGCCTCATTGAGCGGACGGTCGAGCGCGACCTGATTCCCATGTCGAAAGCGTTGAACGTGGGAGTTGTGGCGTGGTCTCCGCTGGCGGGTGGCGTGCTCACCGGGAAGTATCACGGCAACGGCAAGGCCGAGGGCGCGCGGATGACCAATGAGGGAACGAAGGACTTCCGTCCAGACGAAAAACGCGCAGCGCCGATTGTCCCGGCGGTGAAGGCGGTCTCCCAACAGACCGGTCGCAGCATGGCACAAGTCGCGCTTGCATGGCTGCGCTATCGAACGGTGCCGGTAATCCCGATCATCGGAGCGCGAAAAGTATCTCAACTCCAGGACAATCTCGCCAGTTTGGATCTGGAACTCTCCGCCGAACAATTGAAATCCCTCGACACAGCAAGCCAAATCGAACCCGGATTCCCTCAGAGCATGTACCAGAAAGAAATGGTTCGTGGCGTCAGGTATGGCGGCATGTGGGATCGCCTGCTGCTGTAAGCGCGACATTTTTGGCGTGGCTATTCAGGTCGCGATAGTTTTATCCGCAGTTGGACCTCTCTCCGAGTGTTGAACAACAGGAAACTCGGCTCCTATCGAGCTTTCCAAAAGCAAAAAATGTGTCGTATATTAACTGCAATTCGCAGTTGTAGTTCCCACCGGAGGGATTAATGAACCTAATAGCACGGTTTCCGCATTATTTTGGAAGGACGGCGCTTGTCGCAACGGCAGCGATCGGTTTCACAATGTTCTGCGCGGCTCCAAGTCTGCGCGCGGATCGTTATGAAGAGTGTCATCGTCGAATCGCAAAGGCCGATCACAGGCTGCATGAGGCCATCGAGCACCATGGGTATCGCAGTGCGCAAGCCGAGAACGCCCGCCACAACTTGCATGAAGCCCGCGAGCATTGCTGGAGCACTTATCACCGTTGGTGGGATGAAGACGACCACCGCTGGCACACCGAGCGCGACTGGCGCGACGAAGATCACGAACACTATCGCGACCGCTAAAGGTCTACTCCTCGTGATAACGCCATAGGCGAAAGGCGCATCATACGAATTGGTGCGCCATCAGCCGTGGCACCCAAGCTATGCTTCCCGAATTTGCGGGAGTTTCCTGCAGATTTTCAGGAGGGAAGCGCATTCTCGGTTTTAACGGTCGGCGCTTCCCTTTTTAGCGTGAGAACTTTGAAAAATGTTTAGCTGTGCGCCGAAGCGGAAGCTTTCCCGTTTTCGCCGCACTCGAATACTTTACTCGGTAACCCGACCTATAATGTTGTGTGGCGGGCTGCTCGTCGCTAGCGTGTCCTCACCCTTCCTTTGCTTCACTGCGCAAGCGCAGCAGACTGATCCTCCTAGCCCTGTCGTGGTGCAACCGGGGGCCCCTGGCAAGCCGACTAAAACACTGCCACCTTCGACGAAGGGCGCCCTGCCGCCACTTTCGAAAGCGGATGTGCAATTTATGCAGGGTATGATCATGCATCACTCCCAAGCGGTGGAGATGACGGCGCTGATTCCGTCGCATACGGAAAACAAAGAACTTCGATCGCTGGGGGCGCGTATCAGCAGCTCCCAGTCGGACGAAATAAAGTTCATGCGGCGCTGGCTGGCAACTCGCGGACAATCCCTTTCCATGGCGACCGCAGAAATGCCGGGCATGGATATGTCGCATGAGCGAACGTCCCTGATGCCCGGTATGCTTACCACGGAGCAAATGGGCGCGCTGCGCAAGGCTAAGGGCTCCGAGTTCGATCACTTGTTTTTGACCGGGATGATTCAGCATCACGGTGGCGCGCTGACCATGGTGAAGGACTTGTTCGACAATGCCGGAGCGGGACAGGATGCTGAGCTGTTCAACTTCGCGACGGATGCGGATAATTCGCAACGGGCGGAGATCAAAATTATGCAGAATATGCTGGAGACCAAATCGTTACAGGGGAAATCATGAATCGAGTGTCCAACGTCGTTGCATTGCGTGTGGTGGCTGCTGCAATTATTTTATGTTTCGGTGTGAGCCGTCTGCAAGGCCAGACGCCGACAACCCCGCCGCCCGCGCATGAATCCACGAAGGCTCCAGACGACAAGGACGCTAAAGAAACCAAAGACGCGAAGGACGCCAAAGAGGATGAAGAAGACAAAGACGACCCATTTGCGCCAGAGCCTGCTCCTGCGCTGCCCCCAGGCATGTCTGGGTCGGACGCCAATGATCCCCGCGCCAAGCTGGCGCCGGGCCTTTACGACGCAGGTGAAACGTCAATGGGCATCAAGCACCTCTTGCTGCTCAAGAAGCCTGACGCATTTCAACTTGGCGTCACGGACCCCGACGATCCTAAGGTGCAAAAGGTGATTGGCCAGCTCGGCATGAGTAGAGCCGCGAAGCTGCCCAAGCCGACGCAGTTGGTGGTCGCTCAACTCGCTTTCGCCAACTCGGACTTTGCGTTCCAGGGAAATCACCTGTTCCAGGGAAATTTTTATGGCGTGAATATTTATGACATCTCCAACCCAGCGAACGCTTCATTGTTGACTTCGTTGTGTGCCCTGGCGGGCAAGGCGATGTGTCGGTATATAAAAATCTGCTGTTCATGTCAGTGGAAATGCCCAATGGACGCCTGGATTGCGGCGCACAAGGGTTTCCACCGGGACCGCCGCCGACCCCTGAAGAGGAAAAGGAAAAGAAACGTCGCATTCCGGCCGCACAAAAAGACCGTTTCCGCGGCGTGAGGATTTTCGATATTTCTGACATCAAGAACCCCAAGCAAGTTGCCGCGGTGCAGACCTGCCGCGGATCACATACGCACACCTTGGTGGAA
>DATBBY010000165.1:0-4615 GCA_036270765.1 Candidatus Acidiferrum sp.
AATTCGCGAAGCTCTGCTCGAAGGCGACGTCAATGTTGGCGTTGCCGACGAGCTGCTGAAGAACATCCGCGAAAAATCCATCGGCACGGAAGTGATGATGCAGCTTTCGCCGGACCAGCAGGTGGTCAAGACGGTTCGCGATGAGCTCACCACGTTGCTCGGCAAACACGCCAAACCGCTTTTCGCTTCGAAGCCGCCTTCGGTGTGGATGATCGTGGGCTTGCAGGGCTCTGGTAAGACCACCACCACTGGAAAGCTGGCGAAGTGGCTGGCGCTCCACGGGCACCGCCCGCTGGTGGTTTCGACGGACGTGTATCGTCCGGCGGCTCGCGAACAACTGTCGCAGGTAGCCAAGGCAGTGGGCACCGCGATATGGCAAGGCACGGGCACCAACAAGCCCATTGAAATTGTTAAGGGCGCGATTAAAGAAGCGAAACTTTCCGCCAGCGACGTAATCCTGGTAGACACCGCTGGCCGCCTGCACATCGATGATTCGCTGATGGAAGAATTGAGCACGCTCAAGAAAGAACTGAATCCCAGCGAAATTCTTTTTATCGCCGACGCCATGATCGGACAGGACGCGGTGCGCTCCGCGGGAGAATTTCACAAGCGGTTGGGCCTGACGGGCGTAATCCTCACCAAGCTGGACGGCGATGCGCGCGGTGGCGCGGCGCTTTCCATCGGCAAAGTGACCGGCGCGCCCGTAAAGTTCGTGGGCCTCGGCGAAAAATATGATGCGCTGGAGGGTTTTTATCCCGAGCGCATCGTGTCGCGCGTGCTGGGCATGGGCGACATTATGTCGCTGATCGAACGCGCCGAGCAGGCCGTAGACAAGAAAGCGGCCGCCGAGCTGGAACGCAAGCTGCGCACCGAAGGCTTCACGCTGGAAGATTTTCGCGATCAGCTCAAGCAAATCCGCAAGATGGGCCCGCTTGAGCAATTGGTGGACATGTTGCCAAAAGTCGGTCCGCTGCAAGCTCTGCCCAAAGACGCCAAAGTGGACGAAGGCAAGCTGAAGCAGGTTGAAGCCATCATCAATTCCATGACGCACCAGGAGCGCCGCGACCACAACGTCATCGACGGCAAGCGCCGCAAACGCATCGCCAAAGGCAGCGGTACCACCGTCCAGGACGTAAACCAGGTCATCAAGCAATACATGCAAATGCGCCAAATGATGAAGCAATACGGCGCCATGGCCGCGCGAAGCAAAATGAAAGGCCTGGGCAAGCTCGCAGGTCTGTCTTAGGCCGAACTCTTCAATCGCTAAGGTAGTGGCGTGTTAACTCTCCCAAAAACCGGGAAACGAAGACCAGCGACGCTGAGTGCGTTTGGAAATGTGTCCGTGCCCGGAACGCGCGCAGGTGCGATTGTTTCGCTGGGGCTGGTGATCATCGCGTGGATTGCGATCCCCGTCGCGCGCTTATTCATTCTTGGCACTTGTGGGCTTGGGTTAGTTGTTGGATTGATTTTGTCGTGGATGCACAACCGCGAGGATTGATGACGAGCAGTAAACCTACTTTGGTGACACCAGGAGCGGGTCGGCAACTTGGAGGGCTAGTGCTTCGGGGCTTATATCGGTGCGGTTGCAAAGGACGATGATGGTGAGATCGTGCTTTGTAAAGCGAACGACGTAGGAGTGGAAGCCCCTGGTTTCGCCGTAATGCCACATACGCGGGTGGCCGCGATAAGGGTCGAGAAACCAGCCGAAGCCGTATGAGACGGGCGTGCCTTCCGGGCGGTCGGAGTTTGCCGGCCAGCGTGGCTGAGTGTTGCCGTTCACAGATGTGGTAGGCAAAGTAACAGGGGTCAAAGCGGGTTGCATTTCTTCTTTGCTGAGAAGTTTGTTGCTGCGTAGCGCTTCATCCCATTTTCCTAAGTCTTCCAGAGAAGAATTGATGCCTCCATCGCCGAGCGTGGCGGATGTAGAGCTCTGATCGGTTTGCTTCCATCTGTCTCGTTCCTTGGTGTGGCCGTAAGCGCGATTGGTGATTTCGTTTTTGCCTTTTACGTAGGCCACAGTGTTGTCCATCTTGAGAGGCGCGAAAATGCGCTCGCGCAAAAATTCCGGGAAGGGCTGGCCGGAAACTTTGGCGACCACTAAGCCCAAAACCACATAACCCGAGTTGCTGTAGTACCACCGCCTTCCCGGCTGAAACATGCCGTGGTCGGTTTGCTCAAGGAGTATCAAGACCTCGCCATCTTGAATCTGATGATCCTCATTCCACTTCCCCGCGTTTCCTGCCTGCTCCATCAGCGTTTCGTAATCTTGCAAGCCCCCAGTGTGATTCAACAAATTGCGGATCGAAATCGCTCGCCCATAGGCGGGGAAATCTGGAAAGACGTCCGTTAATTTCTGGTCATAGCGGAGCTTTCCATCGTGGACGAGCAGCATAATAGCCATCGCCGTAAATTGTTTGGAGCAGGAAGCCAGGCGAAAATTGGTGCGTGGATCGATTTTCGCAGCGCTATGTAGATCGCGAACCCCGTAGCCGCGCTCGAAAAGCTCTTTACCGTCCTTAACGACCAGTACCGCGACGCCGGGCGAATGAGGGGTAACGAGAGGGGCGAATATGGCGTCGATGTTTTGGATTACGGTGGATGGATTCGACGCGTCTTGTCCGCTGGCGGTCCCTGGAATCATGGAGAACACCAGGAATCCAGCAGCCACTTTAATTAATAGTGCCACCGAGAGCGATATTTTGACGTGCTGGCAATGCATAATTTTCACATACATGTGACGTTCGTGTCGCGCGCGAGTTACAAACTTCTGGTGCTAGTGTCTACTATAGTGAGAGGTTCGTGAATTGTACTGGCGGCTCGAACGCAACCCGTTTCTGTCGCGTGGCGCTGGTATCGGGCAAAGGTGTGGCGACTGGCGTGCTCCATCTATTCTTATTCTTAAAATCGCGGTACTAATAACGGGCGCCGAAATCCGGAATTTGGCGGGGTGACTTCTGACGTATGACCTGATCGTAATCGGTTCTGGGCCCGGGGGACAGCGCGCCGCTATTCAAGCTGCGAAGGCCGGCAAACGGGCCGCGATTATCGAATGCCAAACCTCGGTGGGCGGGGTGTGCATTAACACCGGAACCATTCCCAGCAAAACCATGCGCGAAGCGGTCCTTCACCTGTCCGGCTTTTACGATAAGAATTTCTATGGCGTCAGCCACACCAACGGCAATGAGCCGGTTGCCATGGCGGACCTGAATTTCCGCGTGCAACACGTGGTCGAAAATGAAGTTGGCGTGATACAGGACCAATTGAAGCGTAATGGTGTGACGCTGCTTCACGGAACCGGAAGCTTTCGGGACGCGCATCATATTCGCGTGCAGAGTTTGAATAGCGTCGGGGAGTTCGAAGCGGACTACGTGGTAATCGCCACGGGAACGAAGCCTGCGATGAATCCCAAGGTTCCCATCAATGGGCGAAATATTATCAGCAGTGATCAAATTCTCAGCATGCCGCAAATTCCACGCACCCTCATCGTTGTCGGCGGCGGCGTGATCGGTGTGGAGTACGCCTGCATGTTCGCCACGCTGGGCGTCCGCGTGATCATCGTGGAGAAGCGCCCGCGGCTGCTGGAATTCGCGGACACCGAGATGGTCGAAGCCCTTATGTATCACCTGCGCGATAATCGCGCGACCTTGCGGCTGAATGAAGAAGTCGAAAGCGTCGAGGAACTCCCCGACGGAAAAGTCGCCGCCAACCTGGTCAGCAAAAAACGAGTGATCGCTGATGCGCTGCTCTACGCCGTAGGCCGTCATGGAAATGTCGACGGGTTAAATCTCCAGGCTGCGGACATTTCCGCTGACGACCGCGGACGAATCACCGTGGATGCGGATTTTCGTACCTCGCAAAAACATGTTTTCGCCGTCGGCGATGTAATCGGGTTTCCAAGTTTGGCCTCGGTCTCGATGGAACAAGGCCGCATCGCCAGCGCACGCGCGTTCGGCCTTCCCGTAAGCAGCGACCCCGAAGGCTATCCCTACGGCATCTATACCATTCCGCAGATTTCATTTATCGGCAAGACCGAGGAGCAACTCACCGAGGCCGACGTTCCCTATGAAGTAGGTGTGGCCTATTATCGCGAGATTGCGCGTGGCCAGATCAGCGGTCATACCGAAGGCAGACTGAAGCTCTTGTTTCACCGCGAGACCCTGGAGTTGCTGGGCGTGCATATTTTCGGTGAAGACGCCGCCGAGTTGTTGCATATCGGCCAGGCCGTCTTTTTGCTTAAAGGCAAAGTCACCTACTTCGTGAACACTGTCTTTAATTACCCGACCCTCGCGGAGTGCTATAAAACTGCGGCCTTCAATGGATTGAACCGCCTTCAATAACTCCAATCGCCGCATGCTTTCTTGACGGGGTAGCTTATGAGGAGGGGAAAAGTGATACAGGGGCCAATTCGGTGCCCTTTGCCCAGGCCATTCACACCAGTTAATGCGTTGGATTATTTCCGAGCCCGCTATGAGTGGGGATGATTCCAGACCCAGGTGCTGCGGTGTGTGATTCCAAAAGTAAAGTTCAACAGGAATAGCTTACGTGCAATCATAGCCTCGTGGAATTACCATTCATGACTGTATTCCGGTTTCTAACGCGGCATCCTCTGCCGATG
>DATBBY010000166.1:0-22057 GCA_036270765.1 Candidatus Acidiferrum sp.
ATTGGCGAAAGTCACTGGGGCCATCAATTCTCGTCCGGTCGGTGGATTGTGAGCGGGTAATGCGCCTCCATTTGACGCGGTTGTCCTTGTGGCTTCGCTCGTAGGTGAGCCAGGCGCATAACTGGCATCCCCATACGACCAGGAACTTTTTGCGGCAGCGGGGCGATGACAATCGGAGCAATCCAATTGCACGATTGGCCCAGTGGGGCCACGGCGAATGGGTTTCAAGTGGAGGGCGTGATTCAGTTTTATGGTTGAAGGATCCCGGTGGTTTTCGCGTATCACGGCGAATTCCGGATGGCCGTCAGCCAAGTCGCGGATGTGCTGCGAGTAATGGGAAGCCTCCCCCGAGGTTCGTAGGTTGGCGTGACACTCGGTGCAGGATTTTTCGCTTGGTGCGGCAATATTTATGCGGCCGCGATGCTCGGTGTGGCACGTCGCGCAATCGGGAGTGCCCACCTGACTGGCGTGGTGGATGGGGCCGTCATGACAGGAGAGGCAAGCGTGATTTTGAACTTTGGCTGAAAACACCGACGCCTTCTGGACGTGACAGGCCGCGCATTGTGTTTCGAGGATAGCGTGAGGCGCGGACATGCGGCCGCTGCTGTATACACGCGCGTCTTTGTGAAACGCGTGCCAGGAAATCCAGACGATCGCCCAGAGCGGAACAAGAAGACTCAGCCACAACTTGGCACGCTTCAGCGGAGTCGATCTCTTGAAGTAGTTGAGGTCGATGCGCTGCGCGAGTTTTTTGGTGGTGCGTGTTCTAGCCACGTTGTTTTTCAAACCGCTGATCAGAACGCGCCAATTGCGCACGCGTTACTTCAAAAATCGTCACTCAATACTTCACTGCTATAACGGCGTGCACAACGCCTAATACAATTAAGGCTAGCGAAATGGGAATGTGCACGAGCAGCCAGAGATGAAGCCAGCGAAAAAGCCGCTGTTGCTTCTTGAGTTGTCGGGCTTCTTCGCACACGTCCTCCAAATCATCGACGGTGGCATGAGCGCCCACCGGGAGAAGCGTGCGCAGGCCTGAAAATCCGAGTTGGGACCGGTGCGCGTCAGAGACTAGCAACCGGTGTTCTGCAGGGCGCGCAAGAAAAGGGCGCACCTCATTGAAATAAAAATGACGAAGCGGCGAGCTCTCTTCTTCGCTCAGCAACAAAATTTCGGCGGCCGGCGCGACGGCGGCGCTGCCTTTTGTGGGCGCGGCCATCGGACGCATGGCGGTAAATCCACCAGCGCGCTGGATTTGCTCCTCTGAGGTTTTGCTGCAGTCGATGGCACCACATAAACCTTCCATAGCGCGGTCGGCCTCCTCGAGCAGCAGGTTGCGAACATTACCGATCTCATCGTAGATGGTTTCCAATGGCACGTCGGCGGTCATTACGCGTGGAATGTAGTGCTGCAGCGCTGCGCCGAAAAGGCCGCTAAACACGGTAAAGATAAGAAGCCACATCAACACGCGCGTGAGTGTGCCGCCAAAGTGAAATCCGCCGTGGAAAAGGATGATCGGCAAACTGAGTGCGCCAAGCCAGAGATGGCCGCGCATCCAGGCCTGGGCACGTCCTAGCCGCCATACCGGCACACGTTTCCGCGCGCCAAGCAGCGCGGCAAAAAGCATGAACGCAAAACCGAGGACGCCGAAAGTGAGCCCAATAGCGCTTCCACCACTGGGACCGTGAATGGAATTGTGCGCGTAGACGATATAGCCGATAACCGAGACGGCAAAAATTATGGCGGAAGCGATGGCCCAAGTGCGTTGGGTGCTGTCGATGCGCATCCGCGAATGCTCCGTCTTAGTAGGTGGGCAACTGGCCGATAGCATCGGCGAAAAACTTTTTGGGATCGACGCGATGAGCTGCATCGTGCGGGCATGCATAAACACAACTCGGCTCCGCCAGATTGGTGCAGAGATCGCAGGATGTGGCCTTTTGTTTTACGACCGCTTTGGTTCGGCCGGGATGGTCGGGATCTTCGTTCATCACCTGAAACGGATGCAAATTAATATTGCCGTAAGGACAATTCCTCGCGCAAAGGCCACAACCGATGCACCAATCTTCAATGATGACTTCGAGCGAATTGCGGCGACGAATGGAGCCCACTGGGCACCCCACCATGCACAGGGGATCGCGGCACTGGCGGCAACTGGTGGCAATCAGATATTGCTCGAAGCGCAAACCATCGCGAACCAGACGGGTGACACCATCGTGAGCGTCCGCGCAAGCGTTGACGCAGGCGTCACAGCGCGTGCATTTCTGCAGATCGAGGACCAGTAGACTCTGGGCCTCCATCAGGCCCTGAGAAAGGAATTGATCCAGCGGTACGGAGTCGACGGTCTTAAGACGCTGTTCATTGGCGAGGCGGCGCTCGTCGGCGACAGCTTCCAGGCCCTTTCGAACTGCGGGGAAGCGCTCGACCATCTGACGAAAATCGTCGCCGCCGATGCGAACTACTTCCACATGATCCAAAGCGGTGCACATGGCGGTGCGCACTCCGCCACCGAGCAAGCCAATTTCGCCGAAATAATCTCCGCGCGAGAGGTACGCGAGAACCATCGCTCCACCAGGATAATTTTCTGAGATTTTCACGAAGCCAATGCGTATGAGGTAAAAGCTGTCCGCGGGGTCGCCCTGGCGCGCGATAACTTCTCCGGGGGCGAAGCGTTGCAGTTCCACGCTTTGCTTCAAGTGATCGATGAAGTCCGGCGAGAGATCGGCAAACATGGGCACGCCGCGAAGATGGTTTTCCAAGGCGCGCGCGCGATAGTTGGCGTCGATCTGCGCTCGGAAAGTTTTGTTCTTCATCATGATGTCGAGGACATTGCGCAGCATTTCGTACGCAACGACATCGGATTCGGCGCGCACGGTGGCTGACCGCGGATAAAAATTCAGACACGTCATTTCGCCAAATAGATCGCCGGGACCAAGTGAGGCGACAGGATTGCCATAGCTAAGGTCGACGGAGGCGTCGATGGGGATGGTGCGGTCGCGAGTTTCCTCGTCGCGAACATCCTCGCGACGGTCGACCAGTGTGCTGGTGAGGCGCTTGAAAAATCCCTTGGCGCCGCCGTGAGTCTTGACGTGCGCGATCGGGCTGGAAATGGAAACTTTTGCGTTGCCTTCGACGATATAAAACGCCGTGGATCCAAACTCGCCCTCGCGACAGATCACTTCACCTTTGCGATATCGCCTTTTAACGATTGCGCCGCGATTTAGTTCCAGGAATGTGCCGGAAACGCCTTTGAATACTGGGATGCGAAGAAGCTCTTCGGCTTGAAAGGTATATCCGTCCTCCGAGGCGGCGATGGAGGTGCCGGCGACGCCTTTGTTGGTGAGCGCGCCAGTGGGACACGAGACCATACATTCGCCGCAGGAGATGCATGTGGAATTGCCCATGGGCGCATTCAAATCGAAGGCGATGCCGGTTGAATATCCTTTCCCCATGCGGCCGAGGACAAAATTGTTTTTGATTTCGTCGCAGCCGCGAATGCAACGATCGCAAAGGATGCACGCGTCATGATCGACCGCGATGGCCAGCGAAGAATCGTCGAGTCCTCGCGCGACCGTACGTTTGGCGAAACGAGACTGCTCTATACCTGCGGATTTTGCGAGGGTTTCCAACTCGCAATCTCCTGATTTTTCCTGGCGCGCGCAAGGCGAGGGATGATCGGCCATCAATAATTCCAGGAGGGTTTTGCGGGCAGCCAAAACGTTGCCGGAATTGGTTTCCACTTTCATTCCGGGTTCGACGGGACGAACGCAAGAGGCGCTAAGAACGCGCGCTCCCGTGTCGACCAGGCAGAGGCGACAAACGCCCACGGGAGTTTCATTTTGCAGATGGCACAGCGTGGGTATAGGGATGCCGTTTATTCGCGCGGCGTCGAAAACGCTGGTTCCGGGAGTAACAGACACTGCCCGGCCATCGATAGTGATGTTGACGAGTCCAGGAGGTGAGGACACAGTAGCCATTATTTATTTATATCGTGAGTTATGGAGGTAAACGTCACGGCCGTATACCTACCCTTTCCGTTTCGACTGAGCGCGGCGGGTTGGTGAAACAAATTCCGCTGGGGCATTGACCATTCAAAACGTGAGCGTCAACTTCGGCGCGAAAATGTTTCAACACCGACTGGATGGGCGCAGGAACAATTTGACCAAGACCGCAGATGGATGCGAGGCCCATGGCCAAAGACAGTTCGTCCAGCAGCGCCAGGTCGGCGCGATATTGTGTTTCCGACACCGTGCTCTGGGTCCAACGCGCCAGCAGGTCCACCATTTTCTGCGAGCCTACGCGGCACGGCACGCACTTGCCGCAAGACTCGTTGCGATAGAAGCGCACGGCGTTCAGGGCCATGTCCAGCATGCAGGTAGTGTCATCGCAGACGACGATGGCGCCGGAGCCCAGCATGGAACCGGCATCGGCAAGCGCCTTAAAATCCAGACGCACATCGACCATCGAAGCAGGTAAGTAACCCGAAGAAGGGCCGGAAGGCGCGAAGGCTTTCAAACTCCGGCCGCCGCGAATTCCGCCGGCGTACTTGAAAAGGACTTCGCGCATGGGGATGCCGGAGGGAACTTCAAAAATACCGGGATTAGCGACGCGGCCACTCACGCCGACAAACTTCAGGCCGCGCGAACTGCCTTGGCCCTGGGATTTAAACCATTCGACACCGCGAGCGAGAATTTGCGGCACGTTCGCGAAAGTTTCAACGTTATTCAGAACGGTGGGTTTCTGGAACAACCCGGCCTGAACGGGGAACGGCGGCTTGTTCCGTGGCTCAGCGCGACGGCCTTCGATGGCTTCGAGCAACGCGGTTTCTTCGCCGCAGATATAACCGCCGGGACTGACAAAAACTTCCAGGTCGAAGCCAAGTGCGCTGCTAAGAATATTCTTTCCAAGCAGCCTTTCCGCGTAACACCGGGCGATCTCGGTGCGAAGAATTTCTTCTTGGGCGTGATATTCGTGTCGAATGTAGAGGATACCTTTTCTTGCGCCAGTGACCAGGCCCGCGATAATCATCCCTTCGATGACCAGATGTGGAAGGTGCGTGAGGATGAATCGATCTTTTATTGTGCCAGGCTCACTCTCATCGGCATTGCAGACTACATATTTCACCGGGTCAGGCTGCTTACGCACCAGGTCCCATTTCAGGCTGGTAGGAAAGCCTGCGCCGCCCATGCCGCGGAGTTCAGATTCTTTGAGCGAAGCGATTACGCCGTCCCAATTCAGGGTTTGCACCAGGGTTCGCGTTACGGCGTATTTCTCTCCAGCGGGAGCGGGGCCCGTGTAAGGATCTGATTTGCAAACGACTGATGGGGAATCATGATGAAGGTCCTGTAACGGCTCGCCGCGGAGCGCGGCGCGGGTTAATTGCTCAGCCACGGAGGCGGTAACGCCTGTGAAAATGTAGTCGTTCAGCGAAATTGCGGGCGCGTGATCGCAGCGCCCCAGGCACGATACGTCGCGTATCTGCACGTCTTCCGGGCGTGAATTGGCGAATGAGGATTGCAGGGCGGAGCATAATTCAGACGCGCCATTCAGGTGGCAACTCATGTCGGCGCAAACACGCAGATCGGCTTTTGGCGGAGCAGCTAAATGAAAATGGGGATAAAAGCTGGCGACGCTGTGAATCTGATACAACGGCGTCTGGGTACGTTGCGAAAGAGATTCTAGCTCCGCCTTGGGCAGAAAACCGTGATGAGTTTGAATAGCGCGAAGGTCGTCGAAGATCACTGCGCCCGTCTCAAAGTGTTTACGCCGCTGTAATTTAAAGAACGACGCGTTTGGAGTGGATTAATCGTATGCATACTACTTACTGAGCGGGCGGCTGTAAATAGCGGCTCTTTGGTTTTTGGCGCAAGCGCCAAGAGCCGACGAGGCTCGTTGACGAATCGGCACCGCTGAGGATATAAGCGAACAGATTTATTCGGCTATCGCGAAGCTCTCGAATGCCTCAAACGCTCTGAATGCCTAAATCATTCCATTCCGCCCGGCGTATTGGCTTGTGCGCGGCATTGCTGGTGTTATGTAAGTTGCCGACTTTTGGCGCGGCGGAGAACGATTCACCGAAATACATCGGCCCGGGCTCGTGCGCGGCCACCAGTTGCCACGGCAGCGTGAAGCCGGTGGCTGATAGCCGCATCCTGCAAAACGAATTCTCGACGTGGATTATCAAGGACAAGCACAGCAAGGCCTACCAGGCGCTGGCCGGGGATATCGGCGAGCGCATGGCGCAGATTTTGAAGCTGGGTTCCAAAGCGGAAGACGCGCCGAAATGTTTGGCGTGCCACGCGCTCTATACCACTCCCGCGCAGCGGGGGCGGACGTTCGAGCTGTCGGACGGAGTGTCCTGCGAGAATTGCCATGGCCCGTCGTCAGCATGGCTAGGGCCGCATACTGAGAGGCAGTGGACGCATGAGAAATCCGTTGCGCTGGGTATGGTGGACACCAGGAGTGTGATTCATCGTACTGAGAAATGTTTGGAGTGCCACCTGGGTACGCAAAATAAATTTGTCGATCACGAAATGATTGCGGCTGGTCATCCGGATCTTTATTTTGAGCTGGATTCATTTTCAGCGGTGGAACCACGTCATTGGAAGACACCACGTGAGTCAGCGCCGGGTAAGCCCGTTGAGGCCGGAGCGTGGAGTGGCGTGCGGGACTGGAGCACCGGTCAAGCGGTGCAATTGCGCGCTTCCCTGGAGAGATCTAGTTGGAGAGCGAAGGGCGAACGCTACGACAAAAAAGATGTGTGGCCAGAATATGCGGAGCTCTCATGCTTCGCATGCCATCACGCGCTGGTTCCCGCGAAAGACAGTTGGCGGCAGGCCCACGAATATCCGGGGCGGCGGCCTGGGGATCCGCCGTGGAATGAATCTCGCTACATAGTATTTCGTCTGCTGGCTAAGCAGGTGGATCCGGCGGCGGCGCAGGAGTTAGAGCAACATTTGGTTAAGCTGGCTGGGACGATGAGCACACTAAATCCTGACCGCTCGGCGGTGGCGTCCGAGGCTTCACTGGCTGAGCCGATCGCCCAGCGCCTGGCGGAGCGTCTGGCGACGATGCCATACGATGAGGAATTGGCGCTTCGAGTGTTGCAGCAGATTACTAGCGACGCCGAGAATATTTCGCTGGCCGACGAGCGTGCCGCAGAACAAGCCACCATGGCCATTGATTCGCTCTATATCGCGTATAGCAAGGAGACCAAGCCAAAGAACGCCGAGGAACTACGCGGCGCGATCAATGGGTTATTTCAGCAACTCGAAAATCCCTCTGCTTACAATGCTGACCAGTTTGCGGCGGCCCTACGGCGGCTCCACGGAATGCTGTGAAGATGCGGCGCAGTCTGCGTCATCATCCAGAGTATGAACAGCTTTGAAAACTGGTTCTGTGCTTCAAGGTTTTGGCGATACATCACCGAACGCAGGTGGTTGCCCTGGCTGCTTGAGGGCACGAACCTAGGAGAAGATGTCCTGGAGGTCGGAGCTGGCCCAGGTGCGGCCACGACGGAACTGGGACGGCGGGCGCGAAGCGTCACCAGCCTCGAATACAGCCATGATTTCTGCGTGAGGTTGCACACCAAGATCGATGCTGCAGGCGTAGTTCAAGGAGATGCTTCGGTTTTGCCGTTTGCTTCCCAGAGCTTTACCTCGGCTATCGCGATATTAGTGTTGCATCATCTGCGCTCGAGTGACGCGCAAGATCGAGCCTTCTCGGAAATCTTTAGGGTGCTAAAGCCAGGCGGCGTTTTTGTAGCGCTTGAGATTCAGGATGGTTGGCTAACGCGCGTGGCCCATTTCCGCAGCACCTTCGTGCCAGTCTCAACCGATGGGTTGAACGACAGGCTGTGTGCCGCCGGATTTTCCAACATTAGAGTGACCAATCGAAATGGAGGGTTTCGAGTACGAGCAGAACGCATTTAAGAGAACAGCGTTGCAACAAAAGATGATGCATTGACGTCGCAACTAGCTCCGCTTAACATCCGAAGATGAAGGGCAAACTTCCCTCTAAAATACCTCCCGGTCCAGAACCCGGCGCACTCGATGGCGTATTCAGCCCTTTCCGGCGCGATCCGCTGACTTTTCTGGCCAACGCCGCCCGCCAGTATGGCGATATTGTCGGATTGCGATTTTTGCATTTCCGCACCTATCTGATTTCTCATCCCGATTACATCGAAGACGTGCTTGTGAATCATCCGCGGAAATTTGTAAAGGGTCGCGTGCTGCAGGCCAACAAACGCTTGTTCGGAAATGGATTGCTGACCAGCGAAGGTGATTTCTGGCTACGGCAGCGGCGGCTGGCGCAACCTGCGTTTCATCGCACACGGATCGCTTCTTACGGCGAAACGATGGTGCGTTACACCGAGCAAATGTTGGAGCATTGGAGCCACGGACAGGAAGTCGATGCGCATCAGGAGATGATGCAGCTCACCCTAAACATTGTGGGCAAAACTTTATTTGACGCCGATGTAGCGGGCGACGCGCGAGAAATTGGCAAGACCATCACCATGCTGCTCGATTTTAGTTCTGATTTTCGGCGACTGATTTTTACTCCCAAGTGGCTTCCTACCCCACGTAATATCCAGACCAACCTGGCGATTCGGCGGTTGAACAAAATTGTCTTCCGCATGATTGCGGAGCGCCGCGCGTCGGGTGGCGATGCAGGGGATCTCTTGTCTATGTTATTGGCCGCGCGAGATGAAGACGGTTCGCGAATGGACGATAAGCAATTACGTGACGAAACGCTGACGCTGTTTCTGGCGGGATATGAAACCACTGCAAATCTGCTGGCCTGGACGTGGTGGCTGCTCGCGACCCACCCGGAGGTAGAACGTAAATTACACCAAGAACTGGACGGGTTGCTCGCAGGGCGACCTCCGGCGATGGATGATTTGCCGAGATTGCGATACGCGGGACACGTTTTGACGGAGTCGCTGCGGCTCTATCCTCCGGCCTGGGGCATGGCACGCTTGGCGATTGAAGATCATGAAATCGCCGGCTATCCGGTGCCCGCAGGAACTGGAGTGGCGATCGCGCAATGGGTGGTGCAACGCGATCCGCGCTGGTATGAAGCGCCAGACGAGTTCCGTCCCGAACGCTGGGAAGGGGATCTACAGAAGCGGCTGCCGCGGTTTGCATATTTTCCATTTGGCGGTGGGCCGCGCCAATGCATTGGCAATATGTTTGCGTTGATGGAAGCCACGTTGGTGCTCGCGACGGTCGCGCAACACTTTCGATTGAGGATGATGTCAAATCAGGAGATCGTGCCGCTGGCGTCGATTACGTTACGGCCGAAGAACGCCGTGGCCATGCGACTGGAATCCAGGCGAGGCGCCAAAGCTGATGTGAATGTTCCGGCGGCCGTTAACCGGATTTGAAAAATACCGGGCGTTTGTTGCCGACGTTACTTGGCAGCAATCGCGCTTCCCAGCTCAGCCCTGGTCTGCATGACGCGCAGGATCGAGTCGCGGGTAACCATGCCAATCACCTGCGCGTCGTCTTCACCCGATACGCTGACCACTGGCATTTGATTAATGTCGGCGGCGAGCAGCCTTTCGAGCAAGCGGAGGAGAGGCTCGTCAGGCGCTGCCCAGGAAATGCGTTCGCGAGGGATCATGACCGCCTGGACAGAGTTGCTGTTCCACTCGTCGCGTGGCACGGAATTCAGGGCCTGGACGTTCATCATGCCCACCAGGCGATCCTCGGTCACCACCAGATGGCAGCGGCGACCGGTCCTTAGAACTTCGGCGCTGTATTCCTGGAGCGAAGTATTGCGGTTGATGATGGGAACTTCGTTATTCATTACGTCTGAAGCGCGTAAGCCCGCCAGCGTTTCGCGTATGGCGAGTTGCGCGATGCTGTCGCGCGCCGCGCTCTGCAAATAAAACCCGATACAAGCCAACCACAGTCCCGACTGCCAATCTCGCTTAACTGCTGCGAACCAGGCGCCCAGTAAAATCAGACCGTAAGCGACCAATTGGCCGCTGACGCCGGCGATGCGCGTAGCGCGAGTAAAGTCTTTGGTCGCGCCCCACACCGCAGCGCGAAAGATCCTGCCGCCATCCAGTGGGAAGCCAGGCAATAAATTAAAGGTGGCAACTGCAAAATTGATCTGCGCCAACCATAGGCCCAAAGCCCCAAGCGCCTCGCTATTGGGGAACGACAAAGTTAAACCAAAAAAAAAGGCGCAGAGAAAATAGCTGGAGAGCGGACCGGCTATGGCGATGTTGAATTCCTGAATTGCTTTCGAGGGCTCGCGGCCAATGCGTGCGACTCCGCCAAAAATAAACAGGGTGATGGACGCCACCCGGATCTTGTAATGCATGGCGACGACGCTATGCGAAAGCTCGTGGAACAGGACTGAAGCAAAAAACAAGATGCTGGTGAGGATGCCCACGGTCCAATGCTGCGTGGAGCTCCATTGCGGATGGGTGTCTGTGAATTGCGTGCCCAAGGAATACGTAATCAAGGCAAAAATCAGCAGCCAACTGGCGTGCAGATAGATGGGGATCCCCAGGATGCTGCCGATTCGAAGGCCTGATTTCGTTGGCATGATACGTGACTAAGCCGGGTTAGCCGTCGCCCGGGCACTTTCGTCCTCGATTGCTATATCTAGATTACCCCTTTATTGAGCACTCCGCCAAACCCGGCCGCGCCGAGTCAGGGTAGCCACAGCGTGTTCCTCTTCACACAAAGCAACTCCTCTTTGGCATCCATAACCCGTTTGCTTGCTTTCTCTTTGCGATGGTGTGGGTCGTGCGATTCAACGATAGCGAACTTAAGGAGAGTCACATGATGGCCATACTGAACTTCACGACGCTGGTAATCACCACGCTATTTGCCGCCGGTGCGGCGGCGCTGGTCAATTGGCTTTTGTTGCGTGCGACTTTTCACCTGATGCGCCCGGCCACTGCGGGCAGACCATCGACGAGAACCGCGGCAGGCACCTTACTGCGACGTGCTCGTGCCTCCAGTTAATTCCGGGAGACGACATCAATCGAACAGTTTTTGATTTGCAGGATCACAGAAAGAAGGGAGCAATATCATGTTGGCTTTGAAATATCTATTGATGCTTCTCGGTGCCGGCCTATTTGGCAGCGCCGGGGCGGTGGTTGTTTACGATGTGTATGTCTCAGAACGACTGAGGCGCTTGCTCCAGCGAAAGGGAAATGGTGACAGTGATGCGCCGGCGACGTTACCGCCGCTCCCTTTGGCGCCGGTGCGTTGGAAGCGAGCGCAACAATTGGCAACCGCGGCAATTTTGCCATTGCTGCTGGCGCTAAGCATTGTGGTTGTCCCCGACGGTTCGGCGGGAGTGCGCATCAGTCAGATTTGGGGCGCGCGTCCCGGAACGCTGTATCCCGGGATCCACATTGTGACGCCACTCATCGATAGCGTGGCTTTGTACGACACACGCGAACAGGTGTATTCGACGGTAGCTGCGGAGACCGATAAGAAAAAAGGCGAAGTTCTCTCGGTTCAAGCACGCGAAGGGTTGAATATCGGGCTGGCGGTTTCGGTGCGTTACCGGCTCGATCCGCGGCGTCTTGATTCCATTCACACGAACCTGCCGCAACCGGTTGGCGAACAGGTGGTCGCGCCAGTAGTATTGACCATCTACCGGCAACTCGCTCCCAACTATATGACGCGGGAAATATTCGCGACCAAGCGGGAAGAGCTACGTTCGAAAGCTGCGGAAGCCATCACTGCGCGGCTGGCGAGCGACGGCATCA
This sequence comes from Candidatus Acidiferrum sp., assembly GCA_036270765.1. GTDB lineage: Bacteria > Acidobacteriota > Terriglobia > Acidiferrales > UBA7541 > Acidiferrum. Next base: position 11,738 of record DATBBY010000166.1, read on the forward strand.
TGGTGCGCGAAGTCTTGCTGCGCGACCTGCAATTACCCGAGGAATACGCCAAAGGTCTCGAAGGGTTGCTGCTGAAAGAGCAGGAAGACGAGCGCCTCACAACCGAGCAGGATATTAAATTCAAGGAAGTAAAGATCGCGGAACTGGAAGCGGAAGCGCAGAAAGCTCGCTCGGTGAAGCAAGCTGAAGCGCAGGCGCAAGTACGCGTGCTGCAGGCCAAGTCCGAATCGGACGCGATGCAATACACGCTACCACTGAAACAAAAGCAGATTGAACAAACCAAGCTGGAGGCGCAAGCGCGCAAGGAAGCTACGCTGCAAAATGCGGAAGCCGCGGCGCAGGCTAAGGTGATCGACAGCAAAGCCGAAGTGGAGCGCCAAAGGAATTTGTCGGAGGCCGAAGCAAATCGTATCCGGGTAACAGCAGCGGCGGATTCGGAGCGGATGAAATTTGAAGCAGCGGTGCTGAAGTCCAATCCGATGCTCATTCAAAAAATCATCGCCGAGCGCCTTTCGGATAAGCTGCAAATCATGATGGTGCCCATGGACGGCAGGAATTTCTTTGCCAGCGACGTGATGCGCTCGGCGTTCTCGGGCCGGGGCAGCACTAACGGCAACGCGGTCGACGATGCAGATCCGTCCAGCCAACCGACGACCAGCGCGGCAGTACAGGGCAAAGCTCCCCGGCGTCCCTGACGCTGAACGCGATAACGGGGAGCGCAAAAGGCGGCGTGGATGGGCTAACTGATTTGCCCATCCCGCTGCCGACTGTTTTACCACGACGGTTAATCGAGATATGCTTTCTTCTTCGTGAAGGGCAACGCGAATTTAGGGGAAATGGCCTGAAAAGAGTTTCTGGGGTATTTCGTTGAGTCTTCGCACCAAGTTGCTGCTGATTTTTATGCTGACCGTGGTGGCGTCGGTCACCGTAGTGGCTTACGGCGTGACGCATTACACTCGCGCGGCATTTGAGGAGATGGACGCACAGCGCACCGAGGCGCTGGTGGCGCAATTCCAGAAGGAATTTGCGCAGCGCGGCGAAGAGGTGGTGCACCAGGTGGAAAATATCGCTAATGCGGAAATCACGTTGCGCATGGCCCTGGATTTGGCGCGCCCCAATGCCGACCAATCTTTGTATGTGCACGATGGCACTGGTGCGGCCCAGGATCATGGCCTGGATTTTGTGCAGTTCGTCAATTCCGACGGGACGCTGATCTCCTCGGCGCAATTTCCTTCGCGAGTTGGATATAAGAACGAGTGGGTCATCGCCAATAAAAATTGGCGGGACTCACACGCGTTCCTGACCAAAGAGGAGTTACCGGACAGCGTGGCGCTTTCGTTGTCGGTGGTGCGAAGTTTGCCGGTGGGAGACAAGAATTTTTACATCATCGGCGGGCGCCGCCTAGATCAGAATTTTCTTGCTTCCTTGGTGCTACCCGCGGGGATGCGGACGCTTTTATACCAGAACCTGGATCCCGATTTTGCTCCCACGCAATTAACGGATACAGGCGGGGCGGTGCCACAGCCGGAGGGATACGCGCCGCTGATCGAACAAAGTAAAAAGCAGCCGCAGCGGCCGGTTATCGGCACCATCAATTGGAATGCGGATCCGGCGAGCGCGGAGACCTTTCACGCCATTCCACTTACCGGCCGGAACAACGAGTTGTTGGGAATATTGTTGGTGGGCAGCTCGCGGCGAGAATTGGTGCTGTTAACGCAACGCATCGAATGGATCGCCGCATCGGTGGGCGCTGCCGCACTGCTGATTGCCTTGCTACTGATATGGTGGTTTTCGGCGCGAATTACCCATCCGGTGGAAGAGTTGGCGGTAGCGGCGCGCGAAGTGGCATCAGGGAGATGGGATGCGCGGATTGATGTGCGCACCTACGACGAAGTGGGACAATTGGCGACCGCGTTTAACGATATGACCCGCACGCTGGGCGTCCAGAAGGAGCGGTTGCTGCAAACAGAACGGGTGGCCGCGTGGCGGGAATTGGCGCGCAGATTGGCGCATGAGTTGCGGAACCCGCTGTTCCCGCTCCAAATCACCGTGGAAAATCTGCAACGCGCGAGGCAACTGGACCATGAACAATTCATGGAAGTTTTTACCGAATCGACCGCGACACTAAAAACGGAATTGGCCAATTTGAATTCCATTGTGGCGCGCTTCAGTGATTTTTCGAGGATGCCCGCACCAAGATTCGAGCGGATGAATGTAAATGAATCGCTTCACGAAGTTCTGAGGCTTTTCGATGCGCAATTTAATGAAGTTGGAAAGCCGGCCATCACCCGCGAACTGTTTCTGAAAGAAAGTTTGCCAGAGATTGATGGCGATCCTGAATTGCTGCATCGCGCGTTTCAGAATGTGGTGTTGAACGCGCTGGATGCCATGCCTGCCGGCGGCACGCTTACCTTGCGAACCTCGGATCTTGACGGAAAGATTCGCGTGGAAATTGCCGATACCGGCAACGGGTTGACGCCTGAAGAATCGGCGCGATTGTTTACGCCCTACTACACCACAAGACCACAGGGAACAGGGCTCGGCCTGGCCATTGTGCAGTCTGTCGTGAGCGATCACCATGGCACCGTTTCTATTTCCAGCGAGGAAGGCCGCGGCACCACCATTCGAATTGATTTGCCACAACACCAGTTGGACCGCCCAGAAACTCCCCGTGTTGAAGTCGTAGCCGCAAAATCCGAGCCGACCACCCCGAGCACATTGGCCGCCGCGTCGGACTAAGACTTCAAGGAGACCGCTTGCCTCGCAAGGCCCACTTGCTTCTGGTAGATGACGACCCCAACACGCTGGCTTCGCTTTCGCGCGCCTTTCGCATGGCTGGTCACGAGGTAACGGTTTGCGACAATGCTACGCGCGCAGTGGAAACTCTTCGCAGCGAGGCGTTTGATTTAGTTTTTTCCGATGTGATCATGCCTGGGAAGACGGGGCTGGATCTGCTGGAGGAGATGAAGAGCCTGGGCATAAAGACGCCCATCATTATGATTTCGGGCCAGGCCAACATCGAAATGGCGGTTCGTGCTACGAAACTTGGCGCGCTGGATTTCCTGGAAAAGCCTCTCTCGACTGACAAATTATTGTTGACCATCGAAAACGCACTGCGCATCACGCGTCTTGAGAGTGAGAATCAGGAGCTGCGCCGCTGCATCGGGAAACATGAGTTGGTGGGTAGCGGTGCGGCAATGAAAAAACTCCTGGGCGAAATTGAGCGTGTCGCGGCCAGTGAGACGCGCGTGTGCATACTGGGAGAAACGGGCACAGGCAAAGAGCTGGTAGCGCGAGCAATTCACGAAAAATCCCCGCGGAGAGAAAACGCGTTCGTTACCTTGAATTGCGCGGCGGTGCCGGCGGAACTGATTGAGTCGGCGCTATTCGGCCATGAAAAGGGTTCCTTTACCGGAGCGGCGGCCAAGCACCTTGGAAAGTTCGAGCAGGCGGAAGGTGGCACGTTGTTTCTGGATGAGATCGGCGATATGCCTCTGGCGATGCAGGCAAAGCTTTTACGCGTTCTTGAAGAAGGAGAAGTGGAACGCGTGGGCGGAGACAAACCCATCCGCGTAAATGTCCGAGTGCTGGTGGCTACCCACAGAAATCTGGAGAATCTTGTAAAAGAAAATGGATTTCGTCAGGATTTGTTCCATCGGGTTTATGTTTTTCCGTTACGGGTGCCGCCATTGCGAGAAAGAAAAGAAGACATGCCGGAATTGATCGCGCATTTCGCGAATCAAGTTGCCGCGCAGAATGGCTGGAAGCAAAAATCGTTCGATGACGAAGCGGTTGAAGAGTTGCGGCAATATAGCTGGCCGGGAAATGTTCGCGAGCTGCGCAACGTGGTGGAGCGGCTGATTCTGCTCTCGGAAGGACAGTCTGTAAGTGGAGACGACGTGAGGTTAGTGCTCCCCAGTTACGGAAGCAAACCGGGCGATAGTAATGTCGGAGGTGCAAATCATCATGAAACCAGCGGTACCCTTGCGGAGCAGAGTGAGGTGTTCGAACGCGAGACGCTCATTTCTGAAATTCGACGCCAGAATTTTCACATGACGAATGTGGCGCGCGCTTTGGGATTAGAGCGCAGCCACTTGTACAAGAAATGCCAGCAGTTGGGGATCGACCTACATACCATTCGCAAGCCCGCATGAGGACGCAACGACAAGCATATACGGCAAAAATTCCTACCTGACGTGGTCTTTACGCATGTGAGAATGAATTCGTGAATCCCTGGCTTATTGGCACGCCGGTCGCTCTCACGGCGGCTGCTTTGACGGCTTACGGCGCTGTCCATCCGCGTTCCGAACTGTTTGGCCCGATGGTGTGGCGAACAAACTCGCCGCGGAAACTGGCAATTACGTTTGACGATGGACCCAATCCCAAGATCACCCCCGAACTATTGAGGCTGTTGGAACAATACGACGCACGCGTTACTTTTTTTATGGTGGGGCGATTCGCGCAGGAATGCCCGGAAATGGTTCGTGAAATTGTCGTTCGCGGGCATGCCATCGGGAACCATACGGCGACGCACGCCAATCTTTTTTGGAATACACCTACGCAAATAAGAGAACAAATGGGCAGGTGTAACGAAGCGATCGGTACAATCACCGGCACGACGCCTGACTGGTTTCGTCCGCCTTGGGGAATGCGCAATCCGTGGGTGATTTCCAGCGCCAAGAGGATGGGTATGCGTACGGCGTTGTGGACCCTTTTGCCCGGAGATTGGCGGACCAAACCGGCGGCGTGGCTAATAGGACGAATGCAGCCCATAGCAAAGCGAGTGGAGTTCTGGAATACCGCTGGAAAAACTGCGCAAATAGGCCACGGCGACGTTCTTTGCCTGCACGATGGGGATTACCGTTTTTTGAATGCGGACCGCCACGCCACCGTGGAAGCTTTGGAATACTGGCTACCCCGTTGGCGTGACCTGGGGCTTGAATTTGTTACAATCGATGAAGCGGTGAACCTTCCCGCGCAATAACCATGGATGAACGCTCTTTTTATAACGAGAAAGAGGAAGTACGAAAGGTAAAGTTGATTTGCCCCAGTTGCCGTGGAGAATTTGAGGCCCCGGTGCGCTGGAAGGTGGCTCGCAAGAAAAGAGAATTGCCGCGCGGCGCCGGCGAGGAAGATAAGAAACGTTTCGCCAAGGCGAGTTCCTACATGGTCAGGCTCGACGATCTGGTGGCCTGTTACAAATGCCGGAAAAGATTTGAGCTGACTGGGCAATCCACAGTGCTCATCAACGATACGCTCGGCGATCCCAACGCCGATCCGGAAAATTTCGGAAACCGGTAGAAGCCATACGTCCGACAGGTGGCGCAGGGGGCGCCTGTAGGCCTTCTCTCAAATCTCAGGATACATTTCGAAAAACGCTTCCATGGATTGGCGGAAGGTAGCCTCGATTTCTTCCTTGCTGCCTTCGATCAGGTGCATGGTCACGCGTGCGCTGCGCCCATTTTTCAAAACCACGGTGGCGTCGCGTACCTCGCCAAGATCGTCTTCGGGTAGAAGACGCATCCCGTAAATCAGCGCTAGTTTTGCCATCACGGCCTCCAAGTGTCAGGACAGCCTAGCTTGCGTTGTCAGGCAGGTCAATGAGCACCGCTCGTGATATTGAATTAGGCAAGACCGCGGCATGTAAACGTGATACCGTGGGCATCCTCCATTCCAGCGACAGCATCGGACCAAAAAGTTAGGGGAAGATACCCATGAAGCGCGCGTCCAGGAAGCGAATCGCGATTATAAAATATGCCGTAGTGACCTTAACGTGCGCGCTGATTCTATCCGCTCCGAGAATCTTTGCGCAGCAACCTGACGGCCCGCAAACTTCGCCGCCGCCCGCAGTTGGTCCTGTAGCCAGGTCAAGTATTCCTCGCCATAGCGGGACTACAGAAAGAATTACGGTTCCGGCGGGAACGCGGCTGGCGGTGGTTCTGGAGAATGGCATTTCGACACGAGATGCGAAAGCCGGTGATTCCGTTTATCTGCGCACCTCGTTTCCTGTTACCCAGAATAATCGCATCGTGATCCCCATCGGATCTTATGTTCGCGGCGAACTTCTGGATTCCAAGCGGCCAGGACGAATCAAGGGTCGCGGAGAATTCCGCATGCGGCTTACCACGTTGATTTTTCCAAACGGATACACCGTGGATCTACTCGGCGCTCCACGCAGTGCCGACAGTGGTGGAAATGAAACGATGGATTCGGAAGGCAAAGTGACCGGCCCCGGCGGAAAAGGTAAAGACGCGGAAACGATTGCTACGACTACCGCTACTGGCGCGGGTATCGGCGCGATTGCTTCGGGCGCGAAAGGCTTGGGCATCGGGGCAGGGATCGGGGGCGCTGCAGGGTTGGCAGCGGTGTTGCTAACTCGCGGGCCGGAAGCGCACTTGCCACGCGGCTCGACGCTGGACATTGTGCTGGAACGCGATTTGTCTCTGGAAGGCGATCAGCTTCGTTATACGGACGTGGGCCAGTTCTCGCCCATCACGCCGCCACCGGCGCGTGAGCAGTAAAAACGCGTTCTCTACATTCTCAAGCGCAAACTCTTAGGAATTTGTTGCTCTGGCGACCTCGCCGAAGCGCATAGGGCTGAAACGCGCCCAATCCTGTCTGACATTTTGCGTTGTAATCCATTCCCGGATTAATTGCGCTGTGATGGGTGCAAGCAAAATTCCGCTGCGAAAGTGCCCAGTTGCGATTAGCAGGCCGTCCAGATCGGTAGGACCGATAATTGGGAGATGATCGGGCGCGTCCGGCCGCAACCCCGCCCAGGTTTCCTCGAGTTGCGCATCGGCCAAAGCAGGCGCGAGCTGCAATGCTGCGGCGATGATTTTTTGCACGCCTCCGGCAGTTACTTTCTTTTCGAAGCCGACATACTCAACCGTGGCGCCGGCAAGAATTCTTCCGTCATTTCTTGGCACCAGGTACACGTGATCGGACCACAATACACGTTCGATACTCAAATCTTTTCCGCGCAAGGCGATCATTTGGCCTTTGGCGGGACGAACAGGCGCGTACTGAGCAGCGCCTTCGATTTCTGCGCAGTAGCAGCCGGCGGCAATAACGGTCCAACGAGACTGTACTTTTTCGCCGTCCACGACCAATCCGTCGCATCGCCTTCCGTCCTTCGCGATGGATCGCACGTTAGACCCCACAAAAGTTTTTGCGCCACAGCGCTCCGCCGCGGTTAAAACGGCTTTTGTCAGTGCGCGATTATCGACGCACGCTTCGTCGGGTCGAAATACCGCAGCCTCCAGTTCGGGACTCAATGCGGGCTCCATTTCGCGGGCATCTTCCGCTCTGACTGGCTCTGCTTTTAATCCAAGTCCGTGATGCAAGGCGATGATGGTGCTGAGTTTCTCTTGCGCATCTGTGGAGAAGAGTGCCTCCAGCGTTCCACGCGTTCGATAACCGGCATTTTGGCCCGAAATTTCTTCGATGGCGGCGACAAATTCGGGATAGAGCTGCAAGCTCGCGCGGCCCAGCGGAACAGTAGTAATCATTCCCGCGTTTTCGGGAGCCGGAGACAATATTCCGGCGGCAGCCCACGATGAGCCTTCGCCAGGCTCGTGCCGGTCAAACAGCGCGACCTGCAGGCCCGCACGCGCCAAGTCGAAGGCGATCGTGGCGCCAATCAGCCCACCGCCCGCGATTGCGACATCAAACGTCTTCATGAATTAATCATAGCGCATGGCGCCGCGGCCGGTCGCTGCCGGCGATTCATGTATCAGTTTCTGGAGGCACACGACGAATGCGAACTGGGAGTTATAGGGAGGAAGCCAGCTCTTCTGAGAGAACTTGTGCCTTGGTAGCCAGGCTGCGGGCGCGTGTCCAATCGCCCTCGCGACTGGCTGACTGCGCATCGCCGATAAATTGTTTGATTTTCGTTGCCAAGTCCGATTGAGTTGCATTTAGAGTTCTGCCTTGTGAACGGGCCAGATTTCTCTCCGCTTCACTGATGCTGGAGGTCATTTGTTGTCTAGCCGCGGAGGCTTCCGCGTCTGACATTTGCGGCGCAATCACCGGAGCTTCGGGCCTCTCGGCGGTGTTCTCAGCCGCAGGCGCGGGCGTGACTCGTGGCCGGGCAGGTGCGGTGTGCACGGCCAGTAGCGGCGGCGGCGGGGGAAGCTCCAGCTGCAGCTCCGGTACAGGGTCGACGCTGTCATCGGGTAATGGGCGAGGCTTTGGAGCGCTAACTGTGGCAGGCACAATGGGCCGCGAGAGTCCGGCGCCCCGCCAGGAGACCGGCGCTGGCTTGCGCTCCGCGCATCCGGAGATCAATAGCGCTGCGCAAAAACAAGACACAAGAGCAGCGCACGCGTGACTGCGCGACCTGACGGAACAGTGCTGGGGTTTGTTCGTCGTCATTAGTTAACTAGGCCGCAAGAGGCAACTCTATTCGGAAAGTCGTGCCACGACCTACTTCCGAAGTAAAGTCTATCGAACCGTTGTGAAGTTGCACAATTCTGAAAGCGCTTGCCAGACCGATTCCGCTGCCTCCCGGCCGTGTGGTGAAAAATAACTGAAAAATCTTCTGCTTATTTTCCGGAGGAATGCCTTTGCCGGTATCCTGCACGGTGATTTCCGCCATTTCGCCCCTCCGGCTAAGAACCAGCCGCAACTGGCCGCCATTGGGCATCGCTTCCGCCGCGTTGAGTACCAGATTCAGCACCGCTTGCTTCAGTAAAGCACGGTCTACGTATACTTCAGGAACGTCAATTGGCAAAAGTTGTGCCAGTTGGATACCGGCCTTCTGCAGTTGAGGCTGCGCTATTTCCAACACTTCCGGCAGTAACTGAGAAAGTTGCGTGGCTTCCAGGCGAATATCCATGGGCCGGGTGAAATCGAGGAACCGTTTGACGACCGCGTCGAGGCGATCGATTTCTTTGTCGAGCACGCTAACGGCTTGTTGTGCGCCGCTTTCCTGATCGGCCGGCAAAGACTCCTTTAAATTTTCCAACCACAGGCGCATGGAATTCAGAGGGTTTTTTACTTCGTGCGCAACACCGGCAGTGATGCGGCCGAGCGCCGCGAGACGTTCGCTTACCTGCAGCTGGGTGTTAATGCTTTCCAGGGAGTCGAGATCACGCAGCGTAACCAGCGCGCCGATGCGTTCACCGCCTTCCTGAATAGCCTGCACGCTGACGCCGACGCGCCGGGCCACGCCAGCGGTCATCAGTTCGGTTTCCGCCGCTACTTCGCTGAGGTCATCGCCTTCCAGATGCAGCACCGCGCGCAGCGGATGTCCTTCGGGAAAAATGTCCTCCACCCGGCGGCCCAGAAATTCTCCCGAGGGCGCCCCTAGAAATTTTTCTGCCGCTGGGCTGACCATTACGGCGCGCGAGTCTCTGGTGAATAACAGCAAGCCATCTTCAAGACCGGCCATGACGGAATTCATGTTCTCGCGCAAGGTGCTGAAAATCTCGTGCACACCGCGAAGTTGCTGGCCGACTTGCGTAATTTTCCTGCTTACTTGGCCGAGTTCGTCGCCACTGCCGCCAAAGAGACTCAGGCTTCCCGATGGGATGTCGTATTGGCCGGCGGAAATTCTGTCGAGCTGTGCAGAAATGTCTCGCAAGGGCGCTAGTGTCGCTCGGCTAACGACCGCAGCCAAGAGCGTGCAGATTCCCAGAGCCAGCAGGACAATGGTTCCGGAGGTTCTCAGGCTGGGGGCAATATCATTCAGTAACAAACCCGTGGACAACACTACCCGCACTTCGCCGAATGGTTTCTTTTCCATATTGAAGGGGTAGTCGTACTCAAAAATTTTCGATGGTCCGCGCAGGACTTTTACCTGGTTCACGAAACCGCTTTGCACCAGTTGCGAGATTGGGGGACGGCGGGGCCGGGTTTTGCCTGGCAGTGACTCGTCATTTGAAATCAATACCAGTCCTTGGTCATCCGTAATGGAAACTTCATACACTGAGGGAGAGCTGATGGCCGCTTCCAGTTGAGCTTGCAAGCCGGCGTTGATTTCAAAGGCGCGACGAACGTAATCATGGATATCGTCTGGATCATCAGACGCGGGCCGAAGTCCCTGGTTGGCGGCGTCTGCTAGCGCATGCTGCGCCTGGACGAATACCTGATGAGCAAGATCTCTGGCGCGCTCATCGGTTTCAAGTAGAGTTTGCTCGAGAAGTTGGGCCAGAAATACGCCGGACAACACTGCAACCACCAGCAGCACCAGCCCGGTCATAATAATGGTTAATTTTGTGCGCAGCCGTAGCTGCATGAAAGTCCCTATTCCGCGCCAGCGCGGTCAGCGCCATATTCTTTGAGCTTATTGTGCAGAGTTTTGAGGCTGATTGCGAG